>JAAYLG010000186.1 GCA_012522075.1 Bacillota bacterium
AAAACCATGGCTTCGTCGCCTGTCAGGTGCAGGTGGCGCAATTCGATCTGGCTGTGGTTCCAGGCCATTTGGAAAGTCCTTTCCACCGCCTGGTCCGTCGTGAAATGGCCGACGATATTGATAACGTCTTCTTTTGTCCCGCCCACGGTTGTGACGGCAAAAAGCTGCACCTGTTCACCCGGTTCTATTTTTATCCTCCTGCGCATAATGAAAGCCGGGTCGGCAACAGAGCCGGTTTTCCCCCGCAGGCGCGCAGTAATCCCCCGGGGGCGGGCCAGTGTATACCCGCGGCCAATGAAGCAGGCACGGTCTGTTTCATACTCCACCGGCCCCAGGGTGTTCCCTGCGGCAATCAGGCTGTGGGCGGCCCAGATTTCCTGTTCGGCTTCCCGGCGAGGCCTTCTGCGCGCCACAAGGCAACCTGTTTTTTCTTCAAAGGAGGTTTCAAGAAAAAGTTTGCTGAAGGCGGGATGCAGTTCATCGGCAAGCGGCGGGGCCAGCACCGGTTCCTGAAAAGTTGTTACTTCAATAATGTGGGGCTCGCTTCCCGTATTGGCCAGTGTCAACCGGCGGATTTCAGCATCCCATTCCGGAGAGACACAAATCTCCAGGCTTGTTTTAATTTCCCCGTCCTCTCGCATAAAAACGGCCCGGTTCAGGGAGAACTGGATACGCTGCTTTGCCGGCGGGACCCGGCAGGGTTGGTAGGTGGGGGACCAGACGATGTTACGATTTACGTCTCGGAGGTAGATATAGCTGCCCCAGTTGTCCAACACCGGATCTTCCCGCCAGCGGGATACTGCAAGCCCGCGGTAACGGCAAAAACCGCTGCCGCTGGTAGTTACGACCGTCATCAGTGCCCCGTTGGCAAGGACGCAGACTTCCGGTGCTGGCGTGTCCGCCGTGGAAAATTCACGATACGGGCCTGTACCGGCCTGTTCCTGGTAAGGCAAATGTACACGTGCCAGGGCGGGATGTCTAATAATCCTGGGCTGAGCCGGGATCCGCTCCTGGAGCATTAGCTCCGCAGACCGCACTCGCTTGTCACGGTGAAAGCGTTCATACATCTTATGGGGCGAAAGTAGGTTGGTCAGTGCCAGGAGGCTCATCCCCTGGTGGTGGGCCATAAAACTACGGACTACCATATGTTTGCGACCGCGGGGCAGCCTTTCCGCGGTAAAGTCAATGGCTTCATAAAAACCGTATTTTCCCCGGCCGCCCAGTGCCTCCATTGCCCGTAAAGCCTGCAGTACTTCCTGCCTGGCAAAGGGTAAGGCCAGGATAGTCGCATAAGGTGAAATCACCAGGTCCTGCTCCAGGTCGCGTTTAAAACCGAGGCCGGGCACGCCGAAAGCCCTATACTGGTAGTTCAACTGATGGTCGAAGGCATAATAGCCCGACTCCGAAATGCCGAAAGGGACGCCACGCTGGTGTGCATATTCTATCTGCCGGCGAACAACGGCATGATAGGTGCTTTCCCAGACTGTATGGCGGTAGGTGCGCAGGAACAGGGAAGGCATTAAGTATTCAAACATTGTCCCGGCCCAGGAAAGAAGCGTGATCCGCCTGCCCACCCTGGTCATGGAACGACCGAGTGCATACCAGTGGGCAGCCGGCACCTGCCCCAGGGCAAGGGCAAGAAAGCTTGCCTGCCTGGCTTCCGAGGCCAGGAGATCATAAAGAATCCGATCCCTTTTCTGCAGGTCACCGTTGTAGCCCAGGGCGAAAAGTTTTGTTTTTTGATCATAAAGAGGACGAAAATCGGTGGCTGCTATAAGCTGTTCCAGGCGAGCAAGAAGTTTCTTTCCGCGGGCTTTGTCCTCGGCCCCAACAGCTGCCTGGGAAGAAGCCAGCCATTCTGAAAGACCTGTTTTGACGACCAGCAAGCAGGAAACAAAATTGCCTGAATCCACGGTGGAAATGTAGCGCGGCGGCAGCGGTTCCAGCGTCTCTATGTTGTACCAGTTGTAGAGATGGCCGTGCCATTTTTCCAGCCGCTCCACCACTGAAATGGTGCGCTCCAGGGCAGCAATGAGGCCAGGAGTATCAATAAAGCCCAAGTCCCGGGCAGCCAGGGCACAGGCCAGATAGAGCCCTATGTTGGTGGGAGAAGTGCGCCGGGCAACTCCCCTGGGCGGGTCAAGCTGAACATTGTCAGGCGGCAGCCAGTTATGCTCCGCGATGACAAAGTCCCGGAAAAAAGACCAGATTTCCCGGGCCAGCTTTGTAAATTCTTCTTTTTCGGCGGCGGTCAGCGGTATTTCCCGCTCCTTGACAGGCATATCCAGCCAGCGGACGATAAAGGGGGTAATAAACCAAAGGGCGCTTAAGGCAAGTCCGGTTGCAAGCAGGCCGGGTGTGTCCTGTGACAAGGCCGCCAGGGCGAAGAGGAAGCTTAAGAGAAAACCTGCCGGCATCCCCTGCAGCGCGGGGGTTTTCCGCCCCCGGCTGCGGCGTTCCACTTCCGCGGCGCTGACCCATTCCAGCAGGTGCCGCTTTGTAAAAAACAGGCGGACAATTGTTCTGCAAACGGCATCAAGCAGGACTGCCGCCTGGTAAGGCAGTGTGATGAGGGTTAAGAGCACTTGACCGGCAGTGGCCAAAAAATTTACAGGGCGCCTGAGTGCCCACCGGATGGCTGCCAGGTGGCGGAACACCGGTAAAAAGAGGGTGGTAAAAATCAGGGCAAACCAGCGGCCGGGGGGACCCGGCAAGACGGTTAAGGCGGCAAAAAGGAGGGCAAGCAGGCCGGGCAAGAGCAGGCTGCGCCGCAGGTTATCCACGATCTGCCAGCGGGTGAGGGGGGAAAGATCCACCGGCTGCAGCTCTCCCCTCCGGTTGCGGACGCGGGGAAAAAGCCAGGGCAAAAGCTGCCAGTCGCCGCGTACCCAGCGGTGCTGCCGTTTCTGGTAAGCGTAAAAAGTGGCCGGGTGGTCGTCAATCAGTTCAATATCGGAGAGCAGGCCGGCACGCAGGAAACCGCCCTCCAGCAGGTCATGGCTGAGGACCATGTTATCCGGGATTCGCTCATTTAAAACCTGCACAAAAGTGTCTACATCAAAAATGCCCTTGCCGGTAAAAATGCCCTGCCCCAGCCCGTCCTGGTAGGGATCGGAAACGGCAAAGGCATAAGGGTCAATACCGGGGTCCGCAGACCAGAGGGACACAAAACGTGAACGCCGGGCGGCATCATGACTGATGGAAATGCGGGGCTGCAGCACGCCGTAACCCTCAACTACACGTGTGCTGCTTTTGTTCAGACGCGGCCTGTTGTATGGCAGGTGTATGGAGCCCACCAGCTGCTGTGCCGTGCCCAACGGAAGTTTTGTGTCGGCGTCCAGGGTAATAATGTAGCGGATGCGGGCCAGTACTTCTTTATCGCCTGTCACATGCGTAAAAGTAGTATCTTTTTTCCCCTTCAGCAGTTCGGTGAACTCAACCAGTTTGCCGCGCTTGCGTTCCCAGCCCATCCAGACGCCTTCCCCAGGGTTCCATAAACGGCGGCGCTGGAAAAGGTGAAAGGTGCTCCCGCCAGGCCGGGAATAGCTGCGGTTAAGCGCCTCGATGCCGTCGCGGGCGGCCGCCAGTATCTCTTCATCCCCGGGCAGATGCTCCTGCCCGGCATCGGCAAAATCGCCGAGCAGGGCAAAGTGGAGGTTGGGGTCGCGGTTGGCAAGGTAGTGCAGCTCCAGTCTGTCTACCAGCTCACGGGCTTCCGCGGCGGATGACCAGATGACAGGAATGACAACCATGGTGGCGGCTTCATCGGGGATGCCGGCCGAAAAGTCATAACGCAGCAGGGGCTCTGCCGGCCGCAGACATTCTATCAGCCAATGAAAAAAGGTCACTGCCCATTCGCCGGCCGGCAGCATGGCAGCAAACAATACCAGCAGCCACTGCCACGGTTTAAGGCTTATGTCCTGTATGCCCCAGGCGGTAAAAGCCAGGGTGAAAAAGAGAAACAAGCCGGCCAGCACGTATAAATAGAAACCTGGTGTCTGACGTACAAGATTAAACCCCTGCAGCAGGTGGGGAGTGCTGCATGTTTTCAGCGCGCAGATAAGTTCCCGCACCCCTTCCGCTTCCTGCAGGTAATAAGCAATAAACGCCCGGCGCGGCAGTTCTTTTTTGCCGGGGCCTGTGTTTTCGTAGTATTCGGCGGCAAGTTCCGCAGCCTGCTTTGCCACCAGGTTTTCCGGCACACACAGCCGGCGGGACAAACGTTCAATATTTTTGCGCAGCAGGTCGCGGCTGCTAAAGTCTAGCAATGGATAAATGCCCGTGCATTCCTGGCGCAGTGTCCGTTCCACCAAGCTAAGACGCTCAAAAGTATCGCGCCAATCCCAGCGGGCAATTGTGCGCAGGCTGTTGATAATGTTGCCTGTTATTACCTGGTAAGATGCCTGTAGCTGGTATTCATAGGCGACAATTTTGTCCAGGCTTTCCGGCTCATTTTCCAGTTTACAGAGCAGCCATTCACGCACCGTGGCCGAATCGTCGGCCCATTCACGCAACTGTTTGATCAGTTGGACGACTACCGGGCCGGAAAGGGGCAGATCCTGCCCCGCTTCCTCCAGGGCATCTTTTAGGCGGGACGGGTCCGGTCTGGTCGGTTCCAGCTGTGCCAGCAGCCGCTGGACCAAAAGGCACGCTTCCCGTCTTTCCCTGACGAGTTGCATTACTTCGGCCAGACGCAAAAGCAGGGCGATGCGCAGGATGAGCGGGAACGACCAAACTTCGGCAAGAGACAGGACAGCCACTTCCTGGTAGCCGTTAACATAGGTAACAAGCGCCTCCTCGTCAAGGTGGCTGTCAACATGCTCCAGGTAGTCGCTGCAGAGAGCCAGCACACGCGGTTCACCGCTTTTGCGCAACCGCGGCAGAAGGCGCAAAAAAGAACCGGAAAGCTGCTCTCTTACCACCAGCACTTGTTCCTCAATAAATTCGGCGTTATCAAGGAGCCATTCTTCGGCGGGCTGGGAGCAGCCGTCAGGCGAGGTCCGCAGTTCATCCCTGAAGGCACGCAGCCGGTGGATGGCGGCGGCAAGCCTACGCTTCAGCTTGTACACCGGCAGTTTGCTGTGGGAAGAGTCATGTGTCAGGGCAAGTTCATGTGCTTTTTGACGCAGTTCTTCAGCTTGGAGAATCATGGCGCATCCTCATTTGCTGTTCATATGATGAGCAAAGTCTTTTTTCGTATTAAGTATTCCCGATATAATCTGGGCTAACGGCCTGGTAAAAATGTATCCAAAAAAAGGTTATTCCCCCTGGACGTAGAAAAGAGAAACAGGCAATGCCTGTTCCCGTTCCCGGCGTGCCTGCAGCAGCTGCGGCAACCCGTGCGAGTATTACCGGTAAACGGGAGACGGTCCGGGCGCCACAAACGGGTCGTAAACCATGGCCAGGCCGCAGCCTTTGGCAATCAGCTCGTTTAAAGCCATCAGGTCCTCCCGGCCCACTTCCCTGATACTTGTTTTGCCCAGCGCCATCACGGCCGTTTCCAGCTCCTCCTTGCAGGCCCGCAGGAACTGGCTCAGGTACTTTGCACCTTTTTTGACGTTAAAGCGGCGGGCATACTTGCCGCTATACCAGACGACCTGTGTTGGCGGGTCAAAAGGCAGCGCTTTTAAAATTTGGGTATGGGACATGGCAAAGAGTGCCACCGCTCTCATATAAACGGCATCCGCACCCAGGGCCACGGCTTTGAGCACATCACCCGGTGTGCGCATTTTACCACTGGCAATGAGTGAAACTTTGTCCCGGTAGCCGTTTGCCTTCAGCCAGTCGGCCGCCCGGCTGATGGCAAAAACCATGGGCACACCGAAATCGTCCTGCAGGATCGGAGCCGATGCCTTGGTGGCCGCTTCGGCGCCTTCCATGGAGATAAAGTCGACATTAGCTTCGCAGATAAGACGCAAATCTTCTTCCAGGTGCTTTCCCGCCGCCATTTTCACGCCGACGGGGATGCCGCCGCCTATTTTTTTCAGCTTCTCCACCAAAAAGACCAGATCACCGGGTTCTTTGATTTCCGGCTGGCGGGAATGGGAAACGGCATCCTTTCCTTTGGGAAAGCGAAAGGCCTTGCGCAGTTCGGTGTCAATTTCATGCGCCGCCATCACGTGTCCTACGCCGCCGATGGCGCCCTGCCCCAACTGGATTTCTACCGCATCGCACTGGCGGATGATTTCCGGGGTTTTATCCCAGTCGCCGCGGTTGTACTGGTAAATCAGGTATTTGGCAGCGGCGCGCTCTTCCGGCAGAAAAGGCCCTTCACCGGTGTTGGTGGCGGTGTTCATGGCCGCCGCTCCCATGGCCAGGGCAATTTTGGCTTTCTTGCTCAAGGCTTTGCCGTACGCCATGGGAGCGATCATGATGGGAAGGTCTATGGTTAAAGGACGCCCGGCCTGCTTGCCAATCACTACAGAAAGGTCAATTTTTTCTTCCAGCGGCGTGGGCATGACATGCAGCTGTGCAAAAGTAAAGACAATGTCATCCAGGCTGGGAAATTTTTTCGGTGAGCCCATGGGGCGGGTAATCATTCTGCCCAAGGCGGAACGCAGGTTGGTTTCCACCACATTCTGCCAGCCGATGCGGCTGGTGGCGGAGACAAGTTCCCACAAGTTTTCATCGTAGGGGTCTTCCATGAGGATTTTTAAGGCGTGATCACTTGTCCGGTTGACGGTGCTGCGGGCAAGCATCCTAACAGCTTGTATCCCGAGAAGTGTGCCGGCGCCGATCAGTGCTGCTTTTTTCAGTTTTTTGCGGTCCACTCCGTCTGCCTCCTTGCAAACAATTACGTTTTACCTTTCCCAATATAGCCTGTGCTTTATGCTTTTCGGACCGGGAAAAGCGCTCCGGCAACAAATCTCAGCCAAGGGCTGGAAAAGGGGTGAAAAAATGGCGGAAATTCTGACAGTACCAACAAAAATAAAAAACTGCCGTGTCTACCTGGCTTCGGGTAATGAATATTTGTCGTTTCCCGAAATCAGGCCGGCCGGCGGCGGTATCAATAGCATCACTGTGCTGCATGAGGGCAGCCGGGGGCTTGTGGAATTTACAGGGACCGGCCGCTTGCCGTTGCTTGCGCCTTACCTGAAAATTGACGGCAGGCCGGCGGCACTGCGCATGGTGTGGAGTTACCGGCTGCACTGGCTTCCTGTTTTTTCCGCCGCTGCCGGGGAGGTGGCCGTGCAGGGCCTGGTGTTTGCCCCGCCCGGGCACCGGGGGGCCGTTTATCTGCTGAAGGTACGCAATAATGGAGAGCGGCCCCTTCTGGTGGAGGCCGGGTTCAACCTGGCGTGGGACGGCTGTCAACGCCGGATTTTCCGCAGCCGCCCGCTGGCGCAGCTGCCTGTTATGGAGTATGACCGCTGGACAAAAAGCCTGCTGTGTGAATGCGGGGACGCCTACCCGGTAGCCGCCCTGGCCGTGGGGCTGGAACGGGAGGAGCCGTGGTGGCGGCGGTCTGCTACGGAAGGGCTGCAGGCGGATGCAGCCAGTGTTTTTACCCTGCAGCCGGGAGAGGAAAGGCATGTCCCGCTGTATCTTGCCGTCAACCAGGAAGGGAGCGGCGCCACTACCACAGTGGTGGATTTCCGGCGGCGCGGCTGGCGGCGGCTGCTCACAGAAACGGAAAGTTGGCTGAAAGCGCGGCGGGTTGCCCTTTCCGCCCATACTGCCCTTGCCAATCGCAATCTTTTTTTTAATTATTTCTTTGCCCTGGGGAGGGCCATTGACAGCGACAGGTGGCTGCCTGTCACATCACGCAGCCCCAAATATTATGTCAGTGCCGCTTTCTGGGCATGGGACACGCTGCTGTGGAGCTTTCCGGGCCTTTTGCTGACAGATGCCGCCACCGCCAGGGAAGTCCTCCTTGCCGTCTTTGAGCGGCACCTGGAGCGGGCGGGGGAACATGCCCATTACATTGACGGCACACTACTTTACCCCGGGTTTGAACTGGACCAGCTGGCCGCCTACTTGTTGGCATTGAAACATTATCTGCAGGCAACGGGCGACCGCGCCGTCCTGGAGAATGAGCAGATCAAAAGAGCCCTGCCGCAGCTCATGGCCAAATTCTTGCAATGGTACGACGCTGACGTGGGTTTCTGCACCACCTTCCTTGACCCTTCCGACGACCCGCCCCGCTACCCCTATTTGATTTATAGCAATGCCCTGGCGCAGCGGGCGCTGTCTTTCCTTGCCCGGTTGGCCGGAAAAAGTTTAACCTTGCCGGGAGACCCCAAACAGATGGCCTTGGCCATCCGCACCGCCATCTACCGGCACGGGGTGGTAAAAGGTCCTTTCGGGCCCATGTTTGCCTGGGCGGTGGACGGCCGGGGTAATTTCGAGCTTTACGACAACCCGCCCGGCAGCCTGCTTTTGCTTCCTTATTATGGTTTTTGCCGCCGGGAGGATCCGGTCTGGCAGCACACGGTGCGGTGGATCTGTTCCGGGTATAATCCTTACCGGCGGGCGGGGCGGGTGCTTGCCGGGACTGCATCACGGCATGCCGGAGATCCCTGGCCCCTGGCTGCTGCCAGCGAACTTTTGGCGGGCAGGACGGAGGCGGGCGGCTTTTTTGCCGCAGCCAAACTGGACAGCGGTTTTTTCTGTGAAAGTGTTGATGCCGAGACGGGCCGCGCCGCAACCGGGCAGGCATTTGCCTCTGCGGCAGGCTTCCTGGGTTTTGCCCTCTATCAAGCGTTTAGGAAAAAATAAAGGGAGGGAGAAGAAATGCAAAAACAACTGACCTGGGCGGGCAAGCTGCTGTATGCCGCCTCCTCGGCCGGGTGGTCCATGCTGGACCGGATTGTGGTTATCTGGCTGATGTATTACTACACGGCAGACGAGCAGCCGCTGCTTTTGCCGGCAGTTTTTGGCGTCGTCATGGTTTTCGGCAGGATAGTGGACGCCGTAGCCGATCCGCTGGTAGCCCTCTGGTCGGACAACCATCGCGGCCGCCTGGGGAGGCGGACGCCTTTTCTGCTGTACGGTGCATTTTTTTATACGGCGGTTTATGTGGCGCTTTTTTATCCGCCGTCTGCTTCCCACAGTAAGGCAAATCTTTTTTACCTGGCGCTCATGGCCGGTCTTTATTACTTCTTTTTTACCGTTTATGTCTGCCCCTACCTGGCACTGCTGCCGGAGATTGTCCGCAGGGAAAGCGACAGGGTGGACCTCTCCACCCTGCGCGCCGCCTTTTCCCTGCTGGGAGTGGCTGCAGCCCTGGTGGGGTCGGGGGTGCTTATCAACATTTTCGGCTTTAGAGGGATGATCTGGTGTTCCGCGGCAATCGGCATCATCCTGCTTTATCTCCCTGTTTTTCTCCGGGAAAAGCAATATGTGACAGGGGAGCCCGCTTCCCTGGGGCTCCTGGAGGCCATCGTAACAACCTTAAAAAACAGGGCTTTCCGCTATTACTTGGCCGGCAACGCCACTTTCTGGCTTGGCTTTAATATTGTGACGGTAAGCCTGCCGTTTTATGTCACTGTGCTTCTGGGACAGGAGGAGGAAATGGTCTCCTTTTTCTTTGCAGCGGCTTTTGTCGTGGCTTTTGTCATGTTCCCCGTTGTCAATGTCCTGGCACAAAAAATAGGTCAGCGAATGGTCATGCTAATTTCGCTCTTCCTGTTTGCCGTGCTGCTGCCGCTGTTCTACTTCCTGGGGCAGCCTGTCGCCGGCATGTCCGCCCAAACTGCCGCCCTGATCTTGATGGCTGTAGCGGGTATCCCGTTGGCAACTCTTTTTGTCCTGCCAGACGCCATTATTGCCGCCATTACCGATCTGGAGACCGGACTGTCGGGGCAGCAGCGGCAGGCCATGTATTTTGGCACGCAGGGGCTCATCCTGAAAATGATTCTGGGGCTGTCCACCTTGTTGACAGGTCTCTTGTTCCAGCTTTTCGGCAGGACGGCGGCGGAGCCGCTGGGAGTGAAACTGACGGGGCCCGTTGCCGCCGTTTTTGTTCTAGTTGGCTGCATTATCTTTTACTTTTACCCGGAAAAGGAAGTGCAGGCCGGGGCGGCAAAGTAAAAAGCCAACGCCTTACTTGGCGTTGGCCTGATAAAGCCGGGGAAGATATTTGGCCATAAATTCCGGGTTGCTGTCCATGAGCCGCGGGTGGTGTGCGCGCAGGCGGCGCAGCGCGGCAAGGTCAAGAGTAGCCGCAACCAGTTCTTCCCGATCAAAGCTTTTTGCTTCCGCCAGGACCCCGTTGCCGCCCGGCGTCAGCTCCAGCGGGGCGAACACACCCGCCTTTCCGGTTAGGGCAAAGCCAAGCATCTTACCGACAAGGGCGCTTTTAATCCCGTACACAGGTGTTTCCTGCACCCGCGGCCAGATGCCGCGCAGGGCCAGGTAAGCATTGTATTCCTCCGGGTTGGCGATGGGTACGGCGACAATATCCGCTCCCAGGGCCGCCACGACGCGGAAAGTCTCATAGTAGGTGGCATCCATACAGACGGGCGCCGCCAGGCCGCCAAAGGCCGCGGGGAAAACGCGGAAAACTTTTCCCGGAGAAAAGCCCCAGCTTATTTCCAGCGGCATCAGGTGCACCTTGTCCTGGCTGCCCAGCAAGCTGCCGTCGGGAGCATAAAGCAATGCCCTGTTGTAAACTTTGCCGCCCTCGGGGCAAGGGAAACTGCCTGCAACGATATACAGCCCGAGGCGTTTTGCCAGCCAGCTGAAAGTGACGGTTGCTATGCGCAGGAATATGGGACCCACCGCGCGGAACAAGTCCGCCACCGGCAGTTTTTCCGGGCCGCCGGCAGTTTTCGCTTCTTTTGCCAGCTTGTCCACACCCGGCAGCAGTCCCAGCAGCTGGTAGTTGTTGTTTTCCGGAAAAACAAGCAGTTGTGCCCCATCACGCACGGCTGAGCGGGCAATACGGGCCATTTCATCCACATAGGCACGGACGTCTTTAAAAAGTTTAGCTTCCACCTGCGCTGCAGCCACCCGGATTTTATCCGCTGCAGGGAACGTGACCTGCCTGCGCTCCGGCAGGCGTATTTTTTGTAGGTGGCGGCGTATGACCGCCGGGCGGGTACGCCAGGCCAGGTAAGAGAGGAAAAGGCGTTCCTGCAATTTCATGACCTTTCTCCTTTCTCCGGGTAAATGGGGCTGTATGCCTCAGGCTGCAAAAGCTTGAGCAACGGATAGCGGGAGATGACTTCCCGGCGCCTTTCTTCATCCAGCTCAGCCACCACCGGTCCGCCGTCCTGCCCGCCGCGGGCCAGAATCCCGCTGCTGCCGGCAGTCATTTCACAGGGGGCATGAATAAGCGTATTCCCGCCTGCCCGGTAGCCGGCAATTTCCGTGCAGAGCTGGCTTTCCACACAAAAGAACTGGTTCTGCTGCACCTGGCTCCACATGCCGGCAAATTGCAGCCAGGTATGATTCTCTTCCGGCACGGCTCCGGGATGACAAATGAGCCCGGCACCGCTTAAAGCAAGGATGGGGCCTGTTTCAGGATACCAGGCATCGGTGCCGACAATAATGCCCAGTGTGCCGAAAGGCGTGGCAAATACTTCCGCACTGGTGCCGCGTGCCAGCCCCCAAGTTTTTTCCTGCTGCGTGAGGAAAAGCTGTTTTTGCCGTCCGCAGATTCTGCCCTGCGGATTCAGGAGCGGTGCTTCGTGATACAGGCGGCCGTTTTCCCTGACCAGAACTGTTCCGGGAATAAACCAAATGTTCAGTTCCCGGGCCAATTTTTGTTGCTGCTCATACCAGGCGGCAGGCCAGGAGGACAACTGCACAAACTGCAGAACGGCTTCGTCCAGCGACTGCACATCCCCCAAATCCCCGAAGCTCCAAGCCAGAAGCAGGGCGGAGTGAGCCGGCAGCACTACCAGGGCGGTCTTGTCTGCAGTAAGCAGGGGTGACACTTTTTCCAGCATGTATTCCCGGTACGTGCCGGGCGTGGCAAAATCTGCGTCGGCGAAATTGAGGGCGATGACACGCATCAAGAAACACCTCCCAGAAATCTAATTCGCACGCTTTCCCTTTTTCCCTGCCGACGGAATGCTTTTTTCTCCCGAAAGTCCCGCTTTACGCCTGTTTGCCGGCGGGCTGCCTGCCGGAAAAGAAGGGGAGGGTGCGTTTTTCAGACAAAAACAGGATGGCTCGCAGGCGGCTAATTATGTTACAATAAGGACAACAGGAAAAGATTTCATTTGAAGGAGGAGATGACAGTGTCACTTTCGCTAAAAGGAAAAGTAGCAATTGTTACAGGCTCGGGGCAGGGTATCGGCCGGGCTGTGGCCATGTATCTGGCCGAGCAGGGTGTCAAGGTAGTTACCAATAACCGCCGCAGGCACTCCACCGGTTATGCCCAGCTGACGGAGCGGGATCTTGCCCACCTGAGCCCTGCCGACCTGGAATGGACGGAAAAAATGATGGCCGAGCTCTCGGGCGATGCGGAAACAACCGCCCAGGCCATCCGGGAAGCAGGCGGTGAAGCTACACCGTTTTTTGGCGATATTTCCGACTTTCAGGTAGCGGCCGACCTTGTGGAAACGGCTGTCAAAACATACGGCTCCGTTGATATTGTGGTCAACATTGCCGGAACATTTGGCTTCAGCCCGGTGGATAAAATTACGCCGGAGCTGTGGGACCATGTAAACAATACCAAGCCAAAAGGCCATTTTAATGTGATCCGCCATGCCGTTCCCTATATGAAGGAAAAGCGCTGGGGCCGTATTGTTAACACCACTTCCCGGGCTTTTCTGGGCGACGTGATCAGGCATGCGGAATACTGCGCGGCCAATGCCGGCGTCGTGGGATTGACACGCGCAGTGGCCATGGAGCTTTACCGGTACAATATTACCTGCAACGCCATTTCTCCTTTTGCCTATACGCGTGCTTCCGTAGAACTGGAAGCGCATGAAAGAGCGTTTCGCGGAACGGAGGAGAGCATCTTCCTAGATCCGAAATTTAATTTCCCCATTGAGATTACGCCTAAGCCTGAATATTTGGCACCCTTTATTGCCTACCTGTGTACAGATAAAGCAGCCAATATCAGCGGCGCCATCTTCTCGGTGGCCGGCAATAGAATTTCTGTTTTCACCAATCCCGAGCCCGTCAACGAGATTAAAAAAGAAGGGAAGGAAAAGTGGACTCTGGAAGAGCTGGACAAGCAGGTACATTCAGTTTTAATGAAAGACTATAAGTCTGTAGTTGAATTCTAAACTCCTACCCGCACCTGACGCACATCTCCACAAGATCTCCACATTTTCTCCATAACTTATACACAAAACAGGGATATGATAGAAGGGGACAAACAACATTGGAGGTGTGTGGCATGAAAAAAAGCCTGGTGATTCTGTTGGTTGTTGCCTTGCTGACGGTGGTGGCCGTGCCGGCTGCCCTGGCGCTGACAGACTCCCGGAAAAGCGAACTGCGGGAGTTGTATGAGCAAATGTTTGGCCTGCGCGAGCAGATTGTGGACAAACAGGCTGAAGCAGGCCTGATTACGGAAGAAGAAGCGGCACAGATCAAAGCAAGACTCGCGGAAATACATGAATACCGCAGACAGCAGATGGATGCAGGCAATTATACATTCGGTTTTGGCAGCCCCGGGCGCGGCAGAGGGGGCGGGCGCGGCATTGGCCGCGGCGGCTGCGGGAGGTGTCCCGTATACCGGCAAAAAGACATCGCCGCGCCGGATGCATAACAGGAAGATTCTGCGGGGAAAAGCCGGACTTGTGTCGGCTTTTCTCTTGCTTTATAGTAGAGAAAAAGGCCCGGGTCGGGAGTGAGTGTATGGAAAGAATCCTCGTGGTTGATGATGAAGAGAAAATTACCCATGTGATACGTGCCTACCTGGAGAAAGAAGGTTTTGCCGTGGAGACGGCGGCGGACGGCATGCATGCTCTGCAGTTGGCCCAAAACCGGGATTACGCCCTCATTGTGCTCGACCTGATGCTGCCGGGCCTGAGCGGGGAAGAGGTCACAAAACGCCTGCGCCGGGCGGGCAATGCTGTCCCCATCATCATGCTGACAGCCAAGGGGGCGGAAGAGGAAAAGATCCTGGGCCTGGGACTGGGTGCGGACGATTATATCGTCAAGCCATTCAGCCCCGGGGAACTGGTGGCCCGCGTCATGGCCGTATTGCGGCGGGCACGGAATACCCCCGGCCTACTGCTGGCCGATGTGCTGGAATTTGCCGACGGGAGACTGGTGATAGACACCTTACGGCATGAAGTTATTTTTGACGGCCAAAAAATTGAGCTGACAGCCACGGAATACAAACTGCTGGTAGCATTGGCTAAAAATGCTGGTCGTGTTTTTTCCCGCAGCGAACTTATGGATATTGTTCAGGGAGTTTATGCTACCGGTTTTGACCGCACTATAGACAGCCACATAAAAAACCTGCGGCAGAAACTGGAGCCGCACCCCGAGAGGCCGCGTTTCATCCGGACTGTGTACGGCGTCGGTTATAAATTTGTAGGTGATTAAGATGCAATCCAGCCTGACAAGAAGAATTACACTGTCCATGGTTGCCCTGGCAGTGGGTGGTATTGTCCTTGTTGCCGTCCTGATAAATCTTGCCCTCACTTTTAATTTCACCCGTTATCTGGGCAAAGTACAGGAAGAACAAAACCGCCTTATTCTGGATACCTTGGCCGAGCTCTACAGCCGGAGCACCTCCTGGCAGGCTATCCGCTTATCCACCATGTATGTTGGTTCCACCACCGGCACGCAGATTAAAGTTTACGACCTGAAAGGGAGGCTTATTGTCGACTCTCTGACAGGCATGATGCGGGGGATGCACAGCGATTACTGGCGGCGGCGGCAGGAGCTGCGTGGCAACGCGGCCGCCTACCCCCTCTATGTCCAGGGTGAACAGGTAGGGGTGGTGGAAATTGTCTACCTGGGGCAGCAGGGCCTTTGGTCGGCGGAAGCACTGCTTTTCCGCCGCATGGTGCTTATCAGTGCTGTCATCACCGGTCTACTGGCCATTCTTGCCGCCGCCTATTTTGGCAGCAAGATGGCCCGGCGCCTGATGGGGCGTCTGACAGTGCTGGCCGCGGCGGCGGAAAAATGGGGACGGGGCCAGTTTACTTCCCGTGTACGTGTCAGCGGGGATGACGAGCTGGCTGTGCTGGGGGAAACTATGAATCGGATGGCTTCTCGCCTGGAAGCCCAGAGCGACCTGCGGAAAAAACTGACCAGCGATATTTCCCACGAACTGCGCACGCCCCTGTCAACAATTCAAAGCTACCTGGAGGCTTTCCGGGACGGTGTCCTGCCGCCGGATGAAAAGCATCTTACGGCCATCCTTGAAGAATCTATCCGCCTGGGCGGTCTGATCACAGACTTGCAGCGGCTGGCGGAGGCCGAATACAGCCGGAGGGCGGCGCAGTTTGAACTGTTGCCCCTAAATGCTTTTCTGGCGGCGGAGACGGAACGCTACCGGCCGCTCATGAAGCGGAAAGACATCAGCCTTGTCCTTGAGCTGCCGGATGAGGAAGTTGCTGTACAGGCGGACAAGGGGCTTCTTGGCCAGGTACTGGCCAACTTGCTGATAAATGCGGCAAAATACACGCCTGCCGGCGGGCAGGTGACAATTTCGCTGACGGCGGCGGACGGTGAAGCGGTGATTGCTGTGGCCGATACGGGCAGCGGCATTGCCGCGGAGCACCTACCCCATATCTTCGAGCGTTTTTATCGTGTGGACCCCTCGCGGACACGGGCTACCGGCGGATCGGGCATCGGCCTGGCCATCGTCCGGGAACTGACCGAGGCAATGCACGGCCGGGTGACGGTGGAAAGCACCCCCGGGAAAGGCAGTTGTTTCCGCCTCTATCTGCCGCTGTAACTAATAATGCCAGAGGAACATATTATGGTAATAAAATTGCTCAGGAGTGAATTGGATGGCATCTTTCCCTGAAAAGACAGGGTTCCTTTGGCTAAACAATACCATGCGGATGCTATGGGAGCAGCATGCTGCCTGGACCAGGATGACCATTATCAGTATTGTTGAAGACCTTGCTGACGTGGAGCCGGTTACCCGGAGACTTCTGCGCAACCCGGGGGACTTTGCCGCCGTGTTCAGAAGGTTTTACGGCAAGCAAACCGCAGACAGGGTCGAAACCCTGTTTACCGAGCATTTGGTACTGGCGGCGGAGCTTGTACAGGCAGCCAAGGCCGGGGACGTTGAAGCGGCGCAGGAAGCGGAGAGAAGATGGTACGCCAACGGAGATGAAATTGCCGCTTTCTTAAGCCGTATCAATCCTTTCTGGAACAGGCAGGAAATGGAGCGGCTGTGGAGGGTGCACCTGGACCAGGTCAGGGATCAGGCGCTTGCCAGGCTCAATGGAGACTATGAAGAGGATATTTTCTTCTACGATCAAGGGGAGAAACATGTGCTCAAAATGGCTGACGAGTTTACCAGGGGAATAGCCAGGCAGTTTCGCAGCTCCTCTTAAGCCGATTTGTCAAAAGCCGGAGAGAAATCATGTTGCCATACTTTTAGCTAAAAGCCCTTGCCAACAAATGCGGGGCTTTTTTACTGCCGTTTTCTCTTTAGCCCGGTGCCTCGGCCGCCCCGGCACCGGCCGGCACGGATTAAGCGTGCCGCTTAGTCTGCTCTCTTGCGTTTACCCGGATGACGCTATATAATTAGTGACATGACAAGACAGCGTCAGCAGGTGAAAAAAATGGCTGAAAACTGGAGGCAGGCATATTTGCGCGCCTTGCCCGGGGTTGACGTAGTCCTGGCGGCAGCCCGGCGGGCAGGGGGAGAGCGCTTTCCTCATCAGTTGCTTGTCGGGGCTGTGCAGGAAATCATCGGCAGCCTGCGCCGGCAGATCCTGCAGGCAGCATCCAGGGAGGAACTGGATGAGTTTAATAGCACGCCGGAAGCGGTGGCGGAAAGAGCGCTTGCCCGGCTGCAACAGCTTCGGCAGCCTTCCCTACAGCGTGTCATCAACGCCACCGGGACTGTGCTGCATACAAACCTGGGACGCGCCAGGCTGGCTGAAGCGGCAAAAGAGGCCATGCAGCGGGCTGCAGGTTACTGTAACCTGGAAATGGACTTGCCCTCCGGCAAGCGCGGTTTGCGCCACGCCCATGTGGAGCGGCTGCTGACAGCCTTGACAGGAGCGGAGGCGGCCTGCGTTGTCAATAACAATGCGGCGGCCGTCCTGCTGGCGTTAAATACACTGGCGGCAGGGAAAAAAGTGATTGTTTCCCGCGGCGAATTGGTGGAGATCGGCGGCAGTTTCCGCATTCCGGAAGTGATGGCTGCCGGCGGTGCCCGGCTGGTGGAAGTAGGCACCACCAACAAAACTCATTATGCCGATTATGAGCAGGCAGTGGATGAAGAGACGGCCCTGCTTTTAAAAGTACATACCAGCAATTACAGGGTGGTGGGCTATACCGCAGCGGTGGAAGTGGAGGAACTGGTCGAACTGGGCAGGTCAGTGGGACTGCCCGTGATGGAAGATCTGGGCAGCGGTCTCCTGGTGGATCTGTCTGCTTTCGGCCTGGAACGGGAACCGCTGGTGGCGGAACGCATTGCCACGGGGGTGGACGTGCTGACTTTAAGCGGCGACAAACTGCTGGGCGGCCCCCAGGCCGGGATTATTCTCGGCAAACGCGCCTTTCTGGAGCGCATTAAAAAGAACCAGCTGCTGCGTGCACTGCGGCCGGACAAAATTACCCTGGCTGCCCTGGAAGCAACTTTACAGATTTATCTCTTTGGCGATCCACTGCGTGAGATCCCCGTCCTGGCCATGCTTACCATGCCCAAAGACACGCTGAAACGGCGGGCGGAACGCCTGGCTGCCGCTCTGCATGAGAGGGCGCCCGACAGCCTGACAGTTGCCGTGTGGGAAGATTATTCCTTTGTCGGCGGTGGGGCCATGCCCTTAACCCGTCTTCCCACCTTTGTGGTTGCCCTGCGGCATAAAAAGATGCCCCAGGCGGAATGGGTGCGGAAACTGCGGACCGGCACCCCGTCTCTGATAGGGCGCGTGCAGGATGACTGGCTGCTTCTTGATCCCCGGACCATTGAGGTGGCCGAAGAGGAAGTGGTGGTAGCGTGTCTCACGTGATTATCGGCACGGCCGGTCATGTGGACCACGGTAAAACGGCATTGATTAAAGCATTGACCGGAATAGATACCGACCGGCTAAAAGAAGAAAAAAAGCGCGGTATCTCCATTGAACTTGGTTTTGCTCCCTTTAAACTGCCCGGCGGCCGCCTGGCGGGTGTCATTGACGTCCCCGGTCATGAGCGTTTTGTTCATCATATGCTGGCGGGAATAGGCGGCATTGACCTGGTGCTGCTGGTGGTTGACGTAACGGAAGGCGTCATGCCGCAGACGCGTGAACATGTGGCGATCATGGATTTATTGCAGATTGCCCGCGGAGTGGTGGTTTTAACCAAGATTGACCTGGTGGAAGATGAAGAATGGCTAGACCTGGTGGAAGAGGAAGTGCGGGAAGCACTGGCGGGAACCTTTCTGGAGGGGGCGCCTTTTTTCCGTGTCTCGGCCCAGACAGGCAAGGGGCTACCGGAGCTGGTGCAAGCTATTGATGAGATTACAGCGGAAATGTCCGCCAGGGATGTACAGGCACCGCTGCGCCTGCCGGTGGACAGGGTGTTTACTGTGGCCGGCTTTGGTACGGTGGTGACAGGCACTGTGCTGGCCGGGACGATCCGCAGCGGCATGATGGTGGAAGTCCTGCCGGCTGGGAGATTTGCCCGTGTCAGGCAACTGCAAGTCCACGGGCGGCAGACGGAAGCGGCTGTGGCGGGACAGCGAGCCGCAGTAAATCTTTCCGGCCTGGGAAAAGAAGCACTGCCGCGTGGTAGTGTCCTGGCTGCCCCCGGTTCGCTGGAAGCCACCTATCTTTTGGATGCAAAATTAAAGCTGTTGCCCGGCGTGCCGCGGGCGCTGAAAAATCTGACGCGTGTCCATGTCTTCTTGGGGACAGGGCGTGCTGTGGGGCGGGTGGTTCTTTTGGACCGGGATGAGCTTGAACCGGGCAAGGAGGCGCCTGTCCAGCTGCGCTTGGAAAAAAAGCTGGTGGCGCAGCATAATGACCGTTTTGTGATCCGCAGTTTTTCACCCATGACTACCATTGGCGGCGGCATTGTCTTGGATGCCCGGCCGGAAAAGCATAAACGTTTCCGCCAAGACGTCCTGGAACGGTTAAAGGAGCTGGAGCAGGGAGATCCGGCCGTACCGCTCTTGCAGCGCATCAGCCGGGAAGGCGCCGTTGCCATCAATATTCTGCGCAAAGAATCCGGTTTGGCTCCCGAGGTGTTGGATCAGCTGCTTTTAAGGCTGGTGCAAGAGGACAGACTGCGGCAGGCCGGTGATATCTTTTTCCCCGCCCATGCCGCCAAGGAGTGGGAAGACCGCCTGGTGGACACACTTGCTCTCTTTCACCGCAACCGCCATTTGGCGGCAGGTATGTCAAGGGCGGAGCTGAAAGGAGCTCTGCCCGGGGAGCTGCCGGTTAAGGTTTATGATTGGCTGCTGGAGCGGCTTGCCGCCGCGGGCAGCGTTAAAATTGCCGAGGACCTGGTTGCTCTGGCCAATTTTACACCCAAACCGACGGCTCAGGAAGAAAAACAGTTGACGAAACTGGCGGAGCTTTACCTGGCGGGAGGATATAAACCGCCCAGCGTGAAAGAAGCGGCGGCGGCAATCAACGCCGGCGTGGCACAAACTGAAGAATTGCTTGCTTATCTGGTACATACAGGTGTCTTGGTCCGTCTCGATGAACAGTTTGCCCTGCACAGCAGCCATTTCCGGCATGCCAAACAGGAACTGTGCCGGCATTTTTTGTCCCATAAAACGCTGGCGGCCGGGGAATTCCGGGAAAAGCTGGGCTCCACACGGAAATATGTCCTGCCTTTGCTGGAAACATTCGACCGTCTGAAATGGACGCGGCGCCTGGGAGAAGAACGCGTACTCTGGCGCCTGGATCCGAACAATTGTGAGAGTGGTGAAAACAATGGCTGAAGAAGTCCGTCTGCTTTTCCTGACTACCAGCGGCGGGTGAGCGGCCAAAATGCCTGCCGGGGCATTGGCACAGGTACTGTGCCATTTACCTGCCGTTTCCGACCCTGACCTTTTAATCGGCTGCGACGCTTTTGCCGATGCAGGTGTTTACCGCCTTCGCTCTGACTTGGCTCTGGTGCAAACGCTGGATTTTTTCACCCCCGTCGTGGATGATCCTTTTACTTTCGGGCAAATTGCGGCCGCCAATGCCTTGTCAGATGTCTATACAATGGGTGCGGAACCGAAGTTGGTGATGAATATTGTCTGCTTCCCGTCCAAAAGTGTGGACATCAAGATCCTGGCGGAAATCATTAAAGGCGGCGCCGACAAAGTTGCCGAAGCGGGCGCCATAATCGTGGGCGGCCACAGCGTGGAAGACAAGGAGCCCAAATACGGGCTTTCCGTTACCGGGCTGGTTCACCCGGACAAGCTTGTGACCAACAGAGGTGCACAGCCCGGTGATGTATTGGTATTAACCAAACCCGTCGGCACCGGCCTGGTAATGACGGCAGTGAAAGCGGGCATGGACCGGGCGGGCGAACTGGACGCCGCCATAGCTTCCATGACCACCCTGAACAAGGCTGCCGCCGCCGCCATGCTGGAGGTAGGCGTCTCGTCCGCCACCGATATCACCGGCTTTGGTCTTTTGGGGCATGCCCGTGAAATGGCTCTGGCCAGCAAGGTGGCCATGGAGATTTCTTTCAACCGGGTACCGCTTTTACCCGGAGCCGTGCATGCAGCCGGCATGGGCCTTATCCCGGGCGGTGCTTATGCCAACAGGGAGTACGTGGCCTGCGGCCTGGAGACGGCCGGCGCCGTGGGCGAGCGGGAAATAGACATTTTATGCGACCCGCAGACGTCGGGCGGGCTCCTGATGGCCGTCCCGCAGGACAGGGCCGACGCCTTGCTTGGCGCCATGCAGCGGCGTCATGTCCCGGCAGCCGTTATCGGTCATGTGGTTCGTGGCGCTGCGGGCAGCATCAGGGTGACTTTATAGGTGGATTCTCTGTCAGGGGAGGAGGAGGACGATGCAAAAAAAAGAAGGCTTTTTGGCCCGCAAAAATATTGTTTTTTCCCTGGAGCGTTATTTTATTGACGCGCTTGGCGCCATGGCCCTGGGCCTTTTTGCCTCGCTCATTGTGGGAGTTATCCTGGAAACACTGGGGAACCAGCTGGTTAACCTGCTGGGAGAAAATGTAATTCTGAAATTTTTAGTGGAGAGCGGCAATCTTGCCAAAAACCTGTACGGCCCGGCCATCGGCGTTGCCGTGGCTTACGGGCTGAAAGCCCCGCCGCTGGCACTGTTTGCCAGCGCCGTTACAGGGGGAGCAGGCGTTTCGCTGGGCGGCGGGCCGGCCGGTGCTTTTGTGGCGGCCGTGGTAGGGGCAGAGTTTGGTAAAGCCGTTTCCAAGGAAACGAAAGTTGACATTATTGTCACACCTGCTGTTACCATCCTGGCAGGAGTAGCCGCCGCCGCCGTGGTGGGCCCCTGGGTCAACAGCTTTATGCTGGCGCTCGGCAGGCTGATCATGAGGGCAACGGAACTGCAGCCCATTCCCATGGGGATCATTGTTTCCGTAGTGATGGGACTGGTACTGACAGCTCCTATTTCCAGCGCCGCTTTGGCCATGATGATGGAACTGGGGGGCCTGGCGGCCGGGGCGGCCACGGTGGGCTGCTCCGCCCAGATGATCGGTTTTGCCGTGGCCAGCTACCGGGAAAACGGCTGGGGAGGCTTAATTGCCCAGGGTGTGGGCACATCCATGCTGCAGGTGCCCAACATTGTGCGCAACCCCTGGATCCTGGTGCCGCCCACGCTGGCCTCCGCCATTTTGGGCCCCATTGCCACCACGCTGATAAAAATGGAGAACCTGCCCTACGGTGCCGGTATGGGGACAAGCGGCTTTGTGGGACAAATCGGCACACTGGATGCCATGGGCTTTTCCCTGCCAGTTCTCTGGCGTATTCTGCTTCTGCATTATATCCTGCCGGCCGTACTGTCTTTGCTCTTTAGCGAATGGCTGCGCAAAATCGGGCTGATAAAATACGGCGATTATGACCTGAAGCTGTAAATATTTCCGTAGCTCGGCAAGTGAAAAGTGCGGAAAGTTTGCCCGTCACCTATGCCCAAAAAGCGGAAGGCCGCATATAGTAAACTGATCTTTTCCCAAGGAGGTTTACATATGTGTGGCTTTCTCGGCCTTTGGCAAAAAGGGGGCGGCAAGCGCTGGCCGGATTTGGAGAAAGCAACGGAAACATTTGTGCACCGCGGCCCTGACGAAAGTGCCGTCAGGTTTAGTGGCCCGGCAGCCCTGGCTTTCCGCCGGCTGAAAATTATCGACCTGTCCGAGAGAGGGCGCCAGCCCATGGCCAATGAGGACGGGTCACTGCTTTTAGTTTTTAACGGCGCCATTTACAACTACCTGGAGTTGCGGGAGGAGCTCCTACGGCGGGGGCATGACTTCCGCAGCGACAGCGACTCCGAGGTTATATTGCACCTGTATGAAGAAGACAGCTTCGACTGCGTGGGCCGCCTGCGGGGCATGTTTGCCTTCTGCCTCTATGACACAAAGAAACAGCTTTTTTTCGGGGCGCGCGACCGCTTTGGCATTAAACCGCTTTATTATACGGAAACGCCGGACTATTTTGCCTTGGCTTCGGAAGCAAAAGCTTTTGCCAGGCTGCCCGGTTTTACGGCACGTGTCAATGCCGGGGCCCTGCCCCATTACCTGACTTTCCAGTATGTGCCCGAGCCGGAAACCATGTTTGCAGGCGTATATAAAATTCCGCCCGCACATTATTTCGTCTGGCAGGGGAACAAACTTGCTCTCACCCGTTACTGGCAGGCGTTTTTTTTACCCCAAAAGCGGCTCCTGGACGAGGTGGCGGAGGAGACGCGGGCGGTTCTGAGGGAAGCGGTGCGCCTGCATACCCGCTCCCATGTACCCTGGGGGGCCTTTCTGTCCGGCGGCATTGATTCCACGGTGATTGCCAGCCTGCTGCGAGAGCTGGGGCCTGTCTCCACTTTCAGTGTAGGCTATGCGGAGGAAGGCTATAGTGAATTGTCCGAGGCGGCGGAAACGGCCCGCTACCTGGAAACGGACCATGAAGAATACGTGATAGCCCCGGAAGAATACTGGCACAACCTCCCCAAACTTGTCTGGCATTTTGACGACCCGGTGGCTGATCCGGCAGGCATTGCCCTGTATTACGTGGCACGCATGGCACGTAAAAAAATTACAGTAGCCCTGTCGGGGGAAGGGGCGGACGAAGTCTTTGGCGGCTACGGGATTTACCGTGAGCCGCAGGCCCTGCGTCCCATGACTCTTTTGCCCCGGCCTCTAGTGTCTGCCGCAGCTTCGCTTTGGCCCGGCTTTCTTCCCGGGAAAAACTACCTGCGGCGGGCGGCAACTCCCCTGGAAAAGCGCTTTTTCGGCAATGCTTTTATTTTTACAGAAGCGGAAAAACAGCAACTGCTGAAACAAAAAAAATACACGCCTCCCACGGCCGTGACGGCTCCCTTCTACAGGGAAGCGCGGCGGTATGATGATGTTACGGCCATGCAGTATCTTGACTTGCATACTTGGATGGTGGGAGATATCCTGGTCAAGGCGGATAAAATGACCATGGCCAATTCCCTGGAGCTGCGGGTGCCTTTTTTGGACCACCATGTCTTTGAATTTGCCGCCACTATCCCCACCTGCTATAAAATAAAAAACGGGTTGACAAAATATGTGCTGCGCCGGGCTTTTGCCGATCTTGTGCCGCCATCCGCGGTAAAACGGCCCAAACGTGGTTTTCCCGTACCCACCAGGGTCTGGCTGCGCAGCCGCCTGGCCGGGGAGGTGGCGTCACTTTTACATGCCGGACCCCATGCCCGTTATTTTAATCTGCCTTTTATTCGCAAGCTGCTTGCCGATCACCGCGCAGGGCGGGCGGACAACAGCCGCAAAATTTGGACCCTGGTGATCTTTGCCCTCTGGTTGCAACAATTTGCGACAAATTAACCGCCTGCGGAAAGGATTTGTCCTGCGGCCTGCAGAAAGATAAAAAGCGCCAAAACGGCGCTTTGTCTGTAAAGATTCATTTTTTACTGAAATCAGGTAATTTTTAACAGGCTACGTGGACATACTAAGCTGATGGTCCAATGTGCCTCAAAAGACAAAAGGAGTAAACAGATGCAGACGAAAGTGGTGCTAAAAAAACTTACAAAAGCATACGGGCGCCGCAGGCTGTTTGCGGACATTTCCGTCACCATTCCCGGTCGCTCTGTTTTTGTCCTGCACGGGCCCAACGGTGCCGGCAAGACTACCTTGCTGCGCATCATTTGCGGTCTGGTCCCGGCTACATCGGGAGAGGTGGAAATTACAGTCGACGGTAAGCTGCTTGCCCGGGAGGAAAGCAGGGAGCATATCGGGCTGGTGTCGCCCGAGCTGGAACTGTACGGGGAGCTTTCCGCCGTGGAGAATCTGGAGTTTTTTGCCGGAGTGCGCGGCCTGCCTTTTTCCCCGGCAAAAGCCCGCGACCTGCTTACCTTTGTGGGCCTTGCGGGGCGGGGGCGCGATTTGGTCGGTACATATTCCTCCGGCATGAAGCAGCGCCTGAAATATGCCTATGCGCTCCTGCATGAACCGCAGATCCTGGTGCTGGACGAGCCTACAAGCAACCTTGATGAAACCGGTGTGGCTGTTGTTGCCGAAATCATCCGCAGACAAAAAGATCGCGGCATTGTCATTATGGCCACCAATGAACCGGGGGAGGTGTCCTACGGTGATCAAACGCTTGCCTTGGGTCAGCCGGGGACTGGCCATCTGGTGCAAGGACCTGCGCATTGAATTTCGGACACGCTACGCTTACAGCGCCCTGCTGATGTTTGCTTTCACCACGCTAGTGGCGGTTAGTTTTGCGGTGGGCGGTGTTGTGCTTGATGCCGGCCTGGCGGCGGCACTGCTTTGGGTTATTCTTTTCTTTGCCGCCATGGCCGGGCTGTCCCGTACTTTTGTGCAAGAAGAAGAAGCGGGCACTGTGACCGCCTTAAAGCTGGCAGCCCGCCCTGAACCCGTCTTTATCGGCAAGTATTTGTTTAATGTTACCCTGCTTTTCAGTCTGGCCGTCCTGGTGGTGCCGCTTTTTTTGGTCCTTATACACCAAACGGTGGCATATCCTTTCCCTTTCCTGGCCGTTGTCCTGCTGGGGGTGGCGGGGCTGGCCGGCGCCAGCACCATTGTGGCGGCCATAGTTGCCAGAGCAGGCACCAGGGGACCCCTGATGACTGTGTTGGCTTTTCCCATCCTGCTGCCGCTTTTGCTTGGCGCCATCTGCGGCACGCGAACGTGCTTTGCAGGAGAGCGGGCGGTAGCGGCCGATATTTTGTTCCTCTTTTGTTATAACGGTGCGGCCCTGGCAGTTTCCCTACTGCTTTTCCCCTATGTCTGGGATGAATAAAAACACTGCCGAAGAGTAAAGAAGGAGAGAAAAGAGTGTTCTGGCAAATCCTGCTTGGAATTTGGATGACAGCAGTTATTCTGGCATCATTCCTTTATATGCCGGCAACCCAGGGGCTGGGGCAAACCGGGCGCATCATTGTCTACCATGTGCCGGCCGCCTGGCTTGCCGTCCTGGCTTACTTGATGTCCATGCTGAATGCCGTCGGCTATCTGCGCCGCGGGGAACTCCGCCTGGACAGGCAGGCACGCATCAACGCCGAATTGGGAACAGTTTTTTGCCTCCTGGCAACCGTTACCGGCGCCATCTGGAGCCGCGCCGCCTGGGGTTGGTACTGGAACTGGGATCCCCGCCAGACATCCATTGCCGTCCTGCTTGTGATTTACGCAGCCTATTTCGTCCAGCGCAGTGCCGTCTCCGACCAGGACCGGCGCGCCCGCCTCTCCGCCGTTTATTCAGTCCTGTCTTTTTTGACGGTCCCGTTTTTGGTTTTTGTTGTCCCCCGCGTCTATACATCGCTTCACCCCGACGTGATTAACCTTGAACAGGGCGGCTTTGATATGGACAGGAAGATGCTTGTCGTTTTTCTTGCGGCACTGGCCGGTTTTACCGGCCTTTATGCCTGGATGTACAAGCTGGTGACCAGGCTGGAAGCCCTGCTGGACAAAATGGAAGAAAAGAGGGGGGAAGCGGAAAGTGTGGGATGAACTCATTTTTGTGCTGGCAGTGACATTGGTTACCTGGCTCGGCCTGTTCCTCTACCTGTTGCGCCTTGAGCTGAAACTGAAGGAGGCGGAGCGCCGTGAAGAGATATGACAAAATTGTACTGGTGCTGCTTTTTGTCGTCTTCACCGCAGGCGTCATCATCACCGCCCGCGGCGCCATGAGTACCTATGTAACCTTTGCCGAGGCCAGGAGAAGCGGTCGTCCCGCCCAGGTGAAAGGCCTTGCAGTTGCTGGCACGGCTGAAGAAATTGATAGTAATGCTTTTTCTTTTCACATGCAGGATGAAAATGGCGAGATTGTTCCGGTGGTTGCCAGGGTGAAGATGCCGGCCAACCTTTTTGCGGCGGAAAGCGTGGTTGTAACGGGCAGGTTCGAAGGCGATGTCTTTGCGGCCAGCAAAATCCTGGTGAAGTGCCCGTCCAAATATGAAGCGGAACATCCGGCCAGTGTGAAAAAGGAGTAGACCCATGATGCAACGGCACGGGAAGGAAGACACCTTAAGGCGGATTTTGCGGTTTTTAAGTTCCATGCAGCTCGGCATCATCCTGCTACTGTTGTTTGCCGCCATTTCCGTCTTTGCCTCGCTGCAGGAGCAGAAGAGGGCAATGGATAACATTTACCGCTCTTTTTGGTTTGTCGGCATTATGGCATTTGCGGCACTGAACTTGCTCCTGTGTTCCTTAAGGAGGGTAAAGCCGCTTGCCCGCCTGGCTCTGCGGCCGCAGAAAGTGCAGACAATTGAGGCCATAAAGAAGATGCCTTTTTATCGGGCTGTCAAGCTCCCACCGGCAGATTTGGGTGACGGGGGCATTGCCGGAGCGGCTGCCGCTCTCCAAACTTTGGGTTACCAGGTTTCCGTGATTGAGGGTCCGGCAGGGAAAAATATTTTCGGCGAAAAAGGCAGGTCCGGCTATTTCGGCTCCCTTCTGACTCATTTCGGCCTGCTTGTCATTCTGCTGGGCGCCATGGTGGGTTCCCTGACCGGCTTTGAGCATGCAGGCGGCGGGATTGCCGGTGACAGTTTCCAGGTGCCGGAGGGCAATTTTACCGTCCGGATTGACAGCGTCTGCATGGTGCAGGAACCGGATCCTACAGTACGGCCGCGTGTTTACAGCGATCTGGTGATAACAAGAGACGGCTGGCAAATTGCCGCCGGGACAGTGGCTATTAATGAACCGCTGCGTTTTCAGGGAAATACCATCTACCACAAGACTTTCCGCTATGTCTCCGAGATAGTGATAAAAAACCCCGCTACGGGGGAGGAGATAAGAAAACAGGTTTCTGAGCAGGACCTTCTTTACGTGGACGGTGCAGGGTCCTATATTCATTTTCTCAAGTTTTTCCCCAATTTTACCATGACGGAGCAAGGCATGCCTTACTCCAAAAACTGGCTGCCGGAGAACCCTGTCCTGGCCGGTATTCTCTACAACTCCGCCGGGCAGGGAGAGCGTCCTGTTTTCCTGCAGCTTAACAAGCCGGAAGTAATCTCTACGGCGGCAGGAGAAATCGAGTTGACACTGACAAGCTTCCAGCATGCCGCCGTTTTTTCCGTGACACGCAATCTGGGACGGCCCCTTCTTCTAACCGGGGCGGCAGTGCTTGTTCTGGGGCTGTATCTCTGCTTTGCCGTCTCACCCTGCCGGATTTATGCTGCCCGCGCAAAGGATAAGGATGTAATCCATTTGGGCGGAAGCAGCTACCGCGGCCGCCTGGTCCTGGAGGATGATTTGGCTCGGATTGCAGCAATAATAACGAAGCAAGAGGTGGGAGCATAACATGGCCGGTATGATCGAAGTATCCCCCACCGGTTTATTCCTTGAAAATTTACTGTTTACTCTGGCGGTTGCCGGGTATCTTGCGGCAACGGCCGGCTACCTGATTTTTCTCTTTGGCAAAAAGAGTTTGGGACCTTCCGCATCCCGCCTGCTGCACCTTGATTTTTCCCTGCATAGTGCTTTCCTGGTAACAAGGACGGTCAATGTGCGGCGCGTGCCTTTTGTAGGGCATTTTGAGTTTGGCAACATGTTTATTTGGGCTTGCGTTTTTGTTTATCTCTGGACGGAGCGGCGCCAAAAAGACAAGTATTATGCCGTGGGTGCCTTCGTTACATCCCTGGTTGTCCTTTACATAGTTTACCTGACATTAGTGCCCAAAATTTTTACGAGAGTGACAATCAGCCGCGCCCACACCCTGCTGCCTCCCGTATTGCAGTCCAACTGGCTGAAAGTGCATGTCAGTGCTTCGGTACTGGGGTATGCCGGGTTTACGCTGGCTTTTGCCGTCGCCCTGATGTGGCTTTTGAAAGCCCGGCTGAGAGAAAAAAGTGCTTTTGCCCGAGCCCTGCCCGCTTTTGCCGTGCTGGAAGAATATATGTACAGGGCTTCCGTCTTCGGCTTTCTTTTCCAGACGGTGATGATCATCACCGGTGCCATCTGGGCGGATACATCGTGGGGCCGCTTCTGGGGCTGGGACCCGAAAGAAATGTGGTCCCTCATTACCTGGTTTGTTTTTGCCGTTTACCTGCATGCCCGCTTTACCCGTGGCTGGAGCGGCTTTCGTACCGTCGCCCTTGTCGTGGCCGGCTGGTTTGCCATGCTTTTTACCTGGGTGGGAGTGGCGTGGCTGTTGTCAGGAATTCATTCTTTCGGTTAAAAGCGGGGCGGCGGATTAGCACCCACTGTTGGCAAAGCAAGCCGGGAGGACTATAATGTTGATAGGAAACAGGCGGTGGGTGCATACTAAGACGGGAGGTGTTAAACGATGGAGCAGGTGGGACTTGTGGTTGAGGTAAAAGACGATAAAGCAATCGTAGCCATCCGACGCCATGAAGTTTGCGCCAAATGCGGCGGCTGCGGCGTTGCTGTTTCCGGCAAGGGCGAAACGCACCTGGAAGCGCTGAACCAGGCCAATGCTGCTGTGGGACAAACTGTCCGGGTCGTCAGTGACACAGCACATGTTCTTAAAGCCTCTTTTATGGTCTATATGGTGCCCCTTTTGGCGCTGCTGATCGGCTTGTATGCCGGCCAACAGCTGGGACCTGCAGCCGGTTTCCCACGCCTGGATATTGTCCTGGGAGTAGTTTTTCTACTCGTTTCTTATTTATTTATACGAAAATATGACAGAAAGGTGGCAGGCCGTCAGGCTGCTGCGGCCGTGGTGGAGATTCTGCCGGGGCCGTATGACGGGCCTGGAGATGAAAAATGCTAGTATTGGGATTAGCGGGGAGTCCCCGGAGGAACGGCAATACGGAAATACTGCTGGATGAGGCGCTGGCCGGGGCACGGGAGGCCGGCGCGGAGACAGAGAAAATTGTTTTATGCACACTGAAGTATTCTCCCTGTATTTCATGCGGCAGCTGTGAAAAAACGGGCCGGTGTGTTTTGCAGGATGACATGCAGATGGTAAATGAAAGGATAATTGCTGCCGATGCCCTGATATTTGCCACACCGAATTATTTTTACAATGTATCTGCCTGGGCCAAGGCGGCCATTGACCGTTCGCAGGCGCTGTGGGCCAGGAAGCATGTCCTGAAAGATGAGCGTTTGCGCCAGAACAAGCCGGGCTATCTCATCAGCGTGGGCGCCACCAAAGGCAAAAACCTGTTTAAGGGAACCATGCTGACCATACAGTATTACTTTGAAGCAACCGGCTTTGTCCCGGCAGGCCGGCTTTTAATCCGAGGTGTGGATGCCAAGGGAGACATCAAGAAGTATCCTGAATACCTTACAGCGGCGGCCCAGCTGGGCAGGGAAGCCGCAGCCATGAAAGCTTGTTCTCTCTGAAGAGACAAGCTTTTTTGTTTGCCCGGTCGGGTTGCAAGCAGTTGCCCCGTCTGCGACAGGGGTTTTTTGTTGCTTGAAATGCCTTTGGGAGCAGGGAAATGGCGTTTTTTGTCAAAATAAAACGATACTGCCAGCCATGCTGCTTTTAGGAGAGAGGCTAATGGAATACACCCAGAAACTTAACCGGCAGATGTTTTTTTTCATCGCTGCTTTTATTGTCTTTGCCTACCTTTTGGGCAAGTTTTTCTCTGCGCCGCTTAAACAGGCTATTTTCAATTCACCGCCCCTTGATGAATGGGAATATATTAACGAACTGGAGGTTTTTGCGAATAACTGGGGCGTCATTGACGGCGACTTGCCTGTCAGCCGCGAGGAAGGCATTAAAGTTTTTGCCGCCCTGGAGGGGTACCGCGACCGGGAGCAGGAATACGAAACTGTCCTTGCGGAGGCCGGGATTTTTAGTGATGATGACGTTTCCGTCCTGGCGCGCGGCGAACTTTTCCGGCTGGCTGCCCGCCTTGTGCAGGCGGAAAAAACAGAAGTTTCGCGCAGTTATTTTTATGGTACTGAAGATACGGATGTGCCGCTTGATATGCTGGCCCAGCTGGGAATCATCGAGGTCCCTTACGAGCGGCAATTTGCCCCGGATGCCATTGTGACACGGGGTGAACTGGCACGGGTGGCGGCACGCATTGCCCTGCCAGACTTGCGCATTACCAATGCGCCGCTGACAGTTTCTCCCAAACAGGAATATACTTACGAGATAATGTGCGGCGACCTGGAAACGCTGGCGGCGGCCTACCCGGGCCTTGTAACGCTGCAGGAGATCGGCACCTCGGTGGAAGGACGCAGAATCCTGGCGGCCAAGCTGGGCAACGGCAACAAGGAAATCTTTCTTGACGCCGCCATACATGCCTGCGAATGGATGACTACACCCCTCTTAATGAAAATGCTGGAGGAGTATGCACACCATGCCCGCCACGGACAAGCCTACGGAGGGTACGATGTGGCCGCCATGCTGCAGGAGGTCAGCTTCTGGTTTATCCCCATGCTAAACCCGGACGGTGTGACCCTGGTGCTGGAAGGACCGGGCGCGACAGAACATGCGCAGTCTGTTAACCGGATGCTGCGGCAGAGCGACAGGCCGTTAAAAAGGTGGAAAGCCAACATCCGGGGGGTGGATTTGAACCGGAACTTCCCCGCCAGCTGGCCATACCTGGTGAAGGTGGATACGAAACCATCCCCTGCCTTTTTTAAGGGCTACGAACCCCTAAGCGAGCCGGAATCGCGTGCGTTGTATGATTTTACCCTGGAACGCAGGCCGGCCATGACCATCTCCTATCACCAGCAGGGAGAAATCGTCTACTGGTATTTCCGGCAGAAAGGGGAGAGGCTGGAGCGGGATCGCACGCTGGCCCAGGGACTGGCAGCCGCCTTGGGCTACCCCTATTACCGGCAGCTGCTTGCCAACGGCGGCAAATATATGGACTGGGTCATCAGCGAACTGCAGGTGCCGGCCATGCTTATTGAAGTAGGCACCGATGTTGGCGATCTCGGCCAGTGGGACAGGATCTGGCGCCAGAACCGCTATCTAGGCCTGGTGGCGGCGGAGCTGCTCTTAACCTTGCAGGAGTAGCTGGCAAAGCGGGGCGTCCCGGCATATATATGCTATAGGTGGGAGGTAATATTTCCTGGTAAGTTGTAAAATTAATTGCCGCATATAACAAAAAAAATAGAGACTCATGGCACAACCTCTGATATGTTAAAGGTGACTAAACCACAACATAAAGGAGGCCATGCACATGAGTCAATCCCATT
>JAAYLG010000034.1 GCA_012522075.1 Bacillota bacterium
ATGCCAAAAATCGGCTTTGGCATAAAGGTGGCGTGCAGGTTATGACGCATGGCAATAATCCGCACTACCAGCTTGAAGGTGGCAATATTGTCCGCCGTAGTAAGGGCGTCGGCATACTTGAAGGCGATTTCATGCTGTCCGGGCGCCACTTCATGATGGGATGCCTCAATTTCAAACCCCATTTCCTGCAATGTCAGGACCATGTCGCGCCGGGCAGCCTCTCCCAGGTCTACAGGCATAAAGTCAAAATAGCTGGCGCTGTCGTGTGTGACAGTAGTTGCCCTGCCTTTTTCATCTTTGAGAAAAAGGAAAAATTCAGCTTCCGGGCCTACTTTCATGGTAAAACCAAGGTCTTCCGCCTGGGCAATGACCCGGCGCAAAGCATTGCGGGGACAGCCGGCAAAAGGAGTCCCGTCCGGGTTGTAAATATCGCATATCAGGCGCGCTTCCGCCGCGCCTTTTGCGGAATTCCAGGGGAAAACGGTAAAAGTGTTCAGGTCCGGCCGCAGATACATGTCCGATTCCTCAATGCGGACAAAACCTTCGATGGAAGAACCGTCAAACATCATTTCATTATCCAGGGCTTTTTTCAGCTGCTGCACCGTTATGGCCACGTTCTTGGGAATCCCCAGCACATCGGCAAATTGCAGCCGGATAAATTTAATGTTGAGTTCCTCCACGAGACGGATAATATCTTCTCGGGTATAAGCCATGTCTTTCCTCTTTTCTTTGTTGAATTCTGTCATTATCTGCTACGATTATATAAACCGTTAATGAAAACTGTCAAGCAATTTAGGCTGTATCGCCTTGCAGGCGGGCATAAACTTCCGCCAAAGCCAGCTTTATGTGTTCATAGGTCAGGCCGCCCTGCAAAAAGACGTCATACGGCGGACGCAAGGGCGCATCTGCTGAAAACTCACTGCTGGCTCCCTGGATAAAAGTACCCGCCGCCATGATAATTTCATCTTCATACCCCGGCATGGGGGCCGGAAAAGGTTCCACGTAGCTGTCCACCGGGGAGGCGGCCTGTACCGCCCGGCAAAAACGCTTCACTTTTTCGGCATCTTCCAGGCGGATTGACTGTACAATATCTCCCCTTTTTTCTCTCGGCTTAGGGCTGACTTCATAACCTGCCCGTGCAAAAAGGGCGGCAGCCAGTACCATCCCTTTTAAGGCCTGGGAGACCTGATGCGGGGCCAGGAAAAGCCCCTGATAGAAAAGACGTTTATGTGGGCCCATGGCGCCCAGGTCCACTCCCAGACCCGGGGCGGTCAGCCGCCAGGCGGCCTTTTCCACCAGGCCGACTTTGCCTGCAATGTAGCCACCGCCTGCGGCCAGGCCCGCTCCCGGGTTTTTAATCAGTGAGCCGGCAATCAAGTCGGCACCCACATGACAGGGCTCCAGCTCCTGGACAAACTCACCGTAACAGTTGTCCACAAAAACGATGATATCAGGCCGCCTTGCCTTAACCGCCCTGACAATGTTGGCAATATCCTCAATCAGCAATGCCCTGCGCGCCTGGTAGCCCCGGGAGCGCTGCAGCAGGACAACCGCCGTCTCCGGTGTCAGCAGCCTGTCCAAGTCGGCCTCATCCCAGCCGGCGATAAAATCGGCCTCCCGGTAGCCGATCTGCAGATCGGCCAGGCAGCCGGATAGGCTGCCGGAAAGCCCCAGGGCTTTGCGCAACGTGTCATACGGCCTGCCCGTCAGGGAAAGCAGCGTGTCCCCCGGCTTCAGCACGCCGTACAGGGCACAGGCGATAGCGTGGGTGCCGGAAACAAAATGGGGCCTGACAATGGCCGCTTCCGCGCCAAATACCCGGGCATAAAGCTTGTCCAGTTTTTCCCGCCCCAAATCGTTATAACCGTAGCCGGTGGATTCGGCAAAGCAAGTTTCATCTACCTGCAGGTCCCGGAATGCCTGCAGGACACGGCCCTGGTTTGTCAAGGCAGTTTTTTCAATGAAGGCAAAAACCGGCTGCAATTCTGCTTCCAGCTTAGCAATCAGTTCTATTTGTGCTTTAAACGTTTCATACATGCCTCTTTCTTCCTCTTTCCTCTTCGCTTTATTATAATTCCCGGCGGATTTTCTCCGCCCAGCGGGCCGGCAACACCGCCCGGACGCGGATACCCTCCGGCAAATATTCCTGTGCTTCCAGCCTGCCGTGCCGCCTTACCAGGGACAAGAGCCCGGCCCGTGCAAAAGGAATAAGTATTTCCACCTGTTTATCCCCTTGCCGAAGAATACGCTCAACGGCCATCAGCAAATCTTCTATGCCCCTGCCGTTCTTGGCGGCAACAGCCACATGCTCGGGATACTGGCGGGCAAGTACAGGGTATTGCCAGGCTGCTTCCGGCAGATCCATTTTGTTAAAGACCACCAGCCCCGGCAGCATTTCAGCTCCCAATTCACTGAGGATTTTGTTGACTTCGGCCATTTGCCTTTCCGCCTGAGGGTGGGCGGTATCCACCACATGCAGCAGCAGGTCCGCCGCTGTTATTTCTTCCAATGTGGCCCGGAAAGCTGCAACCAGGTGATGGGGCAGCTTCTGAATGAAGCCGACCGTATCCGTCAGTAAAAAGGAGCCGCCGCCCGGCAGCGCCACTTCCCGCGTGGTAGGATCAAGAGTGGCAAAAAGCTTGTCCTCGGCGGCAACATTAGCCGACGCCAGCGTATTAAGCAGCGTTGACTTGCCCGCATTTGTATACCCTACCAAAGCAACGGTGGGTACGTCGTTCTTTTGGCGTGCCCGCCTGTGCAGCAGCCTGTGCTTTTTAATCTCCTCTATTTCCGCCTGCAGGTCACCGATTCTCTTGCGCAGGCGCCTCCTGTCAGTTTCCAGTTTTGTCTCCCCGGGGCCGCGGGTGCCGATACCGCCGCCAAGGCGGGAAAGCTGCGTTCCCCTGCCCGCAAGCCTGGGTAGAAGATATGTCAGCTGCGCCAGTTCCACCTGCAATTTGCCTTCCCTGCTACGGGCACGGCCAGCAAAGATGTCAAGGATTAAGGCTGTCCTGTCCACTACGCGCATTTCAAGCAGCTTCTCAAGATTGCGGATCTGTGTGGGTGTCAGTTCGTCGTCAAAAATAACCAGGTCGGCTCCTGTTTCCGCTGCAATAATTTTTAATTCTTCCACTTTTCCTTTGCCCAGGTAATAAGCAGCATCCGGCCGGGCTCGTGACTGCACCACTTCCGCCACCGGCACAGCTCCCGCCGTTTGCGCAAGCCGTGCCAGTTCTTGCATGGTATAAATGCTGCTTCCCCGGGATGCATCAGTTTCCAGACCGGCAAGGATTGCTTTTTCCATGTAAAACCTTCCTTTCTGCTACATTGTAACAGATTGGAAGGTTGACGGCAATTTCCCCCTCTTATGTCAGCCAAAGATGGATTCCTGCTTCTTCCTCTTCCGGAAGGACAAAATCTTCCCGTAGAAGCATAATCAGGTCGTCCCTGGTATAAATGCGGCGGTCCACAAGGCGCAATGCCTGGCGGCGAATGGCTCTTTCAATCAGGTTCCGTACCAGGCGGGCATTGCTGAAATTGGGGCGGCCTTCCTCCAGTTGCTGCTGCAGGTATTGCCGCAGGTATTCCGCCGCTCCCACAGACAGCCGGTATTGTCTTTCCCGCACCATTAAATGCGCAATTTCCATCAGTTCATCGCAGCTGTAATCAGGAAAATGCAAATGGATGGGAAAGCGCGAGCGCAAACCGGGGTTGGTTGAGAGAAAATGCTCCATTTCCTTTTCATACCCGGCCAGGATCAAAATTATTTCATTTTTATGATCTTCCATGGCTTTAACCAGAGTATCTATTGCTTCTTTGCCAAAATCTTTGGCACCGCCCCGGGCAAGGGAATAAGCTTCATCTATAAAAAGAATGCCGCCCATGGCTTTTTTCAGCTGTTCCCGGCATTTCTGCGCCGTGTGCCCAATATATTCACCCACCAGATCGGCCCGTTCCACTTCCACCAAGTGGCCTTTGGGGAGGACTTTCAGTTCCGCCAGCATTTTCCCCAGGATCCGGGCCACCGTAGTTTTTCCGGTCCCGGGATTTCCCCGCTTTGATAAAAGGCAACATCCAGAAAGCCTGCTTCTCCCAGTTTCTGTATGCATTGTTTTGCCGTATCTTTTGAGCGGAAACTACCAAAATAAAGCTTCAGTTTCATAAGCGCCTCCATGTATTACGTATTATGTTGCATTGCCTTTTAGTTTTCCCGCAGGCAATATTGAGCTATACGGAAAAACCTGCCCCATTATGCGTTGTGGCAGGTTTATTGCTTTTAAACAGCTGCTGAGTATGCAGTTTTTAGTTTTCGTCTGTAATAAGGTCAACAAAGGAAAAGGTATTGACATCTACCAGGCCGCGGTTTGTCAGGCGCAGGGCTGGTATGACCGGCAAAGACAAAAGTGCCATCGTCATAAAGGGTGACACCAGCATGCAGCCCAACCCCTTCCATGCTTCCGCCAGCGCGGCAACGGCTTGCGCCACGGCTTCCACCGGTTGGTCGGACATCAGCCCTGCTAGCGGCAGTTCAACCAAGGCCAGCACTTTGCCGTCCGCTACAGCAACCATCCCACCGCCGCACTCAGCCAGGATATTGCCTGCAAAGGCCATATCTTTATCATTCGTACCCACCACCAGCAGGTTGTGGCTGTCGTGGGCAACCGTGGAAGCAACGGCACCGGAAGTAAAGCCAAAGCCGGTAACAAAACCGACAGCCCGGCTGCCTGTACCCTTGTGCCGTTCAAAAACGGCGATCTTGGCCAGGTCCCTGTCCGCATCCTGCTGCAAATACCCGTTGTGCGGCACCATTTTGCACAGCTTTTCCTGCGTCAGCACTTGTGCTTCTTTAATCTCAATAACCCGGACAGTTACCGGACTGTCTGTGTCAGGCGCCGGAACGGCAAAATCAACTTCTGTCAGCCGCTGCTGCAGTCTGACGGACTGCCGGGCAAAAGCGGGATATGTTTGTTCCGGGAGGGAAACAAGCAGTTTACCCCCTGCCGCCACCTCCCTGCCGGCAATAAAAACCCTTTCCACTTTTACATCCGCCAGGTCGGAAAGAAGCGAAAAGTCTGCATACTTGCCCGGAGCAATACTGCCCAGTTCGTGGTCACAGCGGAAATAGCGTGCCGTATTGATTGTCGCCATCTGCACGGCGCGGACAGGGTTCATGCCTTCCTGGACAGCACGCCGGATGACGTAATTCAGGTGACCGCGCTGCAAAATCGTTTCAGGATGGGTGTCGTCAGAACTAAGGATGGCATAAGTACTGTCTATGCCTTCCTCCGTGATGGCACGGATTGTTGCTTTCACATCGTGCCAGGCGGAGCCCTCACGCAGCATTGCATACATACCGCTGCGCAGCTTGGCCAGGGTGTCCTCCTTGGTAACCGATTCATGGCAGGAAGTGCAGCCTGCCGCCAGATATGCCGACAGCTCCCTCCCCCCTGCGTCCATGGCAAAATGGCCGGTAACAACTTTGCCGGCCGCCAGTGTTTCCCTGATGATGGCATGTACCCGAGAGTCTCCGGCAATCACACCGGGATAATTCATCATTTCCCCCAGCCCCACAATTCCTGGCCAGGTTAATGCCTCCCTCACCTCATCCGGGCCGATGGCGGCACCTGCATCTTCCATCCCGGGTGCAGCAGGGACGCAGGAAGGTACGGTGGTAAAGACACGCAGCGGCACTTTGCGCCCCTCTTGATGCATCAGGCGAACGCCTTCCAGCCCCAGGACATTGGCTATTTCATGTGGATCCATAAAAATAGCGGTGGTACCGTAAGGAAGCACACTGCGGGCAAAACCTGTGACACTCACCATGCTGCTTTCCACATGAATATGGCCGTCCAGGAAACCGGGGACAAGATACATACCGCAGGCATCAACAACTGTTGTTTCCGGGCCGATGGTATGACCGGCGTCACCCACCAGGGCAATACGCCCATCCGAGGCGGCTATATCGATCCCGGGCTGGATTTCACAGGTATGTACATTGACAAGGCTGGCATTGCGGACAACCAATTGCGCCGGCTGCCGTCCCATGGCCACTTCCACCAGCGTGTGCGACACTTCATGCAGTTTGTTCTCTTTTTGGAAACTCACTTTTTTTCCTCCCGTGTTTTTTGCGCCGTGAGTGAAGACAGAAATGTCAACAAGTCCAAGAGGCGACCGCGCTTATTTTCATTGTCCAGTGCTCCCAGCGTTTCATCCACCAGGAAAGTATGCATGCCGGCTTTTTCCGCCGGTTCAATGTCAAACAGATATTCATTGCCGACCATCAGGCATTTCTCCGGTGCCACATTAATCATCCTGGCAATTTCCAGGTAATACATCGGGTTTGGTTTGCAGTAGTGCATTTTTTCGTAAGATGTGATCAAAGCAAAATCCTCCGGGTTCAGGCCGGCCCACTTCATTCTGTGCAAAATGGCGCTTAGCGGGAAAATGGGATTGGTGGCCAAAACAAGCCTGCATCCGCTCTGGCGCAATTTTTCCATGACATACGGCACACCGGGAAAAGGACCGATGTCTTCCTGCAGGGTGGGAAAAACGTTTTCATAGAATTCATCAATACAGGGCCAAACCTGCTCTTGCGAGTGGTCCATCCAGGTGCAAAAATGCTCAATAAAAGCATCTTTATTTGTTTTTTGGGGGTCAGTATTACGGACCATGGCCCCGGTAGATGCCCATAAATTCTTACTGAAGCTTGCCGGGTCGGTGAATGCAGCCAGATGTTGTGCCAGTTTTTTTAAATAGCGCTCCAGAAAGCTGTCCATATCCACATTCAGGAGTGTGCCGTCCAAATCAAGTAAAATTGCTTCAATCATATCATCACCTGCTTTCACTCTGCAAATTCTACATTGCCGGGGAAAGTTCCTTCCTTGTTCACAACCGCTCTTGCCCAACACCCGTTGGCCACTGGCCCGCCAGGAAGCCGGTATTAGGCCTTGGTATTTCCAGTGACTTCCGGCAGGTTGTACTACTACATTTTTCCCGCTACAATATACTTAAAAGGCTACAGGAGGGAACTTCATGCTGCCGGAGCTGGTTAAAAAAGAGCAGAATGTCTATCTTGTTCAACAAAAGGGGAACATGGCTGTTCCCTGTCAGATATACCTCAAAGAAGAACTCCTCCCCTACCTGGAGGAAGAAGCCGTCGAGCAGCTGTCCGCTGCCGCCGCCTTGCCCGGAGTCTTTAAATATGTCCTGGGTATGCCCGACATCCATATCGGTTACGGGCTGCCCATCGGCGGGGTCCTTGCCGTTACATACCGCGAAGGAGTCGTATCTGCGGGGGCGGTGGGTATGGATATCAATTGCGGTGTCAGGCTTCTCACCACCAACCTCAGCCGGCAGGATCTGGGTCCCCGGGTACTCCAACAGCTCCTCACGGCTGTCGAAGAGCTTGTCCCTACCGGAATAGGCACCAAAAGCAAATATAAGCTGGACCGCCAGCTGAAAAATATTGTGGAAGAAGGTGTACCCCACCTTGTCAAACTGGGCCTTGCGGATGCTGACGACCTGGAAAGAATTGAAGAAGGAGGTTGCCTGGCCGGAGGCGACCTTGCAGCCTGCAGCCGGGAAGCCCAGGCCAGGATGAACCAGCTTTCCACCCTGGGCGGAGGAAACCATTTTATCGAATTTTCCGTGGTGGACCGGATTTTCGATAAGGAAACTGCTTCTTTCTTCAACTTGGCTCAGGAGCAGATTGTCATTATGATCCATTCCGGCAGCAGGGGTTTCGGCCACCAAATCTGCCAGGATTATTCCCGGGAGATGGCACAGCAGGCACCCCGTTTTGGCATCACTTTGCCCAACCGCGGTCTTGCCTGTGCCCCCATTCAGTCTGAACTGGGGAAAAGATACATGGCCGCCATGGCCTGTGCCGTTAATTTCGCCTTTGCCAACAGGCAGCTTATTCAAGCCGACGTGATCAGTGCCATGACCAAAGTTTTGGGTAAAAAAGCGTCTCACATCAAACTGCTGTACGATGTCGCCCACAACATCGCCAAAAGGGAACACCATTTTGGCCGGGAGCTGCTGATCCACCGCAAAGGTGCAACCAGAGCCCTGCCTCCCGGGCACAAAAACAACCCCGGGCATTTTAATGCTACCGGACACCCGGTGCTGTTGCCCGGTTCCATGGGAACTCACTCCTATATTGCCACCGGCCTGAAGCGTGCCGAGGAAACCTTCTGTTCGGTAAATCACGGTGCCGGGCGGGTATTATCCCGCACTGCAGCGAGAAAATCCATCTCCAACAGCGACTTCCGGGAACAGATGAAGGGCATCCACTACAATGTCAGCAATTATAAGCGGATTGTGGATGAAGCGCCCCGGGCCTATAAAGATATCCACCTGGTAGTCGATACCCTGGCGGAAATAGGAATAATTAATCTGGTCGCCAATGTCAAACCCATTGCCGTAATTAAGGGTGAGGGGTAAAGACAGTACCTGCTCATGGCCGACCCATAAGAATTTATATCAATATTTCCCATTTAGTAAAAAAATGATTGCTCCAGTGTAATCTGGAAGGTAAAGAAAAGCCCCATGAGAGAGCGCTATGATTTGCTTTCTCATGAGGCTTTTTACATATTTCTTACCTGCTACCTATTCGTTTTTAAGCTTCGGGGACAGGTGAGGCAAGACCATCCACGTTTACAAGCTCAATGTTTATGGTCTCACTGCCGTATCCGGAACCCCACCTGATCACCCAGGTGTAGCTGGCTTTACCGTCTTGCAAATCGCCTGTTTCCACACTGATGTATTCAATGTACTTTAACTTGCCATCAACCGTGTCAAAGTACAGGTTGCTGCAGGGTTTCCCGTTGATCTCGGCGTAGACTCCAGTTGTATCTACATCAAGAGGTACAGGTATGGCTACCCCTACCCAGTTGGCTCCCTGCGGCGGGTAGCTGCCCGCTTGTTCGTAGTATGGCAACTTCGCTCCTTTAGCGTCGATGGTTAATACTTTACCTTCGGCCACGAAGTTAAAGTCCAAGTCTCCGCCAATTCCACCCGGATCCTGGATCACTTCGCCGTCTACACGAACTACTTTAATCAATCGGCAAAGTCACATTGTAAAGGTATGCTTTTACTTCGTCAGAATAGTCAACATAGTTGTTGTTACCCCATTGTGCTCCTGCATCATCCCTGACTGCTACCAGGAACTCAATTGCTTCTACATCCAGCACTGCAGTATCGAGTTTGATGGTCCAGGTGCCTGCTTTTTCATCTCCTTCGTAGAAGATGTTTGCCTTCAGTGCCTCTTTGTTTTCATTGTCATCAGCATCAGTGTTATAATCGGCTGCTGCCAGGATGACATGGTACTTTTCATCTAATTTACTGTAATTGTTTACTAACTCGTCAACCCACTGTGCCACCGCTTCGCTGCCGGCGGGCAGGTTGATGCCAAGGTGCTCGGCATAGTCGCGATTCTCACCAGTGTTATCGCCCAGGTAGATGTCCAACTCCAGCTCTTTAAGCTTGCCGGTCGCCGACTTAAAGCCAAAGGTGAATGTTTGTACACCTACAACGGTAGTGCCGTCTACAGGGCTTACACCAGGATCGGCAATAATCGCCGGCTCCGGCAGGGTCACATTATACAAGAATGCCTTAACGTCATTCGGATAGCTAACATAGTTGTTGTTACCCCACTGGGCACCCGCATCATCTCTCACGGTCACTAGGAACTCGACTTTCTCTTCGCCAAGTACCGCAGTATCAAGTTTGATGGTCCAGGTGCCTG
>JAAYLG010000187.1 GCA_012522075.1 Bacillota bacterium
ATGGCCAAAAACCATTTGGCGGAACTGAACATTGACCGGAAACAAACGGCAGTAGCCTTTAATATGCACTTTGGTTATTTCCAGCAGCTGATGGCTTTTATGGGCTTTAACGAGGGGCTGTGTGCCATGTATGAAGAACCTGACGAAGTCTATGCCCTTTTTGATTATTTGTGTGACTTCTACTGTACAATTGCCGAAAAAATTATGAAATATTACAAGCCCGATGTGTTTACGCTAATGGATGATACTGCCGCCTGGGGTAATCCTTTTATTTCTCCCGAGATGTACCGCGAGCTTGTACTTCCTTTCCACGACAGGCAGGCAGCTTTCGGCAGGGATGCCGGGATTCCCATCACCATGCATAACTGCGGCAAAAGTGAATGTTTTATTGAAGACTGGCTGAAAATTGGTGTCAGAGCCTGGGATCCGGCGCAGACATGCAATGACCTTGATGCCGTTAAAGAACGATACGGCAAGAAACTGGTGATTATGGGAGGCTGGGATGCCATTGGTCCACTTGCCGATCCCAATGTGACGGACGAGGAAATCTATGCTTCCGTCCGGGCAACTATGGACAGACTTGCCCCCGGCGGCGGCTATGCCTTCTGCGGCGGTTTCATCGGCCGGGTGGACGATCCGGAAGTTGCACGTAAAAACCGTGTCCTCACCGCCGCCGTTGACGAGATTGGCCGCAATTTCTATAAAAAAGGTTAAGTAGAATTGCTTTTTGTGCAGAAACGGCTGTAGGCACTTCCTTGACAGCGCAAACAATGGTAAAACCAAGGGGAGCAATGGCATTGCTTAACAAACAAATACGACAGCTTGAACGTAAATACGGGCGTTTCGCTCTAAAAAATTTAATAAAGTATGTAATAGGTGCAAATATTATTGTCTATTTCCTGTCGCTTGCAGACCCGTCGGGCGGTTTGCCTGCCGCCCTTATGCTTGACCCGTTGCTTGTCCTGCGGGGTCAGGTCTGGCGCCTGGTTACTTTTGTGGCCATCCCACCGACCACAGGAGTGGTGTGGCTTTTTTTTGCCCTCTATTTTTCCTATCTGGTAGGAACAAACCTGGAAAATGCCTGGGGTGCTTTTAAATTTAATGTCTATTATCTTTTGGGGATGATACTTACCATTATTGCTGCGTTTCTTACCGGTTCAACGGTGGGGGCTTCCTACCTGAACATGTCTCTTTTCTTTGCCTTTGCCCATCTCTATCCTGACTTTGAGCTTTTGGTTTACTTTGTGCTGCCAGTAAAAGTGAAGTATCTGTCTTTGCTTGCTGCAGCCCCCCTGCTTTTTACAGTCCTGACTGCACCTTTTGCCGCTAAACTAATTGCCCTGGTGCCGGTTTTCACCTATTTGTTTTACTTTGGGAGCGACATATGGCAAACGATCCTTGTAAAAAAACAGGTCAGAAAAAACCGCAAGCGTTTCTTTACTGAAATTGAAAAGGCACGCCGGAAAAAGGATTAAGCCTCCCGGACAAACTGAAAAATGCATAAAAAAAGCCTGGGACAGCGGCACTGCCGCCCACTCAGGCTTTTTTCTTTGCACCCTCTTGCTCCAACCAGAAAGGTGATTTTCTTCATCGACAAAACGGCTCAAGCCTTTATTGCAGACAGGACAATTTTAGACTCCTTTTTCTTTCAGGTGCAAACCTTATAGCGGGTAAGTGTACCCCTCCGCCTGCGGCAGCCCCTCGGGCAGACTGCCGCCTTCAGGAGAAAAAATATACATACGGCTAATATGGACGGCTTCGCCTCCCACTTTAATGTCCATGGCCATGGCCATCATGTGGA
>JAAYLG010000188.1 GCA_012522075.1 Bacillota bacterium
AAAAACGCTGTATTTTAAAGCCTTTTTGCGGTTTTACTCAATTTTTAGGCCGGTTCGTTGTGACTATTTATTAGCTATGATTCGTGTTACCTTTTAGCTTTAGTTGACCTTTTTGGGGTCGAATCACCCCATAGATGTTAGTACTTGATACCGTATTTTTTTAGCTTGCGGTACAATGTGGATAACTCAATATCGGCAAAGGTGGAAGCTTTTTTAAGTCGCTGCCATGTAGTTGAACAAGATTCTCCAAATATTCTTTTTCAAACTTCTGTTTAGCATCCCTGTAGGTTAGTTCGAAGTTCTGTGTAAAGTTTTGGGGCGAGGTTATCCAGGACGGCAGATCTTGAGTATCGATAATAGGGCTGTTATGGAAAGCGCATATGTTTTCGATGCAGTTTTGAAGCTCGCGGACGTTGCCTTTCCATGTGTAATTCTCCAGCAAAGATAGAGCCTCTTTGGATATTTTTTTTGTTTTGCCTGTTTTGAGTTTCAAAAAGTGGTTTATCAGCGGTAGTATATCCTGTTTTCTTTCTCTCAGCGGTGGGATGTAGATGCGGATTACGGCAATCCGGTAATAAAGGTCTTCACGAAACTGGTTGCTTTCGATTAAAGCCTTGAGATCCCGATTGGTCGCGGCAATCAGCCTGAAATCGGTGTTTATCAGGCATGTGCTGCCGATGCGGGAGAATTTTTTATCTTGCAGAACCCTCAATAATTTTACCTGCAAATCCGGTGAGGCTTCGCCAATTTCATCAAGGAAAAGGGTTCCTCCACATACATCTTCAAAGTAACCTGTAGTTTGGCTATAGGCACCGGTAAATGCTCCTTTTTCATAGCCGAAGAGGATGCTTTCCTGTAAATTTTCAGGAATAGCTCCGCAGTTTAAGGGAAGAAACGGCTTATCTTTACGGTGGCTTTGTTCATGAATTAGGCGCGCAATTATCTCTTTCCCCGTTCCGGTTTCACCTTCGATTAAAACATTGCTGTCTACGACTGCCAGTTTTGAAATCGAAGACAATATATTCTGCATCTGCTTGCTCTGGGCAATGAAGGTGGTAAGACCATTTTGTCTCTGCAGCTGCTTCTTTAATGCCGTGTTTTCCAATTTTAATTTTTTTCTTTCCAGGGCATTGCATACCGAAAAGCTGACTTTGTCCATGCTATCAAATGGTTTATTTAAAAAATCATATGCTCCAAAACGCATTGCCTCTACGGCCTTTTCCATAGTGCCGTAGGCGGTGATAATGATCACGGCACTATCCGCATCAATGGTTTTTATTTTTTGCAGAACATCGATGCCGTCCATATCAGGCAACTTCAAATCAAGCATGATGAGATCATAGTGATGCTGCTGCATAAGGCTTAAAGCATGGCTTCCCCTGGAAGAGACGGTTACGGAAAAGCCTTTTCCCTGTAGCACGTTGCTAATAAAGCTTTGCACATAAACATCGTCGTCAATAACCAGTACTTTGGGCTTATTCATATTTATCACCAACGGAGAATGTTATCAGAAAACGCGTGCCTTTCTGGGGAGTGCTTTCAATGTTGATCAGCCCCCCATGCTCAAAAATAATTCTCTGGGAGATGCTTAATCCAAGTCCCGTATTGGGTGAATTTTTAGTGGTAAAGAAAGGTTCAAATATCCGGGCAAGGTTTTCCGGGATGATGCCGCAACCGGTATCCTGGATCAAGATTTCTATGCTTTTCTTCGGCTGAAGGCTGGTAGTAATTATTATTTCTCCATCTCCGGGAATGGCTTCGATTGAATTCATAATAATGTTTAAAAAAGCGTGCTTTAAGGCGTTTGCATCTCCATACAGCTTCGGCAGCGAAGGATGGTATTGTTCCAGGAGCTTGATTTGCTTTAATCTGAGGAAGCTGTTTACTTCAATAGTGGTGTTTTTTAATATTTCATTAACATCACAATACTTCGTGCCGAAGTTAATATCCGATATGTTCTTTCTGGAAAAAGTTAATATATTATTGACCACTTCCCTGCATTCACTGCCCGCCCTATTGATTAATTTGATTAAATCTTGTTTTTGCGGGTCGTGTTCTTTGGATAGCAATAGTTCCGTAAGATTGATCACTCCTACCATGGGATTATTTAGCTGGTGGGCCAGCTCGCCGGCTAGTTTACCCAGCAGCGCCAGCTTTTCTGCATGCACCAGATTCTGTTCAATGATTTTTCTTTCAGTAATATCCCAGATAATGAACAGGAAGGCTATGGTGGTTTTTTTCTGGTTAGAGATTTTAGAATAATTAAGCCGGATGGCAAAATGACGGCTGCTGGCATGCTGACCTGTCAGCTCTCCCTCCCATGTATTGTACGTATTTAAGATGGTGTGAATATCGGTTTTATTCTCTTCGGGAAAGAGACAATCGATTTTTTCCCCGAGCACATTATCTTCGCCATAGCCAAAAATGATCTCGGCAGCTTTATTAAAAATAACAATGTGTCTACTGCTGTCGCAAACTACAATAGCGGTTGGTGACGCATTCAGGATATGGGCGGCTAAACTTTCATATTCCTCGAAAAGCTGAAGATACAAGATAAAGTACGAAGATGAAGCATGCTTTATGGGCAAACCTTTTATCCACAATACCATGATCCGGTCATAATACTGGGGCTTGTATTGATCGAGGAATAGTTCGAAGGGTTCCTGGTTCTCCAGCAGCCTTGCTAATGGCTGTTCAACTCCCTGCTGTATAAGCGAGGGAAAGACTTCGGCTATATTTTTATTGAGCACAACTTCTCGTTTGATGCGCGAGTTTTTCTCCTGCTTTTTGTTAAAGCCAATTAACGTGCCGCTTTTGTCAAGCAGCATCACCCCGACAGGCATGTCTTCAATAAAATTGGTCAGGAGCTGAAGTAAAGCATCCAAACCGATCACTGCCTTCCTGGTTATATGTTCTACAGAAATACTAGTTTTCCTCTTTTGAAATTTGGCATTATTGCCAAAAATTTTTTGAAAAAAAACCAAAACTGCTGCGCGATCATCATAGCTCTATTCAAAAAAGCTTGCCCCTTTAAGTTTTTTTATTTTTAATCAAGTATAAATATTGGCACGTTATTTGCTATTTACTTCTGTTAGAGATCTAAATAGAAAGAGAGGTTTACGGTAATGCGCATTTTAGCCACCGGAGTAGGTAAGCTGATCAAGCCCGTGCCGTCCAGCGACCAGGTCCAACAGGAAACGAGAACCCTGAAATCATTGGCCTTAACCAACAAAGTGATGAGCGCTAAAGAAGCGGTGCAAAGATATGTTCAGGAAAATGACTATGTTGTCTCCGAGTTGACCGGTAATGTACGAGGCCCGATGGCGCTAATCCGGGAAGTGGTCAGACAAGGATTTAAAGACCTTAAAGCCGCCGGCAATACATCCACTTTAGATATAGACCTGCTGCTGCAGGCTGGCTGCGTGAAAGAGCTGGACCTTTGCTACGTGGGCTATGAGCTGCTCGGCACCTCTTATACCATGCGCAAAATGATCGAAGAGGGAAAATTGAAGATTACCGAATGGAGCAACGCCACCATGGCCTGGCGTTTAAAAGCGGCTGCCATGGGGGTGCCTTTCCTGCCGTGCCGTTCCATGCTGGAAGGAACCGATACTTTCAAATACAGCGCGGCCAAAATAGCAGAGTGTCCCTTTTCCGGCGATCGGGTCTGTGTGGTCCCCGCCCTGAGGCCTGATGTGGCCTTAATACATGTTCACAGGTGCGATATTTACGGCAACGCGCAAATTGACGGCATTACCGGTTCCACCCTGGAAGTAGCGGCCGCCTCGAAAAAAGTGATTATTTCCACTGAAAAAATCATTGACCATGATGAAATTAGAAAAAACCCGGAGAGGACGGCTATTCCGTATTTTATGGTTAACGCCGTAGTCGAAGCGCCTTTCGGCGCTCACCCGGGTAATATGCCCTACCTGTACGACATGGATGTGGAGCATTACAAAGAGTATATCAATTACTGTAAAACAGGCGAAGGCATTAAAGAGTATTTTAACAAGTTTATTTACAATGTTCCGGATAATGATGGATACCTCAAGCTAATCGGGGAAGAGAGGCTCGAAGAGCTGAAGCGGAAAGAACAGATCAGATATAAGTATAGGGAGGAGTGATGGTAATGACTAATTACAACCAACCGGAGCTGCTAGCATGCATCTCTGCCAAAATGGTAGTGGACAATAAAGGTTATTTTGTCGGGTCGGGAATACCGCTGATCAGCGTCCTGCTGGCCAAAAAGACACATGCACCAAATGCTGTCCCCTTTTTTGAGACCGGTTCAATCGGGCCAAAACTGGAGGAGCTGCCTATCTCAATTGCCGATTCGAAAACCATGACCCGTGCCATTGCTGTTAAAAGCATGTGCGATATTTTTGAACTCTCTACCATTGGCGTGATTGAATATGGTTTTTTGGGCGGCGCGCAAGTTGATATGTATGGAAATTTAAACGCCACCATGATCGGCGATGACTATTACCGGCCTAAAGTAAGACTGCCCGGCAGCGGGGGAGCCTGTGATGTGGGTTCCCTTTGCGGCAAAACCATCATTCTGATGCTGCATGAGAAGCGCCGTTTCGTTCCAAGGGTAGATTTTATAACCACTCCTGGCTATCTCGAAGGCGGCAACTCGCGGGAGGAACGGGGTTTTATTAAGGGCACCGGTCCTTACCGGGTCATCACCAATCTGGCGGTCATGGATTTTGAGGAAGAAAGTAAAAGGATGCGCCTTCTTTATCTCCTTCCGGGTGCCACCGTGGAGCGGGTGGTGGAAAATACCGGATTTGAGCTGATCATACCCGATCACATCGAGACCTTGGACCCGCCGACGAGGGAGGAATTACAGCTGTTGAGGGAAGTCCTGGATCCGACGGGGTTAATTATCGGCCGCCAGTTGAAGAATTAAGTCGGCGGAGCAATTAAGGAGGTTTTTATAATGCGGAAAGTATCGGTTATCGGGGCACATGAAATCAAGTGGGGCGTTTTAAAAGAAAAACCCCTGCTAGATATGGTCTCGGAGGCGGCCAACAAGGCCATTACAGATGCCGGAATTGACCGGTACGCGATACAGGCCATTTTCCTGGGCAACGCGTTTGGAGAAATACTGACCGGCCAGGCTACCCTTGGCTCCGCCACCGCCAATATTCTCGGTATACCGCATGTGCCTTCGATTCGCTTCGAATGCGCCTGCAGCTCTGGGGCGATCGCCCTACGGGAAGCTTTTTTAAATATTGCCCATGGCGTTTATGATTATGTCCTGGTAGTCGGCGTCGAGAAAATGAACACAAAAGAAACACCTCAAATTTTAAGCGCCATCGCTACAAGCTTCGATTTTTATGACCAGAAAGCGGGTATTGTCGCACCTGCCGTTTTTGCGCTATATGCCAGCGCCCATATGAAACATTTTGGCACAACCAAAGAGCAGCTGGCCATGGTGGCTGAAAAAAATTATTACAACGGCTCGTTGAACCCAAACGCACATTACCAGAAGCAGGTTTCTCTAGAGGAGATCCTCAACGCTCCAATGATTGCCGAACCGCTGGGCAGGCATGATTGTTCCCTGGTTACCGATGGAGCGGCGGCATTGGTATTGGGTCCGGCGGAGACGGCAAAGAATTACAATTCGCAGCCGATTAACATTTTGGCTTCCGCTATTGCCGGCGATTATTACCGGGTAGCGAACCGGGATAGCTATGTTTCATTTGCCTCCACCAGGATTGCTGCCCGGCAGGCCTATGAGATGGCGGGGGTGCAGCCGCAGGATATTACCTGTGCGGAAACCCATGACTGTTTTACCATCACGGAGATTATCAATATCGAGGATCTGGGATTTTTCCCTAAAGGTGAAGGGGGGAGGGCTGTCCAGGACGGTGAAACCCGCCTTGCCGGCCGCATCCCTGTCAATGCCAGCGGAGGCCTTAAAGCCAAAGGGCATGCCATCGGGGCGACCGGTGTAGGGCAGGTAGTTGAAGCCGTAACCCAATTGCGCGGCAAGGCCGGAGAACGGCAGATCAAAAATGTTGAGCTATTCCTGACCCACATGCTGGGCGGCTCGCCGTCCATCAGCGTTATTCACATCTTTGCAAGGGGGTATTAATGTGTCAGCAGCAGTTCTCACGGGCTATAAATGCAATTACTGCCGGCAAACCTATCTAAACTCGTCCGACCTGTGCGGCAAATGCGGCTCTACGGCCTCGCTGTTCGAGTTTGAGCTGCCCGATGACGGCAGCATCGTCACCTTTACTACGGTGTGGCGGGGAGTAGATTATCTGCCGCAGCCTTATACTTTGGCTGTCATTGACCTGGGCGGCGAAATTCAGGTATTGGGAAGGGTTAAGAGAGGTGGCCAGGGCATTGCGATCAATCAGAAAGTCCGGTACGCCGGGAAAGACGAATACGGGCATATATTTGAACTGTCTTAACCGGCAAGATCGAAACATGGAGGTTGCGTGATGTCGTCTTTAATTGCAAAAATCGATCATATCGGCATTGCAGTCCGGGACCTGGAAAAAGCGATGCGCACTTACGAAGAGGCATTTGGACTTGTAGCCAAGGCCGTTGAAGAAGTGGAAGATTTCAAGGTAAAAATATGTTTTATCCCGGTGGGAGAAGCGCTTGTTGAGTTCCTTGAACCGACCGGTCCGGATAGTGATTTTCATCGCTACATTGAAGAAAAAGGCGAAGCCATCCACCATATCGCCTTTCGGGTCTCCAACATTGATCTGGTTTTAGACAGGTTGAAAAAAACCGGCATTCCTTTGCAGGATCAGGAACCCAGACCCGGAGGGGGTGGGGCACGGGTTGCTTTTATCGAACCGTCGGCTATCAATAATGTCGTGATCGAGCTGGTAGAAAGGCTGGAAGACTTGTAGCAAGTTTTACAAGCTCTCGAAAAGCCAGAATGAATAAACGTATAAAGACCCGCATCTTCTTCGCTGCCAAACATCTTCCTCGTGCACCCATTAGGAGCTTTTCCCCAAATATCTTTGCAGAACTGAGACTACCTGGACAGCTCTAACCACAACATGAGCAAAGGCGGCATATGGCTTTATGTTTGGGTTGCCGGGTAAGCGCATCAAAGGCAAGGGAGGTGGTCATATGGGCAAAATGATGATCCTGTTTACTTGCTGGATGATCGGCTGGTTAATTATCACCATCATCATCACGTTGGCGTTAAGACGGGCGGAAGAGCGCGAGGATGCAACCGTTCTCGGCAGAACCAAAGATAGTGAATTCAGTTCGTAAATAGGTGAAAGGAGGAGAAAAAAGATGTCAGATCTTACATTGTGGTCATGGGTTTTTGTAGGATTATATATTATCGGTATAGTTATTCTCACTTATATTGGCGCCCGCCGTACAAAAACCCTGGAAGATTTCACAACAGCCCCCAGGAGTTATGGTTGGGTAGTTATAAGCTTTGCCACAGTGGCAGCCTGGTGCAGTGCCGCCGCTTTCCTGGGCCAACCCGGTATGGGCTACGGAACCGGATTTCCCGCTTTGTGGTATGTGATGGGCTATTCGTTTTCCGCGCTGTGCTGGGCCCTTTCGATGTTTGGCATCTGGAAGGTCGGGGCGAAACTTGGGGCAAAAACTCCGGCAGATTTCCTAGGAAAACGCTTTAACAGCGATTTAGTTAAAGCTGTTACCGCACTGATCGTTATTTTGAATATTTACTATGTAGCCGGACAGTTCGTAGGCATCGGGTGGCTGTTTAATGTGGCACTTAAAATTCCATACCTGTACGGTGTCATTGTTGCGGCCGCTTTTACTGCAATCTATATTATTATTGGTGGTACACACTCGGATCTGCTTACCGACGCGGCACAAGGTATGAGCATGGCTGTAGCCGCCATACTGGTACTGTTTGTAGCATTTTTATTCGTTACCCCTGGAGGGGTTCCAGCGGTCAATGCATCGATTGTCGCCCAGGACCCGCAACTGGGATGGGATAATATTTTCAGTAGCGGCAATGCGATGTTTGCGGCTTTCCCTGCCATATCAATTTGTTTTGGCCTTGGTTTTGGTGCTATATCGCCACAAATGTCCAAGAACTTCCTGGCTATTAAAAACAAAAAGGATGTTTACAAAGTAGCCATTGCTGGAGCGGTGCTCATGTTTTTAATGAGCTTTATGATGCTGGGAGGAATCGGAGCAAGGGCTGCTCTGGGTGATCAATTTGTTGCTCAGCCGGACATGGCTCTTCCAACCTTGTTGACCCAATCTCTTCCCGCTCCGCTGGCAGCATTAATAGCGATCGCCATTCTGGCTGCGATTATGTCGTCGGCTGATGGTTTATACCTGGTAATTGCCAATGCAATTTCAGTTGATCTTTATAAAGATATTATTGCTCCTAG
>JAAYLG010000189.1 GCA_012522075.1 Bacillota bacterium
CCAGGCCCAGCTTAAAGCTTACAACCGCCGTTCAAACAATATCCCGATGCGTCCTCTCGGCTACCTATCTCCCCTAGAGTTCTTAAAACTGTACTGTGTCCAAAATGTTTGACAAACCTACATGTCACTTTTTCCCAGCCACAGCGGCGGCAGGCTCTTCTTCCCGCAACATTTTATACTGAATAAAAAGGAAGATGCCGCAGACAAGAAGAATGTCGCCAACGCTGATAACCTGGGGAAACGGGAAGTAAGGCGGGCGCAGCGGGATAATATCCGCTAAAAAAGGCAGGCGTGCCGTTTCGGAAAGGAGGATATGCGTCCCCGCCGGCGTGCTGCTTAACCCGGCTTCTTTGATCGCCGTCGCCGAAACAGGCATCGTTCCGCCGTTGGCGGCAATCACCAGGAAATTCAAAAGCGTTCCGGCAGTAAACAATTTAATGCCCGGCAGCCGGATATTTAAAAAAAGGACATAGAAAACCAAACAATAAGCCACGATCATCAGCCAGGGCAGGGAGTAACCATGGCGGGACAGGAGATCCAGGCCCAGGCGGACAAGCGCAGCGGCCGCCACCCAAATAAGCCCCCGCAGCTTTAAATCGGCAAGCCGGGCGATTTTTCCTCCCCGCAGCCAGCCAATCAGAACAGCCAGCACCACTCCGGACAAAATCACCTGATTTCCCCCTTACGGCGCAGCACCCTGATGAAAGACTCAACCACCTTTGCATCAAACTGGGTGTTTGCACAGCGCAGCAATTCCTGCACAGCTTCTTCCTTGGTCAACGGCCGGCGGTAAATCCGTTCCGAAGTCATGGCATCGTAAGCGTCCGCCACGCAAATAATTTTTGCTCCCAAGGGTATTTCGTCCCCGGTGAGCCCGTCAGGGTAGCCCCGCCCGTCCACACGTTCATGATGATAGCGAACAATATCGGCATGTTCACCGATATACTTGATATTGCCGAGTATATCCGCACCGACGGCGGCATGGTCGCGCACCAGCTGATATTCCTCGTCGGAAAGACGACTTGGCTTGTTTAAAATATTTTCCGGTATCCCGATTTTCCCTATATCATGCATTAATGCCAGGTACTCCAAAAGCTCCAGCTGGTCTTCCGGCAATCGCATCTCCTGGCCGATCCAGACTGCATATTTGGCTACACGCTCGGAATGGCCGTGCGTATAATGGTCTTTGGCATCAATGGTTTTAGTCAGCGCCTGGATTGTACTGATATACTGGTTGCGCATATCCATGTACATCAAAAAAGTATGGCGCGCAACAATTAAAGGAATAATGAGCAAAGTAACGCCTGCAATACCCATGCTGTTATTGACGGCGGCAATAAGAACACCCAAAGGCAAGGTGGCAAAATAATTAGGTACCGACCAGCGAAATGTCGTCAACCATACTCCCCAAAAAGAAACTTTCTGGGACAGGGTAATCGCCAGCATCACAATCATAGAATTAAAAAGAAAATAAAAACATGAACTGAGGGCAATAGGCAAAATATCCTCCGCGAAAACAAATTTTCCGGGAGAAGCGTCAAAAAACTGATAAATATAACCTGCCAGTCCGGCAGACAAAGCCAGTTGTGAAGCGTTAAAAAGCATTTTATAAAATAATTCCTTAAATTGCTTAAAGGTGCGTCTATGTAGAATGGAGGAAAAGCCGGCCCAGGCGGCACCAGCTGGTCCATAGATAAGGATTAAAGCCAAATCAATGGCAAAGCTGACGGAGACGGATCCTTTGTCCCGGGGAAGCATTACTTCCATATGGTCAAGCACAATATGCGCCAGTAAATAAAAGATGAGGTTATAGTCCAAATACCCGGGTTTGTTAAAAAATAAAAATAATAATCCTGCAACTATTACTGAAACTACATAAATTTTTACGGTTAGTGGCTCTTCCCTGAAAGACACTTTATAACCTCCAAAGATAAAAGGACCGACAATTTCAGCAGATTACAGCCATCTATAACCGGCACCACCAGCAAACACGAGTGCTGCCAGTGCAGCGATAGCACGCAGAACCTTTGCCATTTGTTAATCCCCCTTTACGGTCGACTCTGCCGTGCTCCGCTAATTGACGGCAGGAAAACCGCTCCGCTGGGGTTAGGAGAAATTTGTCGGTCCTTTTATAACTGAAGAATACATTAAGCAAACGGGACACGCCTGTTAATCGCACCCAGGGTTGCCCTGACAACGGCTTCCTTTTCATCCTGCCTGATTACGGCACTGCCTATCAGGCATTCTTCAACACCCTCCCTGATCAGGGTGACAGCAGTTGTTATAATGTTTTTGGCCCCCAGGGAATAGCGTGCCACATCCTCCAGGGTAAGGCTGATACCGTCCTCCAGGAAACTGTTGACGGCTTCAAGTGTTGCTTCGGCAAACAAGCGAAGATTATTGCGTCTCGAATTAATTCCGGAACTGCGCCCTTGGTAGGTTTTCTTGGCAAATGCCAG
>JAAYLG010000190.1 GCA_012522075.1 Bacillota bacterium
CTATGAGCTGGTGCGGGAGTTTGAGCAGAATCGTCGTTTAGTTGCCGTGGAGGCGTGTTTTATACTCGTTTAATTTCCTGGCTGTTGCCAAAAACCTAGCCGTTGCTTCAGCTTTTTCCGTTTCGTCCTTGATACTGTCCAGGTAGCCGCCAAGATATGCAAGCTCATTTTCCAGGCGGCGGATTTCGTCGGCCAGGTCCTGGCCGTCTCTTGCGCCTCAAGCTTCCTGCCGCTCGCGGTACAGGGACATGTAGGCATCGTAGCCGCCGTCATACTGCTGCAGTTTTCCGGCCGCAAGGTAAAAAATACGGTTGGCAAGTGAGCGGATAAGATACCTGTCGTGTGAGACAAAAAGCACGGGGCCCGCAAATGAAGCCAGGACATCTTCAATGCTTTCCCGGGACAACATATCCATATGGTTTTTCGGCTCATCCAGGACCAGGAAGGTTGCCCCGGATAAAATCAGCCTGGCAAAGGCAACGCGGCCTTTTTCACCCATGCTTAACCGGCCGATTTTCTTGTGGACATCATCCCCGCGAAATAGCAGGCAAGCCAAAAGCAGCCGGGCGTCTTTGGCAGGTGCGCCCGTTGCCAGCACTTCTTCCAGGATGGAAGCCTGCTCATGCAGATGATCAAGTTCCTGGGACAAAAAGCCGATTTTGACGGCGGGGCTTACGCGTAAACTTCCCTCGTAATCCCGGTCGATTTGGGCAATTATGCGCAGCAGCGTAGTTTTACCGGAACCATTGGGGCCAATAACAGCCACTTTGTCTTGACGGCGCAGGGAAAAGCTTATCTCCCGGAAAACGCTTTTGCCGCCGAAGGATGTGCCCAGGCTGTCGGCATGGGCAATGATTGCCGGCATTTTTACGACGGTATACCACTTGTTTATAATTTCATATGCGGGTGAAACAGGACGTTTGGGCTTTTCCTTTTTCTCCTTTTCGAGTCTGGCCAGTTCACTGACTTTAGCTTTCATTGCTTTGGCCTGTTTTTTCGCTTTTGCCCGGTAAAAATCGTTCTGACCGGCCATCCGGTGGGCACTACGGTAACGTTCTTTCTGCCTCGCGATAACTTCCTGCAGGTGTTTGATTGCCTGCTGCTGTTTTTCATATTCCTTGAGAAGGTATGCCTCCTCGTTCAGTTTCTGCTGCCTGTAGGCAGTATAGTTCCCCTCATAACAGGCAAGCCCATTAAATTCAAGCAGCAACATTTTTTCATCTCCAAACAAGCGGCCTCCGGAGAAATGGCAGCCGTAAACAGGCAAATAAAAAACTGCAGCAAAACACATCAGGCGTTTCCTACAGTCTGACATCCGGGCAAATAATTAAAACTGTTACCCTGTGTTTTTTAACTGCCATTGCCCCGAAAGCGCAGATTTTCCCCTTGGGCAAAAACGGCACTTCCGGTACTACGCAATTGGACGGTTAAAAAACACGGTTTCTCATTTCCTGCCTCGCTGTGTATATTTTTTTATATCTGTCTTTAGTACAGTATAACACGCCGGCAACGGCAGTTCAAATTTGGCGCCCGATACCGGCCGTGCGCTATTTGTAGGACTACAATAGATCTTGGACACTAGGCTTTAAAAAAAAGAATGCAAGATGAGGACAATTCGGTTATTGTTAAGTTACGACAACAAAACAGTACCGAAAGGAGTGCCTCATCCTGCATGAA
>JAAYLG010000191.1 GCA_012522075.1 Bacillota bacterium
ATCGGCAATCCATTATGAAGTATGCACAGAAATACGGAGTATCCAAAGCATCCAGGCGCTATAACAAATCACGTTCTTACATATACTTTTGGCTCAAACGATATGACGGAACCCTGGAATCCCTTGCTTGCATGTCCCGGCGGCCACACTCTCACCCAAACCAGCATACGGAGAACGAGTTAACTCTCATAAAAGGCGGAACGCAGTGTCAAAAACGGGCACCCTTGGATCTACGGGGAAGAGATTCGCAAAACAGAAGGCGAGCTCCAAAACGGAGGGCTGGTGGATGTGTTTGCCGGAAACGCCTTTATTGGCACCGGCTTTTACAACAGTGCAGCAAGATCTCAGTCCGCCTTGTTTCCCGCAATGCCAACGATGTCTTTGACGCTCGCTTTTGGCGCCGCCGCGTGGAATATGCCGTTCGCTACCGCAAAACTGTCATGCCTGGGGCAGATTTCACCTGCTGCCGCCTGGTTCACGGCGAGGCCGACCAGATGCCGGGGCTGACAGTAGATCGCTACGGCGGCATCCTGGTTGTGCAGATTACCTGCCTTGGCATGGAACTTGTCAAGGATACTGTTTATCGCGCCCTTTGGGATGTGCTTGCCGGAATGGGTGAAACTGTCACCGGCATTTATGAACGCAATGACATCGCTTTACGGGTAAAGGAGGGGCTGCCGGAACACAAGGGCTGGTACCGGTCCGATGGCATGCCTGTGCCGGAATCCGCGGTGACTGAGATCTGCGAAAACGGCATAAAGTATCTCGTCGATGTGGAAAACGGGCAGAAAACCGGCTTTTTCCTGGACCAGAAGTATAACCGCGCCGCCGTGGCGGATTGCCGGGGGCAAGAGGGTGCTGGACTGCTTTAACCACATCGGTTCTTTCGGCCTGAATGCGGCGCTGGGCGGGGCGGAGCATGTAACCTGCGTTGACATCTCACAAGCAGCCATTGACCTGGCAAAAGCAAATGCCGCCCGCAATGGCTTGGACGGCAAAATGGAATTTCTGTGCGAAGACGTGTTTGCTCTGCTGACCAGGCTGGCAGAAGAAAAATGCCGGGATTACGATTTTATTATTCTTGACCCGCCGGCCTTTACCAAGTCCCGCCAGACGGTACACTCCGCAGCCCGCGGGTAAAAGAAATTAACTTGAAGGCCATGAAATTACTGCCCCGGGGAGGATACCTGGCGACTTGCAGCTGCAGCCACTTCATGACGGATGACTTGTTCCGCAAAATCCTGGCCGGCGCTGCAAAGGATGCCGCCGTCTCTCTCAGGCAGATTGAAGCCCGCCAGCAGGCGCCTGTTTTTTCCCGCCAAAGTACATTCTGAGACCATCATTGACTTCAACTATAGTCCACTGGGGGTCTTTGCCCGGTATGATGCTGAGAGCGGCGCCCAAGCCGTCTATTAGTTTCTGCTCGTCATCGGGATTAATCTTTTTCGCAATACTTAAACTTATGTATGGCATATGTCAATCCTCCTTTTTGTACATTGAGGCGAAACCTTGGCTGCCTGCTTCGCCTCAGTTTCTGTTTTGGCAATTGAAGGCATGATATACTAACCAGGTTATCTTTTTCCCCACTGAAGCACCGGCCATATAAAGCCGTGGCACACTCTTGCATAACCGTTCTCCATTAGCTCAATTCTTTTGTTAAATCCCCAATCTCAACAAGAAAGCTACCGGCTACGTGAAAGAAGAAAAGCCGGTGTATCCCAGGTACCACCTACAAAGGAGGTGAAACTGGCTTAAACTAGGCTTGGGATGTGGGCAATATTCCGGCCAAAACGGAACTTTTCAACCGGCGATTTTGGGACCTTTTACTCCGGCCTTGACTTTTGAAACTGCATGAGAGTTTTTCCTGTAAAGAAACACTTAAAACTTTAGATTTTGTTGACCCTACACAGCTTTTAAAAGCATTGTTACTCCAGATATTTTGTTTTCCAACTCGATGCATTCAGCTTGCTGTCTCTGTATATAACTATCAAAAAGAGAGGCCTTCTCTGAAAACCTTTCTTTTAATTCGTTTGCTCTTTTTATGATCCATTTCAGCTGTTCATTATTTATACTGGCTATTTCATCATCTTCAATGATCTTATCTTCAATCAGCTTTACTCCTGTTTTATGAAAAATTGCAAGCCATTGCTCTCTGGTTGGATACTGTGGATTGTTTCCATCATTGCCATAAGCATCATCAATAATAATATAACCACCTTTTTTTATTGTCTTTTTTAGCAGATTTATTGTTTCTTCCGCATTTCCTAATACATCTCCTACAGCTCCAAGAATAACAATGTCATAGTCCTTCTCGGTCTTAACCAATTCTGTGATATCTCCTACTAAAAACTCGCACAATTCTTCTACACCAAATTCTTGTGCTTTTTTGACTGCAAAAGCAATAAACTCCGGGATGATATCAATACCTTTTACCATGCAGCCA
>JAAYLG010000192.1 GCA_012522075.1 Bacillota bacterium
GCGGAACGGAAAGCAGATTTCAGAGAATTTAACCTGGGACTGACTAGGGAAGCGGCTCTGGCAGAAACAAAACGCTGCATGTCCTGCGGCTGTCAGGATGCTGTCGACTGTGAGCTGCGCCGTCTCTGCGGCGAATACGATGTGGATATTAAAGAGCTGGGCACCCACGAAAAACGTTACGACATTGTTCACAACGATTACCTGGTGCAGGATGAAAATAAATGTATTCTCTGCGGCAACTGCGTCCGTATTTGCCAGGAAGTACAGGACAACGGCGTCATGGGCTTTGTCAACCGCGGTTTTGACACCACGGTGAAACCGTCCATGGGACTTGCCCTGTCCGAGTCGCAGTGTGAATCCTGCGGCCTCTGCATTTCCGCCTGCCCCACGGGCGCTCTCACCGCTGCGCAGCCTTGTGCCAAACCGGGTCCCTTTAAAGCGGAGAAAGTGGTGGCAACCACCTGCACCCGCTGCAGCACAGGCTGCGAACTGGAAGTGCATGTCTCCCGGGACCAGATTGTGTCAGTCACCACGCCGCTGCGCGGGGGCAGAAATGACGGCGTCCTCTGTCATAAAGGCTATTTTGCCGCCCATTATGTCCACAGCAGGGACCGCCTGACGGAACCGCTGGTGCGTGCCGGGGACGTCCTGCAGGCCACATCCTGGGAGAAAGCCGTCAGTGCCGCCGCCTCCATGCTGGAGCATGCGAAAAAGCTGCAGGGAGCGGGAGGCCTGGCAGTGCTTGTTTCCCCCGGTCTGACCAACGAAGAAAATTACCTGTTGCAGAAATTGGCACGCGAAGTGCTTGAGACCAATAATATTGCCGGCATAGGTGCAGCAGACGCCTGTGCCCCGGCTGCCGCCGTCTCCTACAGCGACCTTGCTGCAAGCGATTTTATTCTGGTGGCAGGCACTGACCTTACCGCCGAATTCTCCGTCCTGGCCTCCATGGTACGCAAAGCGGCGGAGGCTGGCGGCAAGCTGGCCATCGTCAGCGAACAGCCAACCAGGCTTGATAAATATGCAACCCACTCCCTGCTGGTTAATACCGGTTATACGGCAGACGTGCTGGCCGCCCTGTACGGGCTGGCCGCTGAGCAGGGCCTTGTGGCGGAAGGCGCAGAAATGCCCTGCTGCGCGGAAGACATGCGGCGCCTGCTTGACGAGCTGCCCCGCCTGTTGCGTGTCGGCACTGCCGGGCTTGCCGCCATGCTGCAGGATCTGGCTGCGGCCAAGCGGCCTGTTGTCATTGTCACCGGCGACAGCGTGGGATGTGAAGAGCAGGAACTGCTTGCCGGTCTCCTTGCCGCCTGCGGCAAAAAAGACGACCTGCTGGTAATGTATGCGGGTGGCAATACCCACGGCCTGCTGGCGATGGGCGTCCATCCCGACCTGCTGCCCGGGTTCAGACCCGTTTCCGCAGTTGCCGCGGCACCGCAGCATGCCGGATTTGCCCTGCCGGACCTGCTGGTGAAGATCGGCAGGGGAGATATTGGTGCCGTTTTGGTGGCAGGTGATGACCTGGAGCTTGACGACAGCGTCTTCGGTCCCGATACCCTGGTGATAGCCCTGGCAACCGCCTGGCGTAAGGACCTTGCCCGGTCCGACGTGGTCCTCCCGCTGGCTACCTTTGCCGAAACAGACGGCACTGTGATAAACAGCCAAGGCAGGCTCCTTCCGGTCAGGGCTGCCGTAACGCCGCTTGCCGGGCGCAGCAACCTGGAAATAATCGCCGCCCTGGCGGCTGCCCTGGGCAAACAGTTTCCCGGTTCGGCGGCGGAAGTGCTGGCGGAAGTACAGGCCGCCACCGGTCTGGACTTTGCCCCGGCAGAAGGGGAAGCGGCTTCTTAAGAAAAAACAGTGAGGCGCAGAACGTGCCTCACTGTTTTTATTTAAACCTGTTTTTGCCTGACGTCCGCCTTGGCCGCA
>JAAYLG010000193.1 GCA_012522075.1 Bacillota bacterium
AGTCAAGGCAAAGTGGTTCCTGGGTTTAATTGGTTAAGAGGGCTTCAAAACGGGAGTAATACTCTCTAGTTGTTAATCCAAAAGGATGATTAGAGTAAAATGTCCTACAAAAAGTTGACACTACCGTGCCGGTGGCAAGCCTTGACAGCATATTTTTTTACAGTTATAATCACAATGATATAAGCTGGGAGAGCTGTTTTTTGCAGCCGTCAGGGAGGTGGAACAAATGAAGCGGACATATCAGCCTAAAGTCAGAAAGAGAAAAAAAATACACGGCTTTCGCAGACGCATGTCAACGGCTGCGGGACGGTTGGTTATAAAAAGAAGGCGAGCCAAAGGCAGAAAAAGGCTTTCTGCTTAATGATAACTGCGAGAACATGAGAAAAAAAGGACGTATAACTAAAAACCGTGAATATCAGCAGGTCTTTAGAAACGGCACTTCCGTAGCAACACGCACTTTTGTCCTCTATCAATTGCGCAATAATCAAAGTGAAAATCGTGTCGGCTTTGTAGTAAGTAAAAAAATAGGCAACGCAGTAACAAGAAACAGGGCCAAAAGATTGATGCGGGAAAGTTACAGGCTTTGTGCCGGGAAATTGCGCCGGGGGTATGATCTGGTACTTATCGCCAGGCCTGCGGCAGCAAAGATGAATTTTATGCAGGCCGCCGCCGAAATGGAAAAAGTCTTACAACGGGGCGGCCTGTTTTCAGTGGCAGACACTTAAGCGGTATGAGTGTTTAGCTCTGCATAAGGTGAGGTAGATGAAAAAGCTGGCTCTGTTATGCCTACATCTTTACCGGAAATTTATTTCCCCGCTCAAAAGGCCCACCTGCCGTTTTACACCTTCCTGTTCCCAGTACGCTATCGAAGCGGTAGAACGTTACGGTTTGTGGCGGGGAGGATGGATGTCTTTGTGCCGCCTGCTGCGTTGTCATCCGTTTCACCCCGGGGGATATGATCCTGTAGAGGACAGAGAAAAGGAGGCCGTTCATGATTAGTGCCCTTGTGGAAATACTCAATAGCATATTGCTGGCTATTAATGATTTTACCAATAATTACGGTTTATCCATAATTATTCTCACCATTCTGGTCAGAGTGATTACTTGGCCGTTAATGAGCAAACAGCTGGCTTCGGCGAGAGCAATGCAGGAATTGCAACCGGAAATAAAAAAGCTACAGGAAAAGTATAAGAATGACAAGGAAAAACTTAATGCCGCAACTTTGGAATTATGGAAAAAGCATAATATAAACCCGGCTGCCGGCTGCCTGCCGCTTTTAATTCAGTTGCCCATTTTGTGGGCAGTTTTCCAGCTATTGAAATCACCGCCTCCCCTGGCGGAAGAAAGCTTTTTCCTTTTGGGCGTAGACATGCGCCTGGCCTTGGAAACTGCATGGAAATCGCATCCCGGTTATTGGATTTTAGTCCTGCTTTCCGGTGTAACAACTTTTATTCAGCAAAAAATGGTCACGACAGACAAGTCGCAGCAATCTATGATGATCATGATGCCGCTTTTGTTTTTGTATTTTAGTGTTAAGTTCCAAGCCGGGCTTGTACTGTATTGGGTTGTCAACAACTTGCTTTCCATTGGTCAGCAAATGCTCATCAACCGACGGCCTGCGAAGGGAGCGGTTAGTGAAAAATGAAAAGTGTGGAAGCTACGGGTAAGACGGTAGAAGAAGCAATTAAAAACGCACTGGAACAGTTGGAGCTGCCTATTGAACGGGTGGAAGTAGAAATACTGGCGGAGCCAAGTGCCGGTTTGTTCGGTCTAATCGGCTCCAAGCAGGCGCGTGTCCGTGTTTCGGAAAAACTGATACCGGAGCATTACTTGGTGGAATTTACGAAAGGTATCCTGGAGAGAATGGGCTTGGACGGAGAGGTGGAAAGTGAAAGGGATGAGGAAACGCTGCGCTTAAATGTCAGCGGCCAGCGTATGGGTATGTTAATCGGTAAACGCGGGCAGACTTTAAACGCACTGCAATATCTCCTTAATGTTATTTACCATAAACATTTTCCCGACCAGGGAGGGCGCCTGGTTCTGGATGTAGGAAATTACCGCGAAAAACGGGAAAAAACATTGCGTACACTGGCGGAAAACCTGGCGAAAAAAGCGGTAAGGACACGACGTGAAATAGTTCTGGAACCTATGACACCGCAGGAAAGAAGAATAATTCATACCGCCTTGCAGGATTATAAAGCAGTGACAACATACAGTCAGGGGGAAGAACCTTACCGCAAAGTGGTAATTGCGCCCAAATAGCATGTTTTTTCGCCGCCCGGGGGCGGCATTTTTCTTTCCCTTTGTTGTCTGTTCAGGAGGTGGTTGGATGCTTGCCGAAGATACGATAGCCGCCATTTCAACACCCCCGGGAGAAGGGGGAATCGGCATTGTACGTTTAAGCGGGCCGGCGGCTTTTGCCATCGGGAAAAAAGTATTCATTTTTGCCGGTAAAATAAAAGAGCCGCAAAGTCACCGCTTGTATTACGGGCATGTGATTGACCCCAAGTCGGGTGTGCACATAGACGAGGCGCTGATTGCTTTTATGCGGGCGCCCCGTACTTATACCAGGGAAGATGTGGTGGAGATAAACTGCCACGGCGGCATCATGCCACTGGCCAAGACCCTGGAGGCTGTCCTGGCCTGCGGTGCCCGGTTGGCAGAGCCGGGGGAATTTACGCAAAGGGCCTTCCTGAACGGCCGAATTGATTTGGCCCAGGCGGAGGCAGTAATCCAGATTATCAGGGCAAAAAGCGAAACAGCTATGAAACTAAGCTTGAAACAGCTGCAAGGGCAGCTTTCGCAGGAAGTAAAAGATTTGCGCCGGCGACTGCTTGCCCTGCTGGCTCATGTGGAAGCTTCCATTGACTTTCCGGAACATCATGATGTGGAAGAGGTGGCCCGGGCGGAGATCCTGGAACAAACAAAATACTGCCTGGAACAGACGGCAAAGCTGCTGGCTACGGCTACGCAAGGAAGAATTCTCCGGGAAGGGCTAAAAACCGCCATTATCGGGTTGCCCAATGTGGGGAAAAGTTCCTTGCTGAACGCCCTGCTGCGTGAACAGCGGGCTATTGTTACCGCCATACCGGGCACAACCAGGGATGTGCTGGAAGAGAGCATTAATTTGGGCGGAATCCTGCTGACGGTAATTGATACCGCCGGTATCAGGGCAACGGAGGATGAAGTGGAACGCCTGGGCGTGGAGCGCTCCCGGGAAGCACTGGCGGAGGCGGACCTGGTGCTTTTTGTCCTGGACAGTTCCTGTGGCTTTCGGGAAGAAGAAAGGAAGCTGCTGGAAGCTGTTGGCGAAAAACCATGTATTATCGTTGCCAATAAAACAGATTTGCTGGCAGACAAGGATGCTGCTTTGCAGGCAATTGTGGCAAAAGCCGCCCCGCGTCCCGTTGTTCCTATGTCGCTCTTGGCAGGAGAGGGGCTGGATCTTTTAGAAAAAAACATTATTGACACTGTTTTTGCAGGTGCTGTAACTGCCGGTGAAGGGGCAATGGTAACGTCCGTTCGCCACAAGAATGCCCTGGAGCGTGCCAAGGCGGCGCTTGAGGAGCTGCTTGCCGCCACAGAAGCGGGAATGGAAGTGGACCTTTTAGCCATTGACCTGACTTGTGCCCTGGAAGCCCTGGGGGAAATTACCGGAGAAAACGTGAGCAGCGACCTGTTGCAGCAGATTTTTAGCACCTTTTGTATTGGAAAGTAGCGGAGCGTGGTGGGAAAGAATGACTTATTTTGCCGGAGAATATGATGTGATTGTTGTCGGTGCAGGCCATGCCGGTTGCGAGGCTGCACTGGCCACCGCCCGCCTGGGCTGCAAGACGCTGCTTGTAACAATCAGCCTGGATGCCATTGCCTTAATGCCGTGCAATCCGTCCATCGGTGGACCGGCCAAGGGGCACCTTGTCCGGGAAATAGATGCTTTGGGCGGGCAGATGGCCAAAAATATTGACAAGACAAGAATTCAAATCAGGATGTTAAATACTGCCAAAGGGCCTGCAGTACAGGCACTCCGGGCCCAGGCGGACAAGCTCCTTTACCAGTGGGAGATGCGGTGCACCCTGGAAGACACGCCCAATCTTCATCTGCGACAGGACATGGTGGAGAAGGTTGTCGTCAAAGGGGGACGAGTAAGGGGTGTGGTGACAAGAACGGGTGCCCACTACCGGGCCGACAGGGTAATCATTACCACCGGCACCTATCTGCGCGGCAGAATTATAATCGGTGCGGTGCATTACCGCAGCGGGCCCAACGGCCAGCCGGCAAGTGTGCGCCTGTCTGCTTGCTTGCAGCAGCTCGGCCTGAAGATCATGCGTTTTAAAACGGGAACACCCGCCCGGGTCCATAGGGATTCTATTGATTTCAGCAAAATGGTGGAGCAGCCGGGAGACAAGGAAAACTATACTTTTTCCTTTGAAGGTGAACCTGGCAACAGGGAGCAGATCTCCTGCTGGCTGACCCATACTACGGAGGAGACACACCAAATTATTTTAGCCAATCTGCACCGTTCCCCCCTCTATTCCGGAGAAATTGAAGGTATTGGGCCGCGGTACTGCCCTTCCATAGAAGATAAAGTCGTCCGTTTCCGGGACAGACCGTCACATCAAGTTTTTTTGGAACCTGAAGGGCGACATACGGCCGAATATTATATTCAGGGGTTATCCACCAGCATGCCCGAAGACGTCCAGGTGGCGATGATACACTCGGTGCCCGGCCTGGAAAATGCGCAGATTCTACGCCCCGGCTATGCTATTGAATATGATTGCCTGGATCCGCTGCAACTGAAGAGCACCCTGGAAACAATGGCGGTGGAAGGACTCTACTGTGCGGGGCAGATTAACGGCACTTCCGGTTATGAAGAAGCGGCCGCCCAGGGTATCGTAGCGGGCATTAACGCAGCCCTTTCCCTGAAAGGCCAAAAGCCGCTTATCATTGACCGCTCTATGGCTTATATCGGTGTGCTGATAGATGACCTGGTGACAAAGGGAACGAATGAACCCTACCGGATGATGACTTCCAGAGCGGAATATCGCCTGCTTTTGCGACAGGACAATGCGGATCTCAGGCTCACGCCCCTGGGACACCAAGTAGGCCTTATCAGCCCCGAGCGTTACCGGCGCTTCCTTGACAAAAAACAGGAAATAGAAAAGGAATTGGCCAGGCTGGCGGCTAAAAATATCTCCGCCAGCGACCGGGTAAATGATTACCTGGCGGCAAAAGGCAGCTCGCCCATTTCCGGTTCCGTCCGCGCCGACCAGCTGCTAAAACGGCATGAACTGCATTACGATGATATTTTGACGCTGCTCGGGGAATCACGGCAAATTTCCGCACTGGCGGCACAGCAGGTTGAGATCCAGATAAAATATGCAGGCTATATCTCGAAACAGGAGCAACAAATTGAAAAGTTTAAAAAAATGGAGGAAAAATTGCTGCCGGAGGATTTCCCCTACCGGCAGTTGGAAGGACTGTCACGGGAGGCGGCAGAAAAACTGTCCGCCATAAGGCCCCGCTCCCTTGGCCAGGCCAGCCGTATATCCGGTGTTTCCCCTGCCGATATTGCCGTCCTCCACCTTTACCTGGAACAAAAAAAACGTCAAGGGGAGAACGCCCGTGTATGAAGATATGGTTGAGCTGGCAAAAGACATGGGTATCAAACTGTCCCTTGACGTCATCCCCCTTTTTGAGCGATATGCCGCTTTGTTGCTCAAGGAAAATCAAAGCATCAACTTGACAAGAATTACAGAGCCGCGCGCAATCATATCAAGCATTTTCTTGATTCCCTGGCGCTGATGGCCGCATGCGGCTGCCCGCAGGGGCCGCTCCTTGATGTGGGCAGCGGTGCAGGCATGCCCGGCATACCTTTAAAAATTGCCTGTCCCGGGCTGCAGCTGACTTTGCTTGATGCGCAAAAAAAACGTGCGGCTTTTCTTTTGCTGGTAACGAAAAAGCTTGCACTGTAGCCACAAAAGTGCTGCACGGGCGGGCGGAGGATCTGGCAAGGCTGCAGCAATACAGGGAGGCGTTTCCCCTTGTGGTTTCCCGGGCGGTAGCGCCCATGAATACCCTGGCGGAGCTGTGCCTGCCGTTTGTTGCCTACAAAGGACCGGAAGGCAAAAAGGAAGCAGAAAAAGCGCGGCAGGCCTTGGCGGTGCTGGGCTGCAAGAATTATCACATCTTTGCTTACCGGTTGCCGGAAAAAATGGGTGAGCGGATGCTGCTCCTGCTGAAAAAAGAAGAGGCCACCCCGGAAAAATACCCGCGCAAGGCAGGTCTACCGGCCAAAAAGCCGCTTTAACAGAAGCCGCCGGCAGTGGCGGCTTTTTCTGTTTGAAGGAAATTATTTTGGAAGGGATTCCCTCCTTCATGTCGAATAATTCTTAATGTTATGCAAATATAAAAGGAGGGATTCAAGTGGGCGAAGATTGGAAAAAGTTAATGAATATTGACTTAGGAGATTTTGAGCAAAACGAATTACAGCAAATACCAATAAATAAAATTCGACTCAATCCCTTTCAGCCCCGCAAAGATTTTGAGCCGGAAAAGCTGGCGGAATTAATGCAATCCATTAAAACATACGGCCTCTTACAGCCGATAATTGTCCGTGTTGTGGAGGGCGGTTACCAGCTTGTAGCCGGAGACCGCCGCTTGCGTGCCTGCAGCCAGTTGGGCTGGACGGAAATACCGGCAGTAGTAAGAGAACTGTCGGAAAATGCCATGGCTACAATGGCCCTCATTGAGAACTTGCAGCGGGAAAACCTTTCCTTCCTGGAAGAAGCGGCCGGTTATGAGCGGCTGCTGCGGGAGTTTGGGCTGACGCAGGAGGTACTGGCGCAGCGCCTGGGAAAAAGCCAATCCACCATTGCCAACAAGTTGCGCTTGCTGAAGCTGCCGGAAAAAGTAAAGGAAAAATTGCTTAAGGAAGAACTGACAGAAAGGCATGCCAGGGCTTTGCTCAAACTGCCGGATGCTGCAGCGCAGGAAAAAATATTAAATGAGATCTGCAACCTGAATTATACTGTTAAACAAACTGAACAAAGGGTGGAGGAATACTTGCGTTCACTGTCTGCTCCTCTGCCTGCAAAAGAAAGAAAAAAAGTTATCATCAGAGATATTCGCATCTTTTTAAATACTGTCCGGCAGGCGGTGTCACTCTTGGAAAGTGGCGGGCTGGGGCCAAAGATAAAGGAAAAAGATTTTGGTGATTACCTGGAAATTACCATCCGCATTCCGAAACAGAGAAAACAAAAAAAGACCAGACCGGCCGCCGGCAGCCACATTGCCCGGGAAATAAATCAAGCTGCTACGACATAACACGTTCCGCTTCGCCAGAAAGTACGCTTTTCTGCAGGAGTTGGCTTTCAAAGACGCGAATAAGATATTTTACTGCAGAAAGCGAGGTGTTAGCATGGCCCGTGTAATTGCCGTGGCCAACCAGAAAGGCGGAGTGGGAAAGACAACGAAAGCAGTCAATTTGAGCGCCTGCCTGGCGGACGTCGGGAAAGAGGTGTTGCTGCTGGATATCGATCCTCAGGGAAATGCCACCAGCGGCATCGGTCTGGAAAAAAAAGAGATCAAGCTGTGCATTTATGACGCCTTAATAAATGAAATCCCTCTGAAAAAAATAATTGTGCCAAGCAGGATTAAAAATCTTGATGTCGTTCCGGCCACTATCCAACTGGCGGGAGCGGAAATAGAACTGGTAACAACCATGTCCCGGGAAGTCCGCCTGCGTAATGTACTGGCTGAAGTAAGGGAGCAATATGAATATATCATTATTGACTGCCCGCCTTCCCTCGGCCTGCTGACAATAAATGCGCTGACAGCCGCCGACACCGTGCTTGTGCCCATACAGTGTGAATATTATGCGCTGGAAGGTTTAAGCCAGTTGACAAGTACTGTCAAGCTGGTTCAGAAATATTTAAACAGCAAGCTGCGTTATGAAGGTGTGTTGTTGACAATGTTCGACGCCAGAACAAATTTGTCGGTGCAGGTTGAGGAAGAAGTGAGGAAGGTGTTTAAAAGCCAGGTTTTTTCTGTGGTAATACCGCGTAATGTCCGCCTGAGCGAGGCACCCAGCCATGGGTTGCCCATTATTTTGTACGATGAACGCTCGAGGGGGGCGGAGACATATACACAATTGGCAAAGGAAGTGATAGCCAATGGGTAAAAGCCGGTTAGGCAGGGGACTGCAGGCTTTACTGCCCGGCATAGAGGAGGAACCGTATACCCCGGCCGTGGATGTGGCAACGGAAGATATAGAATTAAACCCTTACCAGCCCAGAAAAAGTTTTGACCAGGAAAGACTGGAAGAATTGGCGCGCTCCGTGAAACAGCACGGCATCCTGCAGCCACTGATTGTCAGGCCGCATGGACGGCAGTATGAGCTGGTGGCGGGAGAGAGGCGCCTGCGTGCTGCCAAAATGGCCGGCCTGGAGACGGTGCCTGTCATTATAAAATCTTTTTCCGACCGGGAAATGATGGAAATAGCTTTAATAGAAAATTTGCAGCGGGAGAATCTGAACCCGCTGGAGGAAGCGGAAGCATACAAACGTTTGCTGGAAGAGTTTCGGTATACTCAAGAACAATTGGCGGAGAGGGTGGGGAAAAGCCGCTCCGCCGTTGCCAATATACTGCGCCTGCTGACATTACATGCGGATGTGAAAAAAGAACTGGCGGCAGGCAACTTGAGCGAGGGACATGCCCGGGCGCTGCTTGCTTTGCCGTTGGAAAAGCAGCCAGAGGCCGCCCGGAAAGTAATTGAACTGAAGCTTTCTGTCCGGGAAACGGAAAAACTGGCCGGCCAACCGCAGGAAAAGAAAAGGACGGCAGGAAAAAGAAGAAAAACAGAGAAAAATCTTTATCTGGCCGACCTTGAAGACAGGCTGCGACAAGTTTGGGGCACGGCGGTTCATATCCGCACGACGGCCAAAGGTAACGGGAAAATAGAGATCTATTTTCATGACATGGGAGAATTGGAGCGTTTGTGTGAACTGTTGCTTTAGGCATGTTTCACGTGAAACAAATGGACTTGCTTGACCGTGTTTCACGTGAAACGAACCACCGGCCGGAAAATTTAATACTGGCGAAAAGAAATAGAGAAAGGATAGCGAAATGGTAGGAACATGGCTTTCTGCATTGCAAGGATCTTTTGTCAATGCCCTGGCAATTGTTGCCGGAGGATTAATCGGGCTGTTTTTAGGCAATAAAATTCCGGATAGAATAAAAACGCTTGTTTTACAGGGAATTGCCCTGGCGGTGCTTGTGATCGGCATGCAAATGGCGCTGGCCCTGCAAAACCCGGTGATAGTTATTTTTAGCCTCCTGCTCGGTGGAATAACGGGAGAAATGCTGGGTATCGAGGAATGGCTGCATAAAGCAGGAGCTTGGCTGGAATCGCGGGCCGCTCGCAGCGAATCCGGGCTGGCCCGCGCTTTTGTTTTGGCCACGCTGGTTTACGCTATCGGCGCCATGGCCGTGACCGGCGCCCTGGAAAGCGGTCTTCTGGGACAACATCAGACTTTGTATGTCAAGTCCATACTGGACGGTTTTACTTCCATCGCCTTTGCCGCCACCATGGGGGCAGGAGTTTGTTTTTCCGCCCTTCCCGTCTTTTTGTACCAGGGAATAATAGCCCTGGCTGCAGGAACAC
>JAAYLG010000194.1 GCA_012522075.1 Bacillota bacterium
ATGTGAGGTTCCTCTTCTTTTTTTGATATGATTATTCCTTTAAAAACCTACAATAACTTTACACTAACAGCATGCACAAAAACAGGCCTGCAGGCATACGCTGAGGCAGGTGCGCAGATGGAATCCGGGGGTGATCATCTTGAAAAAAGCGGATTTACATAGACAAAAGGATCTCAAAAGAGCTGCCGATCCCTGGTTTGCCGGTATAGTCCTGGGAACAGTCGGCTCCGTCTTATCTCTGCGGATGTTGGCTGCTTCCCGCTCCTTGGCCTGGTTGTTGACTGTCATTTTCAGTGTAATCGTTCTCTGGCTGGGTTTTGATCATTTTTACAGATTGCTTGCTGCGGCCGGCGGCAAGCAGAGCGCAACCAAACAAAAAAGCAGGCGAAAATAATATTTCCCTGCTTTTTAGCTCTCGACTGTTTTCTATTTTACATGTTAATACCGAAAATGCCTCCGGCGGCACCGGCAAGAAAGGCCAGCACCGTTTTTGCCATATAGCTGGCATCAAGACTGAAATCCGGCAAAACAATCAAGGCCAGGATGACTAAACCGGCAAGGTAGATAATTCCTGTCAGCCCCCCGTTCAGCCAGCCTTTAACCTGAAGCCTGGACGTCACATAAGCGGCACCGGCAAAAATGGCGACAAGCGATGTGGCATAAACTGTGTAAGGCAGGATAGCCTCCGTCAGGCTTGTATATTGAATCAGCGCGGAAAAAATCAGAAACAGCACAAGCGTAAGCAAATAAGCGTAAAGAACACCTTTAATGATTACTAAAACCGTTGGCGGCGGCTGGGACTGAACGGTTTTAGCGCTTCTTCTGCCTCTGCCCACTGGGTCCACCTCCACAAGTTCCTACTTGCAATGTATGTCCCCGGAGGGCAGATTATGCCGCTGACTGTAAGTATTTTCTATTCAACAATGCTCTCAACTGCAAAGCGGGCCATTTTTACCCGGCAATTATCGGCGATTCTTACTGTCAGCTCGTCATCTTTGATTTTTTCAATCGTCCCGTAAAAACCGCCAATGGTAAGGATTTTCGTCCCTTCCTGCAAATTCTCCAGCATTTCCTTCCTCTTTTTTTGCTGTTGAGATTGGGGACGGATGACAAAAAAATACATGGCGGCAAAAAAGATAATAAGGGGTAGAAACATGCCGAGATTTTCCATATCATTCCTCCTTCTGCCCGAAACGGGCTGCAAATTCATTATACATATCGGGGAAGCTTCCTGCAAGAATGCTTTCCCTGATTTGCCGCATAAAACGGACAAGCACGTAAAGATTATGATAAGTTGTCAGGCGCAAGCCGAAAATTTCATTGGCTTTAATTAAGTGGCGAATATAAGCGCGTGTATAATTTCTGCAGACATAACAATCGCAGCCTTCCTCCAGCGGGCGAAAGTCCCTGGCATACGGCGCATTGCGCACAGTAAGGTAGCCGGTACCAGTCAGCACAGTCCCGTTCCGGGCTATGCGCGTGGGTAAAACACAATCGAACATGTCAATGCCGCGCTTCACGCCCTCTATGATATAATCCGGCGTCCCCACGCCCATTAAGTAGCGGGCCTTGTTCTTTGGTAAAAGCGGCACGGTCACATCCAGCATCCGGTACATTATTTCCGGCGGTTCCCCCACGCTCAGGCCCCCGATGGCATAGCCGTGAAAATCAAGCGCAACCAGCTGCCTGGCACTTTCCCGGCGCAAATCTTCATACATACCGCCCTGAACAATGCCAAACAGCGCCTGGTCCGGTCTCTTGTGCACCTCAAGGCAGCGTTCCGCCCAGCGTGTTGTCCTTTCCAGGGACTCTTCAATGTAGCGGCGGTCGGCGGGGTAAGGGGCACATTCGTCAAAAGCCATGGCAATGTCGGAGCCAAGGGCTTCCTGGATGGCCACCGCTTTTTCGGGCGAAAGAAAATGTTCCGAACCGTCCAGGTGGGAGCGAAAAGTTACACCTTCTTCACTTATTTTACGCAACGGCGCCAAGCTGAAAACCTGGAACCCGCCGCTGTCTGTCAGAATAGCCCCGTCCCAGTGCATAAAGGCATGCAGCCCGCCTACCTCCCGGATCACTTCTTGACCGGGTCGCAGGTAAAGATGATAAGTATTGCTTAAAATGATGCCTGCTCCCAGCTCTTTCAGTTCCTCGGGACTCATGGTTTTAACGGTGGCCTGTGTTCCAACGGGCATAAACACCGGGGTAGGGATATCACCGTGCGGTGTATGTAAAATGCCGGCGCGGGCGCCTGTTTGCGGACATTCTTTTAGCAGGGTATATGTTACAGCCAAAGGCATCTCTCCGTTCTAGTAAATAAACATGGCGTCGCCAAAGCTGAAAAAACGGTAGCGTTCCGCCACCGCCTCCCGGTAGGCGGCCAGCACTTTTTCTCTGCCGGCAAAGGCGGAAACAAGCATCAGCAGGGTGGACCTGGGAAGGTGAAAACTTGTCAGCAGCGCATCAATAGCTTTAAAACGGTAACATGGGTAGATAAATAGATCTGTCCAGCCGCTGCCGGGCCTGATGAAGCCATCGTCATCCGCCACCGTTTCCAGTGTCCGGCAGGAGGTAGTTCCCACGGCAACTATCCGGCCGCCTTTTTCGCGGCACCTGTTCAGTGTCTCTGCCGCCTCGGGCGTCACATGATAGTATTCGCTGTGCATCCGGTGCCGCCGCAGGTCTTCAACCTTGACCGGGCGGAAAGTACCGAGACCCACATGCAGTGTAATTTCAACCAGGTGCACGCCTCGCTCACGGATCTCCGCCAACAACTCCTGTGTAAAATGCAACCCGGCGGTCGGAGCCGCAGCCGACCCTTCCTCCTTGGCATAAACTGTCTGGTAGCGCTCGCTGTCCCGCAGTTTTTTTCTGATATAAGGAGGAAGCGGCACCTCTCCCAGACGGTCCAGGATCTCCTCAAAAACCCCCTGGTAGGCGAATTCCACCAGCCGGCCGCCCCCGGGCAGCACCTCAAGGATGGTGGCAATCAATTCCCCTTCGCCGAAAATAACCAGCGCTCCGGGACGCAGGCGTCTGCCCGGCCGCACCAAGGCTTCCCAGACAGTATTATTTTTCCTGTGTAAAAGTAAAATTTCCGCCAGGCCGCCGCCTGCTTTTTTCCGCCCGATCAGCCTTGCCGGCAGTACGCGCGTGTTGTTCAGTACAAGTGCATCCCCGGCAGAGAGCAGCGCGGGAAACTGACGAAAAAGCAGGTGTTCAATCGCACCCGTCTCTTTTTTCAGCAGCAGCAACCTTGATTGTGCCCGGTCAGGCAAAGGTTCCTGGGCTATCAGTTCTTCCGGCAGTTCATAATCAAACTCCCCGACTAACACGTAATCACCGCTTTTTTGGCAAAAGCCGCTTGCCGTCGCCTGTAAATTCTGCACTTAGCTTGCCCCGCGGGCTGCATCTTCATGATTATACATTTATATCCGGTGCAAAAGCAAGGCAAAAAAGACAGGCTGCAGGATGAGCCTGTTGTCAACGCGTAAAAAGCCTGACCAGCCAGAAGACGGCCGTCAGCAGCGCGCTGATCAGTATGCAACTGCCAAGGGGAAAATAAAAGCTAAAGTTTTCTTTTTTAATCGCTATATCGCCGGGCAGGCGGCCCAAAGGAAGACGGATGCCCGTGGCCGCCACCAGTCCGGCGACAATAAGAATGCAGCCAAGCACAATCAGTGTTTTGGCCGTTGCGTTCATGCCTTTCCCTCCCGGTAGTAGCGCTCTTTTTCACTGAAAATACAACCGCAATACGGCTGCCTGTAGAGCCCCATACCTTTGGACAGTTCAATGCTTTCCCGGTAACCGGGACGAAGATCTTCATAGATGAATTCCACGCCATGCTTTCTAGCGGCGGCTTCTCCTTCCTGCCGCAAAAGATCATGATCCTGGTAAGGGCTGAGAGCCAATGTGGTGGAAAAATACTGAAAACCGCCTTCAGCCGCTTTTTTTGCAGACGCTTCCAGGCGCAGCCGGTAGCAGGTCCGGCAGCGGCTGTCCAGCCCAGGCATGACGCTTTGCAGGTATTTTTCCAGCTCATACCGCCGCTCCGCCGTCAAAGGGACAGCGGCCTGGCGGCAGAATTCTTCCAGGGTCTCGAGGCGTTTTTTAAATTCTTTATAGGGATGAATGTTGGGATTGTAAAAGTAGCCGTAAATTTCATAGCCAAGTTCACGAAAACGCTTTACACTAAATGTGCTGCAGGGGCCGCAGCACATATGCAAAAGCAATTTCACTGCCTCCACCTACCATAAACTGTTTTGACCGCCGTCTTGGCCGTAAGTCAGCCCCAGGTGGCGGCAGGCCAGCGGCGTGATGACACGGCCCCGCGGCGTCCGCTGCAGGAAACCTATCTGCATCAGGTAAGGTTCGTAGACATCCTCAATGGTTTCCGTTTCCTCGGAAACGGCAGCCGCCAGCGTTTCCAGGCCGACCGGACCGCCGCCGAACTTTTCCACCATGGTGCGCAGCAACCGGCGGTCGGTCTCATCCAGGCCAAGTTCATCAACCTCCAGCATGTTTAAGGCCGCTTTGGCCACTTTGTCGTCAATAATATTATTTGCCTTTACCTGGGCAAAATCCCTGACTCTTTTTAATAGGCGGTTGGCAACTCTTGGTGTACCGCGCGAGCTGCGGGCGATGATTAAAGCGCCGTCGTCGCTTATTTCCACCTGCAGGATTTTGGCAGAACGGCAGATAATCTCCTTCAGCTCCTGCTCATCGTAATAGTCGAGCCTGGCAACTACGCCAAAACGGTCGCGCAGCGGCGGCGACAAGGCACCCGCCCTGGTGGTGGCACCGATTAAGGTAAAGGGCGGCAGGTCAAGCCGCAGGGAGCGGGCGGCCGGCCCTTTGCCAATAATAATGTCCAGGGCAAAATCTTCCATGGCAGGATAGAGAATTTCCTCCACCGTCCGGTTCAAACGGTGGATTTCATCGATAAAAAGCACATCATACGGCGCCAGGTTGGTAAGAATGGCTGCCAGGTCGCCCGGCCTTTCAATGGCAGGCCCGGAAGTTGCGCGCAGGTTTACTCCCAGTTCCGCCGCAATAATCTGGGAAAGCGTTGTCTTCCCCAGGCCCGGGGGCCCGTAAAGTAGAACGTGGTCCAGGGAATCACCGCGTTCTCGTGCCGCCGTAATAAATAGCCTCAAATTTTCTTTCAGTTTGCTTTGTCCGATATATTCGTCAAACGTCCGCGGTCGGAGGGTGTTTTCCTGTAGCTCATCTTCACTGCGCACCCGTGCGGAAATAATCCGGTCTTCTCCCATATGGACATCTCCTTATTGCGAGCCCAGATAGGCCAGTGCTTTGCGTAGCAAATCCTGAGATGTCAGTTCTTCCCCGCCGCCTGACGCCTGAAGGGCGGCCTGTGCTTCCGGGCCGCTGTAACCCAGGGCAAGCAGCGCTTCCAATGCTTCGGAGTAAGCATTGTTTTCCCCCGCAATTTTTACTGCCGGCTGCGAAAGCGCCGTTTGGGCGGCGGCCGCCACCTTGTCTTTTAATTCCACCAGCAGGCGTTTGGCCGATTTTGGTCCCACTCCCGGCACCCGCGTCAAAACTTTAGTATTTTCCTGCATGACGGCCAGGATGAATTCGGCTGGCTCCAGGGTGGAAAGGATGGCCAGCGCCACTTTGGGGCCGATGCCTGTCACGGAAAGGAGCAGTTTAAAAAGAGACAGCTCGTCCTGCGTGAGGAAACCATAGAGCTGCAGTGTATCTTCCCTGACAGCAAAATAAATAAAAAGCTTGACTTCTTCCTGCAAAGCAAGCCGGCTGCTCACCGGGGCGGGCACAGCCACCTGCCAGCCGATGCCGGCGTTTTCCACCACGACATAATCACTGCCCTTGCCGACAAGCACGCCGCGCAAATAGCTAAACACGCTTTTCCCTCCGTCCCGCCGCCTGCAGTGCAGCAACGGTGTGGGCATGACAGATGGCGATTGCCAGGGCATCGGCGGCATCGTCCGGACGTGGAATTTCTTCCAGGGCCAGCAGCAATTTTACCATCTGCTGTACCTGCCCTTTTTCCGCCTTGCCGTAGCCGACGACAGCCTGTTTAACCTGGAGCGGCGTATATTCAAACACGGCAAGGCCGGCATGGCAGGCGGCAAGGACCGCAACACCGCGCGCTTCTCCAACCTGCATGGCACTGTTGGCGTTTTTTGCAAAAAAAAGTTTTTCTATGGCAACGTTATCCGGTTGATAAGACGACAAAATTTCCTGCAGCCGACTGTAAAGCGTATGCAGGCGGTCCGGCATGGGCTGCCCCGCGGATGTGCGGATACATCCGTAGATCAAAGCCCTGCTTTTTATGCCGTCAGTTTCCAGGACGGCAAATCCTGTTGTGGCAATACCGGGGTCAATGCCTAAAATACGCATGGCGTGCCCCCTTTCTCTGTATGCAAACATATATTCGCTTTCTTGCTGTCTTTTTCCTGCTGTTTTACAGCCTGATTACAGCGCCCGTCGTAATTTGTTCCACAATTGCATACATATTGGTTATTTCGCCTACCTCCAGGCTGTCTTTGAACTGGAAATAGTCAAGGCATAAGCCGCAGGAGTATATTTTTACACCCAAGGCTGCCAGCCGCTGCATGGCATCCAGCGCGGGGGAGGTGCTGCAGGCCAGTTTCACGCCGCCGTTTACCAGGTAGATAGCTTCCGGCAGGTTGTCGCTTTCCGCCAGGGCATAAAGGAAAGATTTCATGAGGATCCTCCCCAGCTCTTCGTCGCCCAAGCCGAATGTATCCTGCGCCAAAAGCAGGCTTTTTCTTTTCTCCTCCCGCTTTGGCGCCGCTGCCTGCCCCTCTTTTATTATCGTCACTGTATATATTCCCGCATCTTCCCGTGCGGCTGCGGCAAGCCCCAGGGAAACGGCCAGCTTTAACACATTGTTTTTTGCCGTTTCATTGTCGACCAAAACCTCAAGCGTCCCGGCAGTCATTTTGTCAAGCATTTTTTTTGTTTCTACCACGGGTCTGGGACAGGCCAGTCCGCGGCAATCCAGCCTGTTGTTTTCCATTTTTGCACCTCGAACAGCTTTTCTTCAAAGATATCAAAAATGAAGCAAACGGTCAATTTTCCCTGCAGGGAAAGATAGTGTCAAGCCACTATAGGTTTTAGGAGAGCCTCACATCACTCACACTACGCCAGGTTCATTTAATATTTTCAAAACAGATCGAGTAAAGTTGCTCCCACCCTTGAAAAGTGGCACATTGTTG
>JAAYLG010000195.1 GCA_012522075.1 Bacillota bacterium
GTTGCTGGCTTTTTTACACTTTTGCCAAAGATTTTTTGCCCACGGCAATTATGAATTATAAATGAAAATGCAAACCAAGGATCGTCCAAGGTTTGCATTTCATAAGACTTTGTCTACAGTCTGAAGCGGCCGTCGCCGCTTTTACTCTGCCAAACGTTTAAATTTCTGCACCAGCTGATTATTAGCCTGTGTATGTACTTCAAAAAAGAGCTGTTCCATCTCCTGCATCGACAGTTTTACAGCAGGCGGTTCCAGGATCAGGAGGCGGCGGAACTCTTCCCGCACGGCAAAACGGACCAGGTAGGCAAGTGCGTCCGCCGTCACATCCAGTTCCAGCGGTGCATAGGCAACTTCATCCTCAATGTCTTCATCATAAACGGTATAAATTTCCCCCAAGTCAATTCGCTCAATGAAAATTCCTTGCACCGGCACATTCCGCCAGAGCGCAGCATGCTTGTCCCGCAGTTCCTCGGCTGCCTCTTCGGTACGTTTGCCGCCGAATAAAAATCTTGCGGGACGGGCTTTCCCCCTGTAGTCAAAGCGAATCCTGGCCCGAATTTTCTGGGGCTTTTTTTCTTCTTTCTCTTCCGCCTGTTTCACTTCTTCCGCAGGCAGTATCCTGTCAAATCCCGGTTTTATCATCTGGCTTCTCCGCCTCCATGCACACACTTTCATGTTAGATATTCCCGATTTATGAAAATGTATTCGTGCCTTGCCGGGAAATTCCTTCTTCTCTTCCGGCAGGAGCGGAAAGCCCGGCCAGCTTCAACCGGCCCTCCAACCAGTCGACAAACTGGCGCGCCGTCCTGGGTGAACGGCTGTTTTGCCACTTTTCCCAGCGCAATGCCTTCTGCCGCAGTTCATCCTGTCCGATGACAAGACCCCGCCGACGGACCATGCTTTCCACAAGCTCCAGGTAACGGTTCTGGTCCGGAGCGAGGAAAGTCAATGTCAGGCCGAAGCGGTCCGCCAGGGACAGTTTTTCCTGCAGGGTATCGGCAGACCTTATTTCGTCATCATGTTCACCGGAGTGCAGTCCGGCACGGTCGCTGAATTTTTCCCGGACAAGGTGGCGCCGGTTGGAGGTGGCATAAATAACCACATGGGGCGGCTTGTGCTCCACCCCTCCCTCCAGCACTGCTTTCAGGGCGGTGAAATTTTCCCCGTGTTCGGCAAAAGAAAGATCGTCCACAAAAAGAATAAATTTTTGCTTGTATCCCCTCACTTCCCGCAAAATCAACGGCAAGTCGATCAGTGCCGCCGGCGGAACTTCTACCAGGCGCAGCCCCAGGTGTCCGTATTCATTGAGGAGAGCTTTTACCGTAGAGGACTTGCCTGTGCCGCGGTCACCGTACAGCAGCAGGTTGTTGGCCGGCAGGCCTTGCAAAAGAAGCAGCGTATTTTCCGCTACCACGCGCTTTTGTTCTTCATAACCGATCAAATCGGCAAAACGGACCGTGTCAACAGGATCAACTCCCTGCAAAGTGCCGTCCCTCCCGCCGCCTTCCCAGCGAAAACCAAGGTAGCGGGCAAATTTACCGGAGCCATGGCGCCGGTAAAAATTAGCAAGCTGCGGCATACAGTCCGGCCATTTCCTGCAGCCGGCAAAAAGCCGCCGCCACTTCCGCCGCCGCAGTTGGTAAAAAGGAAGTATTGCCGCAGCCGGCCCGCCATTCAGGCAATGCCTGCAGGATGGCAGCCAGGGGCGCAGGCAGAGCGACATTCTTTAAAACAAGTTTTCAGTTCGCCGGCAGACAGTTCCGCCAGCTGCTGCAGGATGGCA
>JAAYLG010000035.1 GCA_012522075.1 Bacillota bacterium
GCAATAGCCTGCAGCTGGTCAGGCGTTTCCTCAAAAGGGAAAGCAGCGGCAAAATCCGCTTCCCACGGATGATCGGGCGAAAAAGCGTGGCCGGGCTCAGTTTCGCGGGCTGCATAAAGGTCCAGCAATTCTTTGGCCAGTTCTTGCACTGAAGCCTGGACACGTTCTTTAATCCTGCTCCATTCCCCGCCTCCCAGTGACGAAAGTTTCGGTTTTTTGCCTTCCACGCCGATATATTTCCTGACAAGGTCTATCTGTTCAACCGGAATATATAATTTGTCGTTACCGGCATACTGAATGTAAATATAATCGCGTTCCGTTCCGCCCACTTCCAGGGTCCGCAGACCCAGATACTGGCCAATGCCGTGTTGTTCATGCACCACATAATCGCCAACCGCCAGTTCCTGGTAATCACCGATGCGAATGCCTTCCTTGCCTTTAATGCGGCGACTTTTTTTCCGCTGCGGCAGCAGGTCCTGTTCGGTAAGTACCACCAGTTTTGCTTCCGGCAATACAAAACCGGCATCCAGGCTTCCGTGGAGTAGGGTGACAGTTCTCGGTTGCAGTTCAGTGGCAGACGGGGCATATGCGGCAGGTATTCCTTCCGCCTCAAGAATATCCGCCACATTCCGGCTGCGCTGCCGGTTGCTTGTCAGAATCACAATACTGTACTGCTGTCGCCGCCATTGTTTTATTTCCTGCGTAAAAAGCTGCCACTGCCCCTGGAAGCGGGGTACAGGTTTGGCTGAAAGGGATAGGCTTTTGCGGTAAGGCACCGGCCTGCCCTGGTGGGCAAAAAGGGAAAAAGCAACTGTCTGCAGCTTGATCCGGCCAAGCATTTCCTCATAAGACCACGTCAAGTCCACCTGACGCGTTAAAAGCTCGCCCTGGGCAAAAAGGCTACTTTTGATTTCGCTCAGTTCATGGTCCAGTTGTTCCGCCGCCTCTGCACAGCGCAGGGGGTCGCTGAGAAAAAACAGTGCCTCGGACGGAAACCATTCCGCCAGGCTGACAGGTTGTTCATAAAAATATAGGAGATTCTGTTCCATCCCCGTAAAATAAATTTTTTCCTCCAGCCGCGCGTAAAGTTCCTCCAGCCTGGCCAGCATTTTTCGGGAATGCCGGTTATTCTTGGCGGCCAGTTTCTCTTTTTCCTCCGCGAGTAGAGAAAGGGCGCGCCTGCGTTCTTGCTCACCGCAGATCACTTCCAGTGCGGGTGTGATGAATAGCGAGGCAAGAGGTTCGCGGGAACGCTGGGTAACGGGATCAAAACGGCGAAGAGACTCAATTTGATCTCCGAAATATTCAATCCTGACAGGCTGTTCTTCCGCCATGGGGAAAATATCCACAATACCGCCGCGGACAGAGACTTGGCCCCTGATTTCCACCAATTCCACCCGTTCATAACCGACGGCTGCGAGCCTGGCAAGCAACTTTTCCAGGGGAAATTCTTCTCCCGCCTGCAGGGTGAGACACCCTTCCTGCCACGGCCCGGGCGGGCACATTTTTGCCGCAAGCCCCGAAACGGTAGTCACCACAATGGGGCACTTTTTCCCGGCCAGCTGCGCCAGGACGGCAATACGTCGGGCGGGAGTTTCTCCGGAAGCGGAATAAAGGTCATGATAATACAGGAGGTCTTTGCCGGGGTAAAGCCACACGTCATCTTCACCAAACACGGCCGTCAAATCCTCATACACTTTGTCGGCCTGCAGAGCATCCGGTGTGACAATTAATAGAGGACGTCCGGTCACCAGGCGGATGGCAGCCATCACCATATGCCGTGCACTGCCTTCCGTGCCGTAAAGCAGCCGGCTGGTTGTTTTATGGGAGTATCCCGTAAAAAGCTCCTGCAATTGGTCAAGCCCCGCAATCCGGGCGGCAATACTATGCATACGATAACCTCCACAATCCGTAAGGAAGCACAACAAGGCGTGCCCGGTCTCCGCACCGGTGCACGCTTTTTTCAGCAGTAAAAATAAGGCCTTGTGAAAATAAAGGCAAGGCCGTAATGTCGAGATTTCTTAGTGGTACAACTGCGCTGGGAGCGTCAAGCCATCTTCGCCTTCTTCTCCTGCCAAGACGTCTCGGAAACAGTCGTCGCACAAAAGCAGGACCAGTAAATTTCCCTCCCGGTCATGCTTTATTATATCGCTCCCGGCCTGTGCCGTCAATGCGGCAATACGCGGGTTCTTTGCGTCGGCGGCAAGGCGCATCTGCTCTCTTTGACAGCTGCGGCAAACCCAGTAAATAAACACTGTCTCACCTCTTGCCCGTAGGATGGACAAAAGGCTGGTATTTTATACCTGCCAGCGCCGGAGCACAGGATAGGACCCCAGTAATTTAAGCATGACAGCTTCTGCAGCCGCTTCACGGACAGCCGTTTGCACTGCCGCATCCTGGAGTGTACCGTCAAGGTCGACAAAGAAAATATATTCCCCCAGGCGGCTCTTTGCCGGACGCGATTCAATTCTGGTCAGATTAACCTTATACTCGACAAAAGCACGCAGCACCGCATAGAGGTTGCCTGCCACATTTTTCACAGAAAAAACAAGTGATGTTTTTTCCGGCCGGGGCAGGCTGCCGTTTTCCCGGCCCAGCGCAATAAAGCGGGTGATGGAAGTATTGTCCGCAATCCCAGCCGCCACCACTGTCAAACCATATTGTACCGCAGCCTTCCGGCCGGCAATGGCGGCAGTGCCCTTACCCTGTGCGGCAGCCATGGCGGCCGCTTCCGCCGTACTTAAGACTGGAACTGTTTGGACATCGGGGAAAAACCGCTGCAGGTAATTGCGACACTGGCCCAAGGCCTGGGGATGGGAGAAAATCTTTTCGATTGCTTTCATCTCCGCTTTGGCCGACAGCAGGCACAGTTCGATGGGCACATCCAGTTCAGCTTGGATTTGCAGCTCCACACTGGCAGTAAGAAGATCAAGTGTTTCAGGGACCGAGCCTGTCAGTGAGTTTTCCAACGGCACCACTGCATAGTCGGTCTCACCCTCCTCCACGGCGCGGGCGCAGCGGGAGATGGTAGCATAGGGCTGCAGAGCGGAAACGCCGCAATAATGGCCAAAAACAGTGGCGGCTTCTTCGGAAAAAGTCCCCTGCGGGCCAAGATATGCCATCTTGATCATTGTGCTTTCCCTCCCTGCACCAGTTTTTTGCCAAGCAGTGCGACCAGCGCTTCCACTGCGGCCATCAGCTCACCGAAATGCTGCGGATTGAGGGACTGAGGCCCGTCGCAGAGAGCGGATTGGGGATCGGGGTGGACTTCAATGAGCAGACCGTCGGCACCGGCAGCCTGGGAGGCCAGGGCCAGCGGCTGCACCAGTCGCCAGTTGCCGCCGGCATGACTGGGGTCCGCAATGACCGGCAGGTGGGATAGTCGTTTGGCCAGGGCAATGGCGCTCACATCCAGGGTATTTCGGGTAGATGTCTCAAATGTTCTGATCCCTCGTTCACAGAGAATAACCTGGTAATTCCCCTCGGACAAGATATACTCGGCAGCCATCAACCATTCTTCCACAGTTGCCGCCAGGCCGCGCTTCAGCAGCACGGGCCGCCGGAGCTGTCCCACTTCTTTTAAAAGCGGGAAATTTTGCATATTCCTGGCCCCTATCTGGATGATATCGGCCGTTTCCGCCACCAGTTCCACGTCCGCCGGGTTCATGACTTCCGTGACAACGGCAAGGCCTGTTTCTTCCCTGGCGCGGCGCAGATATTCCAGTCCTTTTTCCATCAACCCCTGAAAAGCATAAGGAGAGGTCCTTGGTTTAAATGCTCCTCCACGCAGGGCGGCGGCGCCATATTTTTTTACCGCCCGGGCTGCGGCCAGCAGCTGTTCCAGGCTTTCCACGGCACATGGTCCTGCCAGCACGGTTACATAACCGCCCCCCAGGCACACCGACCCTGCCCTGACAACAGTGTCATCCGGCTTCACTTCCCGGCTGACCAGCTTATAAGGCTGCATCACCCGCAAAACTTTTTCCACACCCGGCATCGTTTCCAGAGCAGGTGGGATCTCCCCTTTGGTCGATCCTACCGCCCCGATCACAATCCGCTGTACACCGCGAATTAAATGGCAGCGGTAACCATGCTGCTGCAGGACATTTTCCACAGCTTGCAGCTCTTTTTCACCTACATGCAAATCCATCACAACAATCATTTTCTTTCCTCCTGCTGTTTGTTTCTCTGCGGTAAAAAAAATCCGCCCCTAAAACAGGGACGGATGATTAGACCGCGGTACCACCCACATTGGCGCAGCTTGCGCCCGCTCTTTACAAGTACGGGATTGCTCCGATACTTGCCCCGGTGCTAACGGGCGGGGAATCCGGCACAGCCTACTGTAGTTCAGCCTGCAGCTCCGGAGGGAACTTCAAGTAAACCGTGCCTGGAGCCACTTGCAGTCGGTGATGGCTCCTCCCTGACAGGCCGTGTCTACCCTACTTTTCTCCTTCATTGCCTTTTTGCTTTTAGGTTGGATAGTTAAGCCTTACTCTAACACAAAATTTCCTGCCTGTAAAGCTATTTTTTTTGATTAAAGCGGTTCATCGCCGCTTCAATGCCCTCGGCAAGGAAAACTTCCACAGCTCTTGTTGCAGCTTGGAGGACAGGCCCGAGAACGGCTTCCTCTTCCGCAGTGAAAGCTTCCAGTACATAATCAATCGCATCGCTGTTTTGCGGGCGGCCGATACCGATACGCAGGCGGGGAAACCGGTCCGTCTGCAAATGAAAAATCAGCGAGTCCATGCCTTTATGCCCGCCGCTGCCGCCGCCCGGCCGCAGGCGTATCGTTCCCAGGGGCAGATCCATATCATCATAAACGGCAAGCAGCCGTGCCGGCTCCACGCCAAAGCGGCGCCTAAGCGCCGCAGCCGCCAGACCGCTGTTGTTCATAAATGTCATGGGCTTGGCCAGCACTACCTGCCGGCCGGCAAAAATGCCCGCTCCCCAAAAAGCATGGCATCCCGTCTTATAAAGAGGGATTTTTGCCACACTGCTTACGTGGTCTATAACCCGGAAGCCGGCATTATGGCGTGTCAGCACATACTGCGGCCCCGGATTTCCCAAGCCGAGAATCAAAAACATGGGACGCCACTACTCCCCCGCCTCAGTCTCAGCAGGCCCTCCTTCAACAGTTTCAGCAGTCTCCCCTTCCACACCTTCTTCGGCTGTTTCTTTTTCAAGACGGGGTGCCAGTACGGTGACTATCACTTCGTCCGGGTCTGTAATAATTTCCATATCCTCAGACACTTGCAAGTCGGCAACACTTAAACTTTCTCCCATGGCCAGGTTTGAAATATCAAGCTCCAGGTATTCCGGGATGCTTGTCGGCAGACATTTCACGGTAACTTCACGCAGCGTCTGCTGGAGGATGCCTCCCTCCTTCACCCCTGCCGCCTCACCGGCGACTACTACCGGTACCTGAACTTCCAGCTTGTCGTGCAGGGAAATGCGCATGAAATCGGCATGGATGATCCGGTCTGAAAGGAGAATATCCCTGTCCAAATCTTTCAAAATTGCAGGCGTGTTTTCACCGTCCACCGTCAAGTCGATAATTGTATTCATTCCCGCAGGAGAGTTTAATATCCTGTGCAGGTCTTTTGCTTCCACGGCAATAGATTTTGCTGCCGCTTTTTTGCCATAAAGCACAGCGGGGACCATACCCTGCCTGCGGAGCATTTTCAGCTGCCCTTTGGTAGTTGCTGTCCGCGGCTGTGCCTGGATTTGCAAGCGTTCCATGTTGTATCCTCCTTCTCCTGTTTTTCCTGGTATTATAACCTTTTTTGCTCAGGGCAGTCAAATAGGCTCAATCAAATAGCTTGGACACTGAAAGCTCTTCATGAATGCGAATAATGGCATCGCCAATCAGGGGCGCCACGGAAAGAATCTTGATTTTGTCCAGCGTTCGCTCGCCCAGCGGTATGGTATCCGTGACGACAATTTCTTTTAGCGGAGCGTCTGCCAGGCGGTCCAGCGCAGGACCGGAAAGCACAGGGTGAGTACAGCAGGCATAAATCTCCCTGGCGCCGTGTTCCATCAGGGCACGTGCTCCCTGGGAAATTGTTCCCGCCGTATCAATAATGTCATCAATCATAATGACCGTTTTCCCGCTGACCTCCCCGATAATATGCATAACTTCTGTCACATTCGGTTCCGGGCGCCTTTTGTCAATAATGGCAATAGGCAAATGCAGCCGTTCTGCAAGTTCCCGTGCCCTGGTCACCCCGCCCATGTCCGGTGAAACAACCACTGCATTTTCCAGTTTCTTCCTCTGAAAGTAATTGGCGAGAATCGGCAGGCTTTTGAGATGGTCTACAGGGATGTTAAAGAAACCTTGGATCTGGCCGGCATGCAGATCCATGGTTATAACGCGTGTTGCACCGGCTGTTGTCAGCAAGTCGGCTACAAGTTTGGCCGTAATCGGGTCCCGCGCCCTGGTTTTACGGTCCTGACGTGCGTAACCGTAATATGGCAGGACGGCATTAATACTTTTTGCCGAGGCACGTTTCATGGCATCCATCATGATCAGCAGTTCCATCAAGTTTTCATTGGCCGGGCAGCAGATAGGCTGCACAATAAAAACATCCGCCCCCCGAACACTTTCGCCAATATAAATACTTATCTCCCCGTCACTGAAACGCTTTACCTCCGCCTTACCCAAGGTAATACCGATGTGGCCGGCAATCGCGGCGGCAAGTTTTTCATTTGCCGTTCCGGTAAAGATTTGCAACTTTTTCCCTCGATACACGCCGTAACCCCCTGACTGAATTCATTCAAAAAAGGTTTCTTCGCGAGGCGGGCGGCTAATTCCTGCCAAAACGTCATTTTTCGTCATCCCTATGCCCCAGCAGGCGGGCGGCAAGGCCCGGTTTATCCACCTGTCGTGCACGGGCAAGGGAGAGTGCCCCGGCAGGTACGTCGTTTGTAATGGTTGAACCGGCCGCCACAAAAGCCCCCCGGCCAATGGTGACGGGCGCAACAAGGTTGCTGTTGCAGCCTACAAAAGCACCGTCGGCAACCACTGTCTTATATTTATTCCGTCCGTCAAAATTCACCACAATGGTTCCCGCGCCCATGTTTACATCGCAGCCGATTTCGGCGTCCCCGATATAGGAGAGATGGGGTATTTTGCTGCCCTCGCCAACCTGTGAATTTTTAATTTCCACAAAGTCCCCCACCTTCACGCCGCTTTTCAGGATAGTGCCTGGGCGTAGATGACAAAAGGGGCCCACCGTTACTTTTTTCTCCAGAATGCTTTCCGTCACGACGGAATGCCTCACTTGTGAACCGTCACCAATAGTGGAATCTGTGATTTCCGTCTGGGGTCCAAGCATGCAGCCTTCCCCCACCACTGTCCGGCCCCGGAGGATAGTGTTGGGGAAAATTACGGTATCCCTGCCTACTTTAACTCCTGCATCAATATAAACGGTTGCCGGGTTGATCATGGTAACGCCTGCCGCCATCAAATTACGGTTAATGCGTTCCTGCATTAATGACTGCGCTTCCGCCAGCTGGATTCTGTCATTCACCCCCAGGGCAAGCCTGTAATCGGGCAGCAGGCTTGTTGCCACTTTTTTTCCGCTTTTGATGATCAGCTCGACACAGTCAGTCAGGTAATATTCTCCCGCTGCGTTCGCGTTTTTCACCCCAACCAGTCCTTCCCGCAGTGCCCGGATGTCAAAAGCATAAGTACCCGTGTTTATTTCCGTGAGCATTTTTTCTTCTGCCGTTGCGTCTTTTTCTTCCACAATTTTTTGTATCTCTCCGTCCGGTCCCCGTACAATGCGGCCGTAACCGAACGGGTTGGGGACAGTGGCTGTCAAAATGGTGGCTGCCGCAGCCGCACTCCTGTGAACGGTATACAGTTGCTCTATCGCATCGGGAGTAAGGAGCGGCGTATCCCCGCACAAGACCAGAACATTACCTGCATCCGGCAAAAGTGGTTCCGCTTGCAGCACTGCATGGGCTGTCCCCAGCTGCTCATGCTGTTCGGCATAGACCACACTGTCGCCGACGGCCGCCTTGATTTCTTCCCCTTGGTGCCCCACAACCACAATTATGTCCGAACAAACATTGCGCACGGCACCAATAACATGCGCCAGCATAGGCTGCCCGCAGATTTCATGTAAAACTTTGGGTCGCCGAGAATGCATGCGCTTGCCCTCTCCGGCAGCCAAAATAACCGCTGTTAACATACCGAGACCCTGCCTCCTCAAGAATAGCTTCAATTTATTTTAACCACTTTTGCCGCCAAATGCTACTTTTTTTCATCCGGCTAAGCGAGGCGTCATGCACGCAAAAAAAAAGTGGAGCAATTTGCTCCGTGCTTAAGCTCCTACTAATTCCCTTTCCAGCTCGGCGTTATAGGCATCCAGAACAGCGGTTTGAATTATTTCACGCGTTTCCGAAGTAATCGGGTGCGCAATGTCCTTAAACTCACCGTCGGGAGTTCTTTTACTGGGCATGGCCACAAATAAACCGTTATTGCCCTCAATCACGCGCACGTCATGAACAACAAATTGATTGTCCAGGGTAATTGATACAATTGCCTTCATTTTACCTTCATTGTTAATTTTTCTTATTCTGACGTCCGTCACTTCCATGTTTTTTCACCGCCTTTCCCTCTATTGTGCTATTTCCACACAAGCAAAATAAATCCTGCTTTTTACTGGGAAAATATTTGCCCCTGTAAAATTTTCAGACTGCGCGAACCCCGACCACAAGACGGCAGTTCCTTAAATTACACAACCTTGCTTACAAAAGCCGGCGCGCCAGGGCCAGATCGGATAATTTATCCACATCGGTGCCGATTTCCGGATAACGGGAAATTACCGCCTTGCCCGTCACGGCAAACAGTTCCGCAAAACGCTTTTCCAATTCTTTAATTGTCAACCTACGGAAAAACAGTTTGACAAGAAAGGTGAAACCTAAAAGAGAAGTCAGCTTCAAAGGACTTTTCCGCAGTGCAAACACGCGTTCCAGGCGCGGCAGTGCCTTCTTCAGGCAGGCAGGATTGACAAGAATAATGTTGCCGCCTGTAAATTCACCCTCGGCCAGTCTGACATACGTGCGTTTGACCCCCGGGAATCGCTTGTCATTGTCACTGCGTTCCACAATAGGATAATAAAAATCTGCGGTAAAAGGCTTACAGGCCAAGATTAGCTCATCCACCGCTTCCGGCGTCAGGAAAGGAATATCGGCGGAGCAAACAAGGAAATAGCCTTCAGGCTGCAGCGCCTTAAAACCGCGTTCCACATTCTCCACAATTGTTTTTCCTTCCGGGACGACAAGTACATCCTGCCCTTCCAGGCAGGCTTTTATTTTATCCTGGGGACCCACCACGGCAATCCGGCCAACGCCGGCAGCTCGCTTTAGGGCACCATATACATGCTGAAGCATAGTCCGCTCCCTAATGCGTATAAAGGCTTTGTTATCCACCATTTCCGCCTCAGTCAACGCGGTGGGGCCGGCGGATCCTGCCAGGATGATGGCATCAACGATTTTCACTCACCTCCGGCCGTCGGCTGGGAAATTGTTTCTGTCAGCCAGACGGCAGTTCCTTCCCGCCGTAAAGAGAGGGCCGCCTCTTCCGCTTCCTCTTGCGCAGTAAAGAGAGCAAAAACCGTAGGCCCGCTGCCACACATTAAAGACGGCGCCTTTTGCGCAAGCTTGTCTTTCAGTGTACGGATCGCAGGGCTCAGGCGAAAGGCGGCCGCTTCCAGCGTATTGGACAAGTTTGCCACGATGCCATTTCTGTCACCGCAAGCCAAGGCACGGAGCATGGGAGTAAGATCATACCCGGGTTCCAGATCCGCCTCTGTCAAGGAATGGTAAATCTCCGCCGTTTTGACCTTAAAACCGGGATTGGCCAGAACCACATAAAAATGCGGGCACGGGGCAAGGGTTGTAATTTTTTCCCCCCGTCCGGTACCAAGAGCCGTCCCCCCAAACAGGCAGTACGGCACATCCGAGCCCAACTCGGCAGCCAACTGAATTAATTCTTCCCAATCCTGCGGCAGGTGCCACAGACGAACCAACCCCCGCAGCACCGCAGCGGCATCACTGCTGCCGCCGGCAAGACCTGCGGCTACGGGAATCCGCTTTTGCAGTTTAATATGGACACCGCGAGAAATACGGAAAAAACGTTTCAGCCTTTCTGCTGCACGCCAGACTAAATTGTCCGGCCCGACAGGAAGGCTGGGATCATCACAGGTCAAGATAATTTTGTCTTCAGCAAGTGATGTCAACTGCAGCGTATCATGTAGCGTCAGGTTTTGGTATATCGTCTGCAACTCATGATAACCGTCAGTCCTTCTGGCTGTTACTGCCAAGACTAAATTTATTTTCGCATATGCTTTCTCACAAACGGGCATAATTACCCCTGCTCGCAGCCGTTTGGCTGTTATATTCGCTGCGGGGGAGGAAATTCCTGCTAAGTGAGGGCAACAGGGTTTTCCATGCTTACAGCAGGTTTGCTTTTTCCCTGCAGCCGCGCGGACGGTACAAAAGCGTCGATTTCAGCCAGCACGGTATCCAGCCGTTCATAAAAAACAAGAATTAAATCACCGGGCAGGGCAGCCTTCAGGGCGTACCGCACCGCATCCCGTTCATGCCGGAAAAAATGCATCCAGGCGGGGTTTTTGCCTGCTTGCAGGGCGCCCTGTTTCAACAGTTGCGCCACTTCCCCGCTCCTGCGCCCGCGCAAATCTTCGTCTTCCTTGATCAACAGCACATCAAACGCCCGGGCGGCCGCTTCACCGGCGGCTGTTATTAAATCGTCACAACGGTCGCCGGGAACTCCTATCACCGCCAATGTCCTGTTGGGTTTCAGTTTTCTGGCCAGCTCGCCCATTTTGGTAAAGCTGTCTGCATTATGGCCGTAATCAATCATGACGCTGAAAGCGCCAAGCTGGTACAGGTTGGACCGGCCGGGGTTGTCTTGGGGATTGGCGGCAAAATTACGAAGGTAAAAAGCCGCTTGCCGCGGGGAAAGGCCAAAACCCCAACAGGCGGACAAAGCGGCAAGCAGGTTTTCCACCTGATGCCTTGCCCGCCCGCCAAAAGTCACGGCAAAATCGCGTGTTTTTCCAACCAGCACCACTCTGTTCCCCTGGGCGGCCATAATGGTGCCGCGATGAACAAAAAGTGCCCGCCCGCCTTTACTTAAATGCCGCCTGACAGTAATATTGTCTTCCTGCAGGCTGAAATAAATCAGGCCCGCCCAGACATGTTCGGCAATGGCATGGGTGGAAGGGTCGTCGGCGTTGAGGACCACTGCACCGGTCTCATAAACAGCCTCCGCCACCAGGCTTTTTATATGAACAAGGTCCTCCAGCGTCTTGATTTCATCCTGCCCCAGGTGGTCGGGTCGAATGTTGCAGATTACCGCCACATCCGCCCGGTCGTAACCCAGACCGCGCCTGACTATGCCGCCACGTGCCGTTTCCAAAACGGCAACTTCTATTTCCGGGTGGGCTAGAACTGCTGCAGCTCCGGCCGGTCCCGTCAGGTCGCCGGCCTTGACAAGCACACCGTTGTAATACAAACCGTCGGTACAGCACATGCCGGTTTGCAGACCATGCCGCCGCATGGCATATTCCAGCATCCGGGTAACAGTAGTTTTGCCGTTGGTACCGGTGATGCTGAAGACGGGGATACGGACTTGCCGCCCCGGGGGAAAGAGCTTTTCCATAATAATCTCCCCCACGTTACGCGGTTTGCCCGCCGTAGGAAAGAGGTGCATACGCAACCCGGGGGCGGCATTAACCTCAATAATTCCCCCTACCTGCCCTTCCGGCAGCTGTGTAATGTCCTGCATAACCATATCAACACCGGCAATGTCAAGTCCCACCAGCCTGGCCGCAGCGGCTGCCAGTGCAGACTGCCGGGGATGGACAAGATCAGTCACATCGCAGGCGGTACCGCCGGTGGAAAGATTGGCATTATCCCGCACAGATACTTTTACGCCTGCAGGCACCACCGTTTCCAGGGTAAGCCCCTGGCGACGCAGGGCCTCTACTGTTAAATTGTCTATCGGGATTTTGGTGAGCGGCTTTTCATGCCCCTCCCCCCGCAGTGGATTTTTATTTTCTTCTTCGATCAACTGTCTAATGCTGCGCCTGCCGTCACCAATAACATGTGCCGGCAGCCTTTCAGCAACAGCCGCAACTTCACCGTGTACCACCAGAAAGCGGTAATGTTTGCCGGCAAGATATGACTCCACCAGTACGGAAGAACTGTAAGCAGACGCAAGCACAAAAGCTCTTTCCACCTCTGCAGGAGAGAGCAGATTGAGCAAGACGCCCCTGCCCTGATTGCCGTCAACCGGTTTTACTGCCACGGGAAAGCCCACTTCCCCGGCTGCCTCAAGCGCTTCTGCAGCCGTCTTTACCACTTTGCCCGGGGGTACAGGCAGGCCATGCCGGGCAAGGATTTTTTTCGTCAGAGGCTTATTGCACGCAATATCTACCGCTATACAACTTGTCTCTTCGCTGACACTAGCCTGGATGCGTTTCTGATATTTGCCCGTCCCCAAGCGATAAAGGCTGGTTCCTTCCTCCAGCAACTGGTAAGGAATGCCGCGTTTGCGGGCCGCCTGCAGGAGCGCCTGAGTACTGGGGCCGGGCAGGTACAAAGCCGCCATTCTTTTTGCCTCCAAAAGCACGGGCTGCAAATCATACTGCTTTTTATGCAGCACAGCCCTGACCAGTTCCACTGCCGCCGCCGCCAGGATTTCAGCAACTTGGCGGCAGCAGTATTCGGCAATAATTTGCACCAATGTGCCGGGGCCGGTGCAAGTCTTGCCGTACTCCCTGCCGACACCGGCCAGGCTTTGCAATTCCAGGAAAACGTGTTCCGTCACATGCCCCAAGTAGGTGCCTTCCCGGATCCGTTCCAGGAATCCTCCCCGGCGCCGGCGGGAACATTTGTGTTCCTCAAGCCCTGGCAACACGGCAAGCAGGCGCCCGACAAAACCGGGGTCGGCATCTGTCCGGAAACAGGCAGCCTCCTCCAGGTCCAAAAGCATTTTTAAAACCGGGCGGTGACTGTAAATATTGCGCCCGGAAAAAAAATGCAGCTCCACTATTTTCATAGTTTTACGTTGTCCTCCTTAAGATTGTGGCATCCTGACAACACGATGTTTAAGGTTAAAACCGTAATTCTTACTGAGAATATGCAGTTTAACGTCGCACAGCGCCAGCGGCTGACCGGGCTGTGATTCGGAAACATTGGAATGCGTTACATTGAGACCGTCAATGATGGTCACTGTGCCTTCTCCGGCCACCTCACACTCGTCACGGCCATTGACTATAATGGCCGTGTTTTCATCAATCCCCACACCCAGGATATACGGATTATGCGCCACCACCGACAACAACCGGCCGATACGCCCGCGCTGGGCAAAATGCTGGTCAACCACCACGTCCCGGAGCAAACCCAAGCCCGGCGCCATGCGGATAATCTCCTTGCTGGGGGTGGCATCGTCCAGCCCTCCCACCAGCATGGTTTCACTCATGGCTGAAGCACCGGCACTGGTACCGGCAATAACCGCCCCATTTTGATAACATTTCTGCAACGCTTTACCCAGTATACTGCCGCCAAGGATTCCTGTAATGCGCAGTTGATCGCCTCCCGTAAAAAAAACGCCCGTTTGTTCGGCAAACTGTTCAAAATAATGTGTCCGGTTGGCCTCAGCCCTGTTTTGTACCGCCAGCACCTGGACGGCAGCCGCACCCATCTCGGTGAAAATAGCCTTGTACTGCTCACCGGCCCCCGGGTCGGTGCTGGCAGTGGACAAGACGGCAATCCTGGCATTTCTTCCTCCGGCCAGGGCGAAAAAGCGTTTGAGGATTTCACATTCTCCCTCCTTGTCTTCCGCCCCGCCAATAATAACCAAATGACCTTTTTTGTACTGTGCCAAAACTACACCCCCGCATTCCTGACAACACTAGATAGAATTCCCCTCATTTTGCCCCTGTATGCAGCATCCTGCCGCCGGCTGCATAGCTCAAGACACAAAAAAAACAGGCACATAAGTGACGTGCCTTTTTAGCCCTGGGTAAAATCCTTTTTTGACATCGGTTCAGGTACTGCAGGCAGCTCTATGGTAAAAGTCGTGCCTACATTGGGTGTACTCTCCACGGCAATCTTACCGCCGTGATTTTCAATGATTCTATAAGAGATCGTCAACCCCAGGCCGGTTCCCTGCTCCTTGGTGGTGTAAAACGGGTCAAAAATTTTAGCCAGCTGGGCTTCATCCATTCCGCAGCCCGTGTCTGCAAAAGTAATCACCACTTTGTTTCCCTTGGCTTGGCTGGTAATGGTCAGACTGCCACCGTTGGGCATGGCTTGAATAGCATTGGTGGCGATATTTAGGAAAACCTGTTTAATTTGCGCAGGATCCGCTTTCACCAGCGGCAAATTCTTGGCAAACTGTTTCTGCAGCTCCACATTTTCCAGCAGGGATTTGGTTTCAATTAAAAGCGATATTTCTTCCAGAATGACGTGTATGTTGGTTTCCTCCAGGTTGGGGGCGGCCGGTTTTGTTAGCAGTAAAAACTCTTTAATAATGGAATTGGCCCTGTCGATTTCATCAATCATCAGTTCACAATACTCATGGCCTTTGGTCCCGGGACGAAACTCCCGGCTCAAGACCTGTAAAAAACCGCGCAGTGTAGTCATGGGGTTGCGGATTTCATGAGCCGTCCCGGCAGCCAGTTCCGCCACCAGGGAAAACTTCTCCATTTGCAGCAGCTCATTTTCCAGGGCTTTCTTTTCCGTCACATCTTGAAACACGCATACAGCTCCGCTTACCGCCCCTTTTTCGTCGTAAAGCGGTGAAGTGTTGACGGAATAAAAACGCTGCCCCTCAATGCGCGGAACTTGGAGCAGGTATTGATTAAAACGTTTCCCGGTGTTCAGTGTTTGCCCCAGGAGACCCAGAAAAGGTTCACACTGCAACGGATCACTCTCATCACCCAAAAGCAGCTCCTGTGCAGCTTTATTCAGGTATGTAATTTGATTAGCATTATTAACAATCACCACGCCCATTTTTAAATCGGAAAAAATTTCATCCCGCAACTGGTTATATTCCATTTTCATTTCGCGGTAGATAGATTTCAGATCTTCAAACCCCTGCAGAGCGGCGGGGTCGTAAACTTGGCTGGGCGGGAAAAGGTCCGCCTTGGCAGTCTGCATTTCCCTCCTGGTTATAAAATATGACGTCCTGTTGTCGGTAAATTCCTCTCCGGGGCTCCGCTGCGCCTCGTCCGTCTGCGCCAAATACACGATAAAATGGCAAAAAGGGTCTTTTCTTGACTGGGAGCTGCGTTCCTCAATTTTGCAATAGGGAAAATTTCGTGCCACGATACTGCCGATAACACCCTGAATAAATTTGCACAGTGCCGGGCTTTTTAAAATCAGATGACGAAAAGGGCAATCATAACTGGCAAATTCCAGTTTGGTCTCTGTCCTGTGCTTGCAGAGATATGCCCCCCCCAGCTTGCGCAGCAAATATAAGATAAAAGCAACAAGTTCTTCAACCGTAAATTTATCACTGCCGGCAGCCGTCTGCTCCCTGTAGCTTTCTTCCAGGCTCTGACCGTATTTAATGCCAAGTTTTCGCAGGATTACATCTGCATATCGGCCTATTAGCATTTCATTGACCAGCGTGTAATCAACAAAAAGATGCAAAAAAAAATCTTCCCGCGAGTCAAAATGCATTACTTTACCCCCGGTTTACAGTATTTTCTTTAAACGCTCGTTCCCGGTTACACCGGGAATACGGCCTCTCTTGGCAATTGGCCTTCCTTCCACTTCTTTGATGTCCATGGTCATATCAATAGCCGGAGCCCGCGAGATATAAGAACCTACGCCGAAGGCATCCACACCTGCCTCGGCAAGAAGAGGCAGCCGCTCAGCATCGAGACCGCCTGAGGCAAAAATTTGTACATGCCGATACCCCGCCTGGTCAAGGCGTGCCCTAATTTCGCGCACCAAACCGGGAGTCACGCCGCCCCGTTCCGAGGGAGTATCCAGGCGTATACCATGCAAACTGTCGCCCAGTGCCGCCGCCAAGCGTAAAGCCTCCTCTGCCTCGTCTTTAAAAGTATCAACCAAGATGATTCGCGGGTCGCCCGCAGGCATGATCTTATGGTATATATTGGCAACCTCCAGTGTATCTCCCACAATCAGCATCACCGCATGGGGCACGGTTCCCTTCGGCTCCTGTCCGGCCAGTTTGGCTCCCAGAATGCAGCTGCAACCGTCAACCCCGCCAACAATGGCTGCCCGTTCCATGACAGGTGCCACCGCAGGATGAACGTGGCGTGCACCAAAACATAGCACTGCACGTCCTCCCGCCAGCCTTTTACATTCCCTGGCGGCAGTTGCCCAGCCGCTGGCACTGGCCAGCATGCCCAAAATGGCTGTTTCATAAATGCCAAACTCGCTGTAGCGCCCCCTGATACGCATGATTGTTTCTTTCCTGGTAAACTCCAGACCTTCCGGAAGGACCCATACTTCAACATCCAAAGTCCCAAGAAGGTTCACTGCTTCTTCTACCCCGCACATAACTCCCGGCCTGCTGGTGAATATTTCTGCAGTGACCACAGTATCCTCCCTGCCGGCAGCCCGTAAAATCTCCAATGTGCGTATAAAATAAACATCAGTCGTCGCCCCGGCCAGAATTTCATCATGGCTGGCAGAATGGAAAATACGACCGGAATCAGTTCCCAGCATTTTTACATCTTCCAGGCTGCGTAGTTTTTTCACCATTGTCCCCCCATTTTCTGCCGCGAGTTTTAGAATCCTGCTTGCACTTCTGATTTTATGCTTAACTATTCCACGCCAGGTTTAAAATTCCTTTTTTTCGTCAACTCCCACCGGACCGAGAATACCTGCAGCTGAGCGAAAAACGTACCGGAAATCCGGTACGTTAACCCCTACTTTTCGTTCGCCAGAGCTCGTTCGGCGCGTTCAATTGCCAGTTTAACCAGATTGCCGCAGTTTCTGGAAGAAACACCGCCCCAACCTTCTTTGCGGACAATCTCGGCCACGCCTAATTCTTCGGCTAATTCTTCCTTTAGTGCATCCGACATAATCCTGTCTCGCCTCGGACTCATTAGCCTCACTCCTTAAGAACATTTTTCGGGGTCGTTATCTATTTTGTACTGCAAATATGCAGCCTACACGGGCAAAATAATGGGCTGCTTGCGGGAAAGATGGCAAATCAACAAATTACTTCATAAAATAAAATAACCCCGGCAAAGGAGGGCAGGCAGTGACACGCATTGAGGTTAACCGGAAAACCAAAAAATTAATGTTTTACTTGCAGGGACAGTTATACAAAACATACCCTGTTGCCGTCGGCAAACCGGAAACTCCCACCCCTTTAGGCGAATTTACAATTTACGAAAAAAACCCCCGTCCGCACCCGGGGCTTGGTACACGCTGGATGGCTTTTACTTATGAGCGCCACGGCATTCACGGCACTTTTAACCCCTGGACAATCGGCACGGAAGCTACCGCCGGTTGTGTCCGCATGCATAATGAAGATGTGGAAGAAATCTTCCCCCTGGCTCCTCTCGGGACACCCGTTTTCATATATGAAAAGGAAGAAGGGGTAAAAATCCCGGCATACCTCCCCCAGCAGGCCGAAAAATTAATCTACCACGTCCGGCCCGGCGATACGGTGGAAAGCATTGCGCGGCGTTTTCACATCACTCCCGAAGAATTGATTGCTTTCAATAAAATTAAATATCCGGGCTACCTTCACCCGGGAAAGATGCTTTTTATCCCCCAATATAAATAAGGCCGGCAACCGCCGGCCTTTCAGATTAGCGCCCCACAAACATCTGGGTAAACATCATCCCGTATGGGCCTCCGTTCACGATGCCGATTCCCACATGGGTGAAGGCAGGATGTAAAATATTGGCACGATGGCCGGGTGAATTCATCAGGCCGCTGTGTGCCCGTTCCACCGTGGGAGCGCCGGCGATATTTTCCCCGGCAATGCGGTAAGTAATCCCCGCCGCCTTCATCATCTCAAAAGGAGACCCGTAAGTCGGGGACTGGTGGGAAAAATAGCCGTTTTTAACCATATCCTCGCTTTTCAGGCGTGCCAGTTTAACCAGTTCCATGTCCACTATAAGAGGTGCAAGCCCTGCTTTGACCCTTTCCGCATTGACAAGTTCCAACATATGTTTTTCCGCCTGTGTCAACCCGCTGATACCTGGTGACAGGGCAGGTTCTTCCGGCTCGGGCTGCGGTGCAGGCTCCTCCGGTGCGGGTTCCGGCTCGGGTGCCGGTTCCTCCGGTTTTGGCTCCGGTTGCGGTACCGGCGCCGGATTGCCGCCGCAGATCAATTTTAAAAGCAAGCGCCAGGAAATATTGCCGGCTGGTTTCTTTACCACAAGAGGCTTGTTGGCTGCCGCCTGCAAACGGCCAAGCAACCGGCAGAAAACATCACCGTTATATAACCGACAAGTTGCATAAGTAAAGGCAGGTGTACGGTGCTCCGCCCGCAAAACGGAGACGGACTCACGGCTGTTTGCGCACGCACTACCGTGTGCAGAACGGGCTGTCTGCGCCACCGCCACCGACTGGAAAAAAAGCAAGCCGGCAAGCAGACAGACCAGGAGAAGGAAACAGGCTCTTTTGTGCAACAATGACATCATCTCCTTATGGGATTTTAATATTGTTAAGAATTTTTCACAATTAATTATAGTTTGCCTGTCCGCTCAGAGGCAAGGTTTCTCCCATCCACTGTCCGGAGCTGAAAATGCTTTAGAAAAAAAAATGCCGCCCTTGCGACGGCTTCCGGCCTATCCCACGTCACTGGGAAAGGTTGGTAGGCTGAAAGACTGCCGCCTGCGGCGGCAAAAAAAAAGTAGCATCGGCGATGCTACTCATCCCTTGGGCGAGCGTGGTATAATGATTTTTTGCCCCGGGAAAATCAGATCAGGATTGCTGATCTGGGGATTGGCAGCAATGACTGCATCCAGGGGCACACCGAAACGCTGGGCAATTTTAAAAAGCGTATCCCCCGGCTGCACAATATAGACTGTCACCGAAGGTTTCGGTCCGGTTTCACAACCGGTCACCACTTCCAACTGCACATGTTCCGTTACTTTGACAAAAATTTCAATGACAGTAGTCTGGCGCAGGCGGTGCCGGTCATAATGGTCAATTTCAAAATCGGTGAATTCCACGCGCGGATAGACTTGCACTACATGGCCGGGGCGGGCGCCGGGGATTTCTACAAACACGGTAAAGTGTTCACGGGCATCAAACTCCATTACCTCGGGCTGATCCCCGTCACGGACGAAGAATATATTTTTGACAAGGTCTCCTTCAATAATTACTTTGTCGTCAATTACCCTTGACTCTAAATTTTCAAAGCGTGTCACGGGGGGACCGGCAATCCGGCGAACTTTGGCCGGGGCAGTCAGATTGGCAACCAGGGTATGTTTCCTGGAGCCTTCGCCGACAACCTGGGAGACTTTCAGCAACTCTTTGGTGGTAGGAACACCTTTAATATCGGTCACAACGTCAACTTGTACAGTTTCTGTCACTTTGACAAATATGTCAATAATCGCAGTCTGTACACCGCGTGTTGGGTCATAGGCATCAATATCAACATCCACATATTCCAGTCGCGGATGAACCTGTACATTGGCTCCGGGGAAAGCACCGGGAACGTCTACAAAATGGGTAAACTTTTCCTCCACGGAAGTCTCAAACACAATATCGTCTTCTGCACCGACAAAATAAATCTGTTTATGCAGGACGCCTTCGACAATTACCTTATTTTCAATAACACGTGACTCGACATTCTTAATCTGGGCATCAATGTTTTTTATGCTCCGGGCGGGACGGTTAAAATCCACATCTGCACGAACGGTAACCGGGGAAGCATTTTCACCGATCACGCTTTCCACTTTCAGCAGCTCGGTTATTACCTTCCTGCGGTCAATACCGTGCACATCGACCACGACATCCAGCTGGATAGACTCCGTCACTTTGGCAAAAATCTCCAGGACTACTGTCTGCCGGAAGAGAGAATTAAACTTTTTCTTTTTGAACAATTGCGGATCAATTTCGTCTTCCGCCATTACCGCCTCTTCGCCGTCCCGGTATGCTTTAACTTCCTTAATGAAATCATGGCCGACAAATTCCGCCCGGGCATGAATTTGAACATTCATCCCGGGCATGGCACCGGGCACATCGACAAAATGCACAAAACGCTCGTCATCCACGGTAAATTGTTTTAACTGGCCAGTGTCTTCATCCACAAAGAAAATCCGTTTTTGGATTATTCCTTCCACTACAACTTTGTTTTCAATTACCCGTCCTTTAACTTCATGCAGTTTTGTATCCACTTCCGTGATTTTTCGGACCCTGCCGGGGAGAACAACTTCCCGGATGACGGATGTTTGCGATGCGTTTTCACCAATGACTTGTTCCACTTTCAGCAAGTCGGTCATACATTTCAATGCCGGAAATTCATTTTTACCCATCCTTTAGCCTCCTTTCGTCTGTTTTACTACACAATATGCAGAGTACGGCAAAAATGTATCCCCGCCCCCTTGCCCGCAATGTCGCTTAATTATATGCCTCCGCCACGAAAAATGTGCGCCAACCACAAAACTTGCACCATATTTCTACCGCATAATCATAACTATGCCGGCTTGACCCCAATCATGCACCCAGCCGGAGAAAAAATTCCGCCTCGCAAATAAAAAAGCAAAAAAAAACAGCCTTCCGGCTGCATACCCTGCTTTACGCCAAATTTTTATTTTCTTATTTTACATCTTTTTGCACCAAAGTTAACTCAACCGTTTCCGTCAAGACATCCGCATAAGAAAAGGATAAGCGCTGCTTATAATTGGCTTCATCAATGCGTACAACAAAAATGGACGGATACGTATTTTCCAGGATACCGACTTTCTCCAGCGTTTTCCGGCGCCCGCGATGGGCACGCAAACGTATTTTCTGCCCGACATGCGACTCCAGGCTGCGCCTGATCTGTGCAAGTGCATTTGTTGCTGCCAAAGGCTATCACTCCAGACAAGATTTCCTTGTATATTTTAACATATCTAATACTTAGTGTCAATATTAAACTGTATATTATATCAATACACTTAGAGTACTGTCAAGACTTAATTTTGCGAATTTTTCATGTGGGGTTAATTGCAAGTTTTATTGCCACCCATATTTTGGCACCTCTGATAATATTGCCATCTCATTAGCAGATCTATATCCATGAATTTTTCTTGGGTAATTATTCATCCAGTTCTCAATTCGCCTGA
>JAAYLG010000196.1 GCA_012522075.1 Bacillota bacterium
CGTTAAAGCTGAAGCGGCCGGGTTTGTAGCCACGGGCACGCGCCTCCGCCGTCCGGGAAAACAGGTCGCGGATCATGTCAAAAACACCTGTATAGGTGGCCGGGTTGGAGCGCGGCGTGCGGCCGATAGGAGACTGGTCCACTTCAATCACTTTATCCAGATGCTCAATGCCCAGGAGGTCGTCGAGCTCCGCCGGTTTCTGCCGGCTACGGTGCAGTTACATGTCCAGGCGGCGGAAGAGAAATTCATTGACCAGGGTTCTTTTGCCTGAACCGGAAACGCCGGTAACGCAAATGAAAACCCCCAGGGGGAAGCGGACGGTCAGGTTCTTCAGGTTATGGGCGCGTGCTCCCCTGACTTCCAGCCACTTCCCGTTGGGCCGGCGCCTGGCTGTCGGCAGGGGAATCCTTTTCCTGCCGGAAAGATACTGTCCTGTCACAGACTCCTCAACCTGCTTAATATCTTCGACTGTCCCGGCAGCCACGATCCGTCCGCCCCATGCGCCCGCGCCGGGACCGATATCCAGGATGTAGTCGGCCTGCCTGATGGTTTCTTCGTCATGTTCAACCACAATGACTGTATTGCCCAGATCTCTCAGCCGCAAAAGTGTGCTGAGCAGGCGGGCATTATCCCGCTGGTGCAGGCCGATGCTGGGCTCATCCAGAATGTAGAGCACTCCGGTCAGACTGGAGCCGATCTGGGTGGCAAGGCGGATCCGCTGTGCTTCCCCGCCGGAAAGGGAGCCGGATGCCCGGTCCAGCGTCAGGTATTCCAGGCCGACATTTTGCAGAAAACCCAGGCGCTCATCAATTTCTTTCAGGATCAGGCGGGCAATCTGCTTTTCTTTTTCCGTCAGTGCCAGGCTGCGGAAAAACGACCTGGCTTTATCCACCGTCATGGCGGTTACTTCGGCAATATTCAGTCCCCCCACCAGCACGGAAAGGCTGGCCGGTTTCAGCCTGGCACCCCGGCAGGCAGGACAGGGATAAGCAGACATGTAACTTTCCACTTCCTCCCGGATAAAATCGGAGAAAGTTTCTTTGTACCGTTTTTCCAGAATGGGAATAACGCCGTCAAATTTCAGGCTCGTGCGGTGGAAACGTCCGCGCGGGTCTTCATAGTGAAAGGGAATCCGCTCTTTCAGTCCCCAGAGCAGCACCTCCTGCTGCTTCCGGGACAATTTTTCGAAGGGAGTATCCAGATCAATGCCGACATAGCTGGTAACCGCCAGCAGGACCTGCTGGTAATATCCGTTTTTCCCCGGCACCCAGGGGGCAATGGCACCTTCCCGCAGCGTCAAGCGCTTGTCCGGCACCACCAGGTCGGGGTCTATTTCAGAACGATAACCCAGCCCGCTGCATTCCGTGCAGGCGCCATAGGGGCTGTTGAAGGAAAACATACGCGGGGCCAATTCCTCAAAAGAGAAACCGCATTGCGGGCAGGCAAAGGTGGCGGAAAATAACAGTTCTTCCTGCCCGATGACATCAATAAGCACCAGGCCGTTGCCATATTTCAGGGCGGTTTCCAGGGAATCCGCCAGGCGCTCTTCCAGGCCGGGCTTAATAATCAGCCTGTCCACCACCACTTCAATGTTGTGCTTTTTGTTTTTCTCCAGCCGGATAACTTCTTCCAGGTCTCTGACTACCCCGTCCACTCGCACCCGGACAAAGCCGTTGGCACGCATATCGGCAAACAGCTTGCTGTATTCACCTTTGCGACCGCGCACCAGGGGAGCAAGAATCTGGATTCTTGCCTGCTGTGGCAGTGCCATGATGCGGTCCACCATCTGTTCCACCGTTTGCTGGGCAATTCTGATGCTGCAATTGGGGCAGTAAGGATGGCCGATGCGCGCAAACAGCAGGCGAAGGTAATCATAAATTTCCGTCACCGTACCCACGGTGGAACGGGGATTGCGTGAAGTTGTTTTCTGGTCAATGGAGATGGCCGGCGAGAGGCCTTCAATATAATCTACGTCCGGTTTGTCCATCTGTCCCAGAAACTGGCGCGCATATGCGGACAAGGACTCCACGTATCGCCGCTGACCTTCGGCATAAATTGTGTCAAAGGCAAGGGAGGATTTGCCGGAGCCGGACACCCCGGTAATCACTACCAGCTTGTTCCGGGGAATGTCCACATCTATATTTTTCAGGTTATGTTCGCGTGCACCGCGAATCCTGATCAGATCCTGTTGCATTTATTTACCATCCTCTGCTTGAGCCCTGCGCAGTTCAAACAGCAAGTCACGCAGCTGTGCCGCTTTTTCGAATTCCAAGTTGCGTGCCGCCTGTTTCATTTCTTTTTCCAGCAGGGCAATCTGCTTTTTCCTCTCCTGCGGGCTCATGGCTTTTAATTTTTGTACGGGGAAAGTGCTTTCTTCCACCGCCTTGGTTGCCTCAATCACGTCACGGACAGCCTTTTGGATGGTGACGGGTGTAATCCCATGCTCTTTATTATAAGCAATCTGCAGCTTGCGGCGGCGTTCCGTTTCGTCTATGGCGCACCGCATGGATTCAGTGATGGTATCGGCATACATGATTACTTTGCCGTTTATATTACGGGCCGCTCGGCCAATTGTCTGAATCAGTGAACGCTCCGACCGCAGAAAACCTTCTTTATCGGCATCCAAAATGGCCACCAGGGATACTTCCGGCAGATCCAGGCCTTCACGCAGCAAATTTATCCCTATCAGCACGTCGTAAATGCCAAGGCGCAAGTCGCGGATAATTTCCATGCGCTCCAGGGTGTTTATTTCCGAATGCAGATAAGCCACTTTCAGTCCCAGCTCTCTGTAATAATCCGTCAGGTCTTCCGCCATGCGTTTTGTCAGAGTTGTTACCAGCACCCTTTCCCCTTTGGCTATCCTGGCGCGAATTTCCCCGTACAGGTCGTCAATCTGCCCGCTGACAGGCCGCACTTCCACTTCGGGGTCTACCAGGCCGGTGGGACGGATGATCTGCTCCACCACCTGCTCCGCATGCTCTTCTTCATACGGTCCCGGAGTTGCAGAAACATAAATTGCCTGGCAAACAAGCTCCTCAAACTCAGGAAACATCAGTGGCCTGTTGTCCAGGGCGGACGGCAGTCGAAAACCGTATTCGACCAGGACTTCTTTGCGCGATCTGTCGCCGGCATACATGCCGCGGATTTGCGGCAGCGTCTGGTGCGATTCATCAATAAAAAGCAGATAATCCCGGGGGAAATAATCAAGCAGCGTATACGGCCGCGACCCGGGCGGGCGCCTGTCCAGGTGGCGCGAATAATTTTCAATCCCGCTGCAGAAGCCAAGTTCATTCATCATTTCCAGGTCGTATTTCGTTCTCTGCTCCAGACGCTGGGCCTCCAAAAGTTTTCCTGCTTTCCGCAATTCCGCCAGTCGCTCCTCCAGTTCAAGGCGGGTATCGGCCATTGCCTCTTCCAGAACATCCCGGGAGGTAACATAATGGGAAGCAGGAAAGATGGCAACATGGTTCCTTTCCCCTAAGACTTCGCCCGTCAGGGTATCAAACTCACGGATGCGTTCAATTTCGTCACCGAAAAATTCTATTCTGACCGCTTTTTCCGTATAATAGGCTGGGTAAATTTCCAGGACGTCGCCCCGAACGCGAAAACGGCAGCGCTCCAGGACAGCGTCATTGCGCTCGTATTGGATGTCCACCAACTGCCGCATGATTTCTTCCCTGCTTTTCTCCATGCCAACGCGCAGGGACACCACATTTTCGCGGTATTCCTGCGGCGACCCCAGGCCGTAAATGGCGGAAACACTGGCTACGATCAGCACATCGCGCCGCTCGAAAAGGGCGCTGGTTGCCGAGTGGCGCAATTTTTCAATTTCATCGTTAATGGAGGCATCCTTTTCGATATAGGTATCCGTCTGTGGGATGTACGCCTCGGGCTGGTAATAGTCATAGTAACTGACAAAATACTCCACCGCATTGTCGGGGAAAAATTCCCGGAATTCGCTGCATAACTGAGCCGCCAGTGTTTTATTGTGGGCGATAACCAGGGTGGGGCGCTGGACTCGCTCTATCACATTGGCCATGGTAAATGTTTTCCCCGAACCGGTCACCCCCAACAAAATTTGATGCCGCAGCCCCTTGTTCAGGCCTTCCACCAGACGTTCAATTGCCTGCGGCTGGTCGCCCTGCGGCCGGTAATCGCTTTTAATCCGGAATTTTCCCATTTCTTGCCTCCTCACTTGCAGCGCTCAAGTAAACATAATTATACCAGTTTTACAAGCGGCTTAACAATAAAAAGGATAAGCCCTGCCTGCCGGTGCCGCCGGAACATATGTTTGCAAAACAATTATATCTTACTTGCAGCCGGGAGAAAATACTTTTTCCTTTTCCGAAAGCCGCGGCAGTAAAAGTAATACCGGCA
>JAAYLG010000197.1 GCA_012522075.1 Bacillota bacterium
CAACAATGTGCCACTTTTCAAGGGTGGGAGCAACTTTACTCGATCTGTTTTGAAAATATTAAATGAACCTGGCGTAGTGTGAGTGATGTGAGGCTCTCCTAAAACCTATAGTGGCTTGACACTATCCTTATAATTTTGTTCGTTTACCGTAATCCCGGAGGTATGGTATAATCATTGCAAAGCTTCTCTTTTGGGAAAGGGGAACATATCATGCAGAGAAAAAAAGAGGGGAAAAAAGTACGCCCAAGGAAGGTGAAGAAAAACAGATTAAAACGCTTGCTGGTTGTGATGGCCGTGCTTTTTATTTTTTTTACTTGCGCTACCGCCATCACAGCCTACGCGGCCATACAGCACTTTATGAAGGATCTGCCTGCATTTGATTTAAGTGTTCTGGAACCGGCCAAAACTTCTTTCCTTTATGATAAAGACGGTGAGCTGGTCACACCTTTAATGGGGGCTGAAAACCGCATTATCGTCTCCCTTGATGAAATCTCCCCATACCTGATAAATGCTTTTCTGGCCATTGAGGATTACCGCTTTTACGAGCATCCCGGCTTCGACCTCCGGGGCATCCTGAGAGCTTTATGGTTCAACCTTACCGACAAATCCGGTTCTATGCAAGGAGGCAGCACTATTACGCAGCAGCTGGTAAAAAACGCCTTCCTGACACCGGAGCGTACCATTAAACGTAAAATCCAAGAAGTTTATTTGGCATACAAGTTGGAACAGGTTTTTAGTAAAGATGAAATCCTGGAATTCTACTTGAACCGTATTTTCTTTGACTATAATGCTTATGGTGTAGAAGCGGCGGCACAAACCTACTTTGGCAAAAGCGCCAAAGATGTGACGCTGGCTGAAGCAGCCATGCTGGCCGGGATTCCCAACCTGCCCGGCAAATACTCCCCCTACCGCAATTTCGAGGAAGCAAAAAAAAGACAAAAAGTTATCCTGGATCGTATGGTTGAGGTAGGGATGATCACCAGGGAGGAAGCGAATGCGGCTTACGCCGAAGAACTGAAACTGGCCGGCATTCCGTCCCGTTCTTATCCGCACCCCTGGTTTGTCGACTATATCATCATGGATGAGTTGCCCAGGATTTTGCAGACACTGCCTAATTATAGTGATTTGAGCATTGAGCAGATTCAAACCAAAATTTATACCAGCGGCCTCCATATTTATACCACTTTGGATCAGCGCATACAGCAGGCCGTCACCGAAATTGTAGATAACCCGGACAATTACAAAAAACTGCGCGATGAAACCCAGGCGGCCGTAATTGTAGTCGAGCCAAAGAGCGGCCACATCTCGGCCATTGTGGGCGGGCGCAATTACGATGAAAAAAACAGCGGTATTTTTAACCGCGCCACAGACGGCAAATGGCAGGCAGGTTCAGTCTTAAAACCTATTCTTGCCTATGCTCCCGCCTTCAACGAAGGCATCGCCACTCCCGGAACCATCCTGGATGATGCGCCAACAGAATTTCCCGGGATTCCGCCTTATTACCCCAATAACTTTGATATGCGTTTTCTGGGGCTGATGACGGCACGGCAAGCCCTTGCCGCCTCCCGGAACGTCCCGGCAGTCCGCCTGCTGAATGAACTGGGGATAGAAAAAGGGAAAGAATATGCCACGCGTATGGGCATCCAGTTCGAAGAAGCGGACACAGGTCTGGCAATGGTTGTGGGCGGCTTGACGGGCGGCGTCAACCCGCTGCAGGTAGCCCAGGCATATTCAGTCCTTGCCAATGAAGGTATCCGCACCGACCTGACCGCCATTACAAAAATTGTAGACAGCAATGGAAAAGTTATTTACGAACATGAACCAAATCAGGAAGAAATCCTCTCTCCCGAAGCCGCGTGGCTGACTACCAGCTGTCTGATTGACGCCGTTCGCAGCGGCACTGCCACGTATCTGCGTATCGGCCGTACAGTAGCAGCCAAAACAGGGACTTCGGATAAAAAACGTGATGCCTGGATGGCCGCCTATACACCGGATTATGTAACAGTTTTCTGGATCGGTGAGGACAAATGGCCGGACAAGGATGAGTTCGGCATTTATGAATCTTATTATGTCATCGGCAACTTCATGAACCCGATCTTAAAAGCCGTTCACGAAGAGCTACCCGAAAGCTCTTTCAACTGGCCGGAAAGCCTGCGCCAGGTAACCATTTGCAAAAAAAGCGGCCTGCTGCCGGGCGAATTCTGTCCCCCGGAACATCTTACTGTCGAATGGTTCCCGCGCAATGCCGTACCCACGGAAACCTGCAACCTGCACACAGAACTGGAGATCTGCACAGTGTCCGGGAAACTGGCTTCCGAATTCTGCCCTCCGGAGCACAGGGAAACTCAAGTATTCTTCAACCGGCCGGAATTTATCACTACGGACAACCGTTGGGCCGGGAAGGCAGGACGCGGCCCGGAAGATGCAGTCAATCTGCCGCCCACGGAAGCATGTGATCTGCATACGTCCCGACCGGACAGTATCACCGTCCTGAAAGCCTGGCATAATCCGTTCACCGGCGATATAACTCTGACCTGGAACGAAGTGGAGGGCGCTGTCGGGTATCTGGTTTCACGCAAAGGTCCCAACCCTGATGATGAGGTTTATATCCTGCTGACCCAAAAGCCGTTGGCTGCACTAACTTTTACGGATACAATCCAGCTGCCGGGAGTTTACACTTACCAGGTTGTGGCAGTCAATGAGGAGGGTGTAGAATCTGCCCCTCTAACAACAAGCGTTAATGTTGAATCCCTGCCGGGCATACCATTTGAGCCGGGCGAACCGGAAGAACCGGGTGAGCCGGTCGAGCCGGGCAAACCGGATGAACCGGGTAAGCCGGAAAAACCGGGGCCGCCCCCGGGAAGGCCACGCGGCAACGGCAAAGATAATAATAACAATGATTAATTTTACAACCGGCAGGTAACAGGTAAATTATAAAAAAGCGTTGCCAGATATAATGCGGCAGCGCTTTTTTTTTGCGGCCCTGCTTTGCCTGTCATTTTTAAGGCAAGACTGGCGCCTTTTTTATTTCAACCGCACAACCGTTACCCCGGTGCCGCCCTCTGCAGGGTGCCCCATACGCATTTCTGCTACGCGGGGATGGCCTTGCAGATATGCTTTCAACCCGGCACGCAAGCGGCCGGTGCCCTTGCCATGTATCAGGCGCACTTCCTTCAAATCGGCCAGGACAGCTTCCGCCAGGTAGGCATCCACTTTCATGGTCGCTTCGTCCAAAGTAAGCCCGCGCAGATCAATTTCCCGCGGGACATCGTTGCGGACAGCAAGTGGCAGAGGGAGGATAGTTTGTTTTTCCTCCTCTTCCGCTACAGGAGCAGGAGCCAGTTCGGTTGCATTAACGGTAACCCGCATAGGTCCAATTTGTACTTGGGCTTGTTCCCCCTCAATCTGCACTACTGTACCGACCTGGCCCAGACTCGGCACACGCACAGCCATGCCTGCGGACAATTCCCCCGGCCGGTAACGCTTCTCGCTTGCGGCAGGTTCAAGAATAGTTTCTACTTCCTCGGCAAGGAAGCGCAGTTTTTCCTCCAGCTTTTCCGCCTGCTCGCTTTCCTCCCTGCCAACAGGCTGGGCCGCCATTTTGCGCAATTCCTTGACAATCTGTCGTGCTTCCCGCTTTGCCAGTGTCACAATTTCAAGTGCTTCCTCTCGTGCTTTGGCCAACAGTTCCGCTTTCTTCCGTTCCAGTCTTTCCTTCTCCTGTTGTGCCTGCATTAACAGGCTCTGTGCCTTCCTTCTTTCCTTCTCGGCCTGCCGGGCCATATATTCCATGCGTTTGCGGTCGGCCACCAGATCGGCCACCACTTTTTCCAGGCGCAACTCTTCACGGGAAAGAAAGTCGGCGGCGCGGCCGATTACTTCTTCCGGCAGTCCCAAGCGTTTGGCAATGGCAAAGGCGTTGCTTACGCCGGGTACACCCACCAGCAACCGGTACGTGGGGCGCAATGTGACCACGTCGAATTCCACCGAAGCATTCTCCATCCCTTCCGTATGCCAGGCAAATGTTTTCAGTTCACTGTAATGCGTGGTAGCCACCGTCATAGCCCCGTGCTGATGCAAATATTCCAAAATTGCCATGGCCAAGCCGGCACCCTCCGTCGGATCGGTGCCGGCACCTACTTCATCCAGCAGGACAAGCGCATTGGGCACCAGTCCGTGAATGATTTCCACAATATTTTTCATATGGCCGGAAAAAGTGGATAAAGACTGGCTGATATCTTGCTCGTCGCCGATATCGGCAAAGATCCGTGGGAAAACAGGTAGGGTGGTTCCTTCTTCCGCCGGTACATGTAGGCCGCTTTGCGCCATCAGGGCAAAAAGCCCGACTGTTTTTAGTGTGACTGTTTTTCCCCCGGTGTTGGGACCCGTAATTACCAGGGTGCGCAGTTTTCCTCCCATCTCCAGGGAAATGGGAACTACTTCCCCGGCAAGCAGAGGATGCCTGGCAGCCACCAGGCGCAGGTGCCCCTTGTCATTTAATAACGGTTCCACACCTTTATGTGCCAAGCTTTGGCGCCCCCTGGCCAAGATTAGGTCCAGTTCGGCATAAAGCCTGAGGGTGTTGGCAAGACTGTCCGCCGCTGCGCCAACTGCTTGTGACAGGGCAGCCAGAATCCTGTTTTTTTCCCGCTCGGCATCACGGCGCAGGACGGAGAGTTGATTGTGGGCTTCCACGGCCCAAAGCGGTTCAATAAAAAGTGTGGCCCCGCTGGCTGACTGGTCATGGACAACACCCTGTACTTGTGAGCGGTATTCCACCCGCACCGGTACCACCATACGGTCTCCCCGTACAGTTACCAGATTTTCCTGCAACAGCTTCTGGTGCGCCGGGTTTTTAATAAAACGGTCAAAGCGCTTCCGCAGAGCCCTTTCCCCGGCGGCAATTGCCCGGTTCAGGCGGGCATATTCCGGACTGGCATCATCCCGCAGGCGTCCTTCCTCGTCGATGGCCCGCTTCAGTTCTTCCCGCAGTACCGGCAGGGCGTCCATCCCGCCTGCCAGTGTACGCAGCAGCTGATAGCCTTCCTTTTCCTGAAAAAAATGCTTAATTCTGGTTACTGCTAAAAGCAGCTTTAAAACTTCCCACAACTGCTCTTCGCTCAGGATGCCCCCCCGTGCCGCCAGGGAAAAAACACGGTAGAGGTCGGGCACCGCATCCATACCCAGGTAATGACCGGACAGTAAGGAGACAGCCTCGCTGGTTTCCGCCTGGAGACGGCGGCACAAATCGCTGTCCCAGGCGGGGGTCAATGTTTCCGCCATCTGCCTGCCCAGCGGTGTAATGCATTTTTCCGCCAATGACAGGCGGATTTTATCAAATTCGAGGACACGAATTTCCCGTTCCATTCGCTTCACTTCCTTGAAACATAAGGGTTGCCGGCAATATAAAAACGCAGCGGCAGATCCGCTGCCCTGGAAATGCCGACCCTGGTCGTCGTTACTGTCTCAAAGCCTGCAAATCCGTCACTCGCAAGGTACAGCGGTGGTCGTGACAGAAGATGGCCGTTTAAAAGCGGGGTAATTTTCATCGCCCGGCATAAATTGCCCGGTCCGCTGCACAGTTTTGCCCGCTCTTTAACATTGCGCCTGGCCTGCATTAAATCAAGGCCGCACAGCGGTTCCAAGGCCCGGATCAGCACCGCCTCACCCTCTCCTTCTTTCCCCGTAACGACATTAAAACAATAGTGCACACCGTATATCAGGTAAATGTAAGCAGTGCCGGCCGGGCCAAACATGGGAGCGTTCCGCCGTGTCATGCCGCGGGCGGCATGGCAGGCCGGGTCCTCCTCGGCGAGATAAGCTTCCGTTTCCACAATCCTGCCTGCTGTTATCCCCTCGGGGGAGTGGTGCACCAGAATTTTCCCTAAAAGCAGGCGGGCTACTTCTACTGTCGGCCGGTCATAAAAACCGGCCTGCAGGTTTGCTCTATATGTACACTGCATCAGAAACACATCCTGTAGGATAATAATTAAGACGAGAAACAGGCACAATACTTTCAGAAACAACAAGGGGGATAACGCATGAGCAACCCGGAAAAAGACAGGCAGGCTTTTGTAGAACTGGAACAAAAAAACAAAGACGCCGCCGCAAATGAAACCACAGCCGACATGACAAGCCAACAGTCTGCCCCGGCGTGGTCACAGCTGGCACAGAAACTGCAGGCCGTCATCAAACAGCAGCAGTTAAAAACGGAACAGAACATCCAGCAGACACTGCAACAGGCCAGTATTGCTCTCTCCGCGGCGGCACGGATTGAACAACTGCTCAAGCAGGTGGCACTCCTGCAAGGTCCCGCCAACAATATACAGTATTACCGGCAGGTTTTGCAACAGGTCAACCAGACCGTCCACGAACAATTACACCAAGCCGACCGGCAAATTGCCGAATCCCTGCAGCAAACAGTCTCCGGCTTAACCCAGGCGCAGGCAGCCATCTTTGACAGCCAGGCTTATTTTGCCATGGCGGAACTGGTTAAACAATGCGAACTACTGCTTTCATCCCGCGCAAGCACGGATGGGCAGACAGTCCATTAAACGAGACGCCATGCTTTTGGAAGCGCTAAAACTGGGCGGCCGGACTGCCGCTGTTTATCTTGTCACCATTATTATGGTAAAACTGATGGGGAAAAGGGAAATAGGGCAGCTTTCTCCCATGGATTTTGTTGTTGGCGTCATTATCGGCTCCGTAGCCGCCGCCCCCATGGTGGACCTGGAACTTTCACTCCTGCCCACGCTTGTTCCCATTGTTGTGCTGGGTATGCTGGAGATCGTGGCGGCAAAGCTGGCGCTAAAAAGCCTGAAAGTCCGCTTGTTCCTTGAAGACAAGCCCACCGTGCTGATCCGCAACGGCAGAATCCTGCTGGAAAACCTTGCCCATGTTCGCATGAATCTGGATGATGTGAAACAGGAACTGCGTGCCCAGGGAGTGGCCGACATCAATGAGGTGGCGGAAGGCACCCTGGAAAGCGACGGCGGCTTCAGCATCATTAAAAAACCGGAGGCGCAGCCCCTGTCACCGCAAAACCTGCAGGCCGCAACCCGGCAGAATGTGGAGCAGCTGATTGCACTGCACGCCCAAAAGGCACACCTGGAACTGCAACGTTTCCTGGAGAAAAGGACCGGCAACTAAAAGCCGGTTCTTTTTTGGTGCAATATTTCCAGGAGGGCGTCGGCACCCAGCGTATTTATGACATCACAGTCCTCCAGCCAACCACGGCGGGCAACGGCAAGACCAAGAAGCATGTTGGCCAGCTCCATTTGGCTGTGGGCGTCTGTATTGACAGCCATTTTAATGCCGGCATTTTTGGCCTGCAGCGCAATGGTGTCGGTAATATCCAGTCGGTCCGGGGAAGCATTAATTTCCAGGACGGTGCCTGTTTTCGCCGCTTCTCGCAGGATGGCGTCCATATCAACGTCTGATTCCTCTCTTTTGCCAAGCAGGCGCCCGGTGGCATGCCCGATAATCTGGACATACGGGTTTTGCATGGCCCGGATAATGCGGGAAGTTATTTTTTCCCTCTCCTGCTTCAGGCCGGTGTGCACAGATGCTATTACTATATCCAGAACGGCCAGGATTTCGTCCGGGGCGTCAACAGTGCCGTCGTCCAGTATGTCCGCCTCAATTCCTGTCAGGATGCGAATCCCGTATTTGTTCTGCAGGCTTTCAATATGGGCCTTTTGCGCAGCAAGACGCTCCAGGGACAAGCCTTTGGCAACTGTCAGTGAACGTGAATGGTCTGTAATTGCCAAGTATTCATATCCCAGCTCACGAGCGGCGGCCGCCATCTCCTCAATGCCGGCCGTGCCGTCACTCCAGCTGGTGTGAACATGCAGATCGCCCTTGTAGGCGGAAGCTTCCACCAGGCGGGGCAGTTTTCCTGCCGCGGCGGCGGCGATTTCTCCCCTGTCTTCACGCAGTTCAGGCGCAATATAGGGCAGCCCGGCCAAATTATACAGCTCTTCCTCCGCAGCAATGCCCGCCCCGCTAAAGGTTTTGTAAAGATCTCTGCCGGAACGGGCTTTAATGCGTACCGCAACATGCCTGACATGTTCCTCCGTTCCTGTGGTCAGCCAAAGCAGGCGTACAAAATCCTCCACCGCAGTAAAATGAAAACGCAGGCAGATACCGTAGCTGTGGACAGCCTGGCAACAATCCCCCCGCCATCGCAGGCGGTGCAGCTGCGGCAGCTCGGCCACCGCTTTTTGGGCCGCCCCGGCGTCGGTTGTTCCCAGGACATATTCCAGGCAGGCAACCGTCTCTTTGCGCCTCCTTACATCTCCCGTGATTGCAGCGCAAGCCACACCGGGCAAACTTTGCAAGCGCGGCAGGAATTGCCTGTGAAAAGTCAAGGCGGAAGCCAAAAGGTAGCGGCGTTCTTCGTCATCTTCAGGCGGCGGGTTCGTCTCCAGCCGCTCCAGCATTGCCAGTGAACCTGTCTGCAAAATCTCTTTGATTTTCGCACCGATGCCTGCACCTACTCCGTCTATGCTCTGCAGGCGGTTTTGTGCGGCCAGGGTCGCAACATCCTCCTCGAGGGAAGCAACAGCCCGGGCCGCACTCCTGTAGGCACGAACACGGTAGCGGTCCTCTCCGCGCAGGGCAAGTAGCGTGGCCGTCCGGGCCAGCATTTCCGCCACTTCACTGTTTTTCACGGGTATCACTCCGTTTGTTATGTCCACAAAACAATTATAGTTTGTCTCTGTCTTTACAAAGCTTGCAGTTTTTGCGGCAGAAAAAACCGCCCGCCACTTTGTGGCTGACGGCATATCCAAGTATCAATATAATTCGGCCAGGAGCAAGGCCAACATACGTTCATATAACAGGGAAAAAATATCCAGCAGGGGGGCGGCCAGCAAAGACTCCTTAAGCGCTCTGTCAAAAAAGGGTGTGCCGATCATGCCGGCAAGTCCCACGCAGAGCAGTGCCAGTAGAACCCCTTTGGCCGTACCGGCAAGCAGCCCGCCCAGGCTGTTCAGCCAGCCAAGGACAGGCAGGTAGAAAATGGCATCAACAGCCTTGCCGACAGCGGCAAAAAGGCTGTTGACCAGGGCAAAAAGCAGCAAAAATCCCAGCAAGCGCAGGATAACATCCCCTAGGCTGAACCCGGGAAGCCCAAGTGAGGGGAACAGCCTGGAGAACCAGTCCGCCACCGGTAAAACCCTGTTCAGCCGGGTAAGAAATTCAGTGCTGTAACGAACTGCCACCAGGTAGGAAACAACAGTCCCGGCCAGGGCAAAGAGCTGCAGCACCAGGCCTTTTTGCTTGCCCACCACGGCATTAAAAATTACCAGGGCAAGAAGCAGGATATCAAACCAGTTTGGCATCATTTGACATTCTTCCTGTTTAACCTGGCTTCCAGCTCACGCATTTCCCTACGCAGGCGGAACAGTTCATCAGCCAGATTAACTGCGGCCAGCACTGCTATTTTACTAGTGCCCAGTCGAGTGTTTTTTTCGCCAAGCTGGCGCATTTTCTCATCTACGTACTGGGCAATCCGCTTCATGTACTCCGGTGAAGCCTGGCTGCACATAGTGTATTCTTCATGATAAATCTTGACATGCACACGATTTTTGCGCTCCTGGGACATGCTTTCGCCCTCCCCCGGCAATTTTTTCTATAATTCTTCCCGGCAAGACATAAATCCTGCCGCCGTTCGGGAAAGACTACCGGCCCCGCAGTTCGGCGCCAAACCGGGCGGCAAGTTCTTTTTCAAGCCGCCCATGAACGGTGTTTACCGTCGCATCGCTCAGCGTACGGTTCGGGTCGCGGTAGGTGATCGCAAAAGCCAGGCTGCGTTTTCCTGCAGGAACCTGCGGGCCGCGATACTGGTCGAAAAGGGTAACTTCTTCTACCAGGGAGCCGCCAGCATCACGAATTGTCCGGATAACCTCGTCGGCAGGAACCGACTCGGGAACAATCACCGCGATATCGCGCAAAACGGCGGGATAACGCGGCAATGCCCGGTAGGCTGCGACTAAGTGGACTTCCGCCAGGAGTCGCCCCAGATCCAATTCAGCCGCAAAAACAGGTTTCTCCAGCTCGTACTGGTCCATCACTGCAGGATGGATCTTCCCCAGCCAGCCTGCCTGCTCCTCGCGGATAAAAACGGCGGCTGTCTGGCCGGGCTGGCACCAGGGAAGTTCCGTCTCGACAAAATGCACATCATCAATACCCAAACGCAAAAGCAGGGTTTCCACAATACCTTTCAGCTCAAAGAAATCCACGGGCTGCGGTTTTTGCTGCCAGAAAACCGGGGTGGCACCTGCCAGAATCAGCCCCAGTGACGTTCTTTCCTGCGGCAGCCCGCCGTTTTCGGCCAGAAAGACTTTGCCGATTTCAAACAGCCTGATATTTTCCTGATTGCGGTTCCGGTTATAAACCACTGTTTCCAGCAGACCGGGCAGCAGCATGGTGCGCATCACACTCTGCTCCTCGGAAAGAGGGTTGGCCAGGCTTAATGCGCGGCGTAATTCGCTCTCCTGCGGTACAAACAGCCTGTCAAAATGCCGAGGGCTGGTAAAGGAATAGCAAATTGCTTCACTCAGGCCGCAGGCAACAAGGAGCTCCCTTGTTTTGCGCAGGGCGCGCTGTTTCTTTGTCCGGCGGCCCTGCGTAAGCCGGCCTCCCGGCAGGGTGGTACCTATTTTATCATAACCGTAAATGCGGGCAATTTCTTCAATCAGGTCCACTTCCTCCTGCAGGTCGGAACGCAGGGTGGGAACGGCAACATGGAGCTGTGTTCCTTCCTCAACAGTAAATCCCAGGCGCCGGAAAATATTTGTCATCTCCAGCCGGGAGATCTCCAGACCCAGCAATTGTCTTGACCGTTCAGGGCGCAAAGTAATTTTGCGTGGGGATACGGGGGCCACATACCGGTCAATAACATCGCCGTCCACACTGCCCGCCCCCAGGAACTCAATCAAACGGGCTGCACGGCGGATAGCCTCGGCACAGCCGTTGACATCCACACCTTTGGCAAAACGCTGCTGGGCTTCCGAGTAAAGTCCCAGGGCGCGGCCGGTACGGCGAATGCTCACCGGATTAAAATGGGCGGATTCCAAAAAGACGGTATCTGTCTCTGCCGTTACTTCCGTGGTTAGGCCGCCCATCACTCCGGCCAAGCCCACCGCCTTTTCCGCATCGGCAATGACAATCATCTCCGGTGTCAGTAGACGTTCCGTACCGTCAAGTGTGGTCAGTTTTTCTCCCGCTACGGCGCGCCTGACAACAATAATGTGACCGCGTAAAGTTCGGTAATCAAAAGCATGTAATGGCTGGCCCCATTCCCACATGACATAATTGGTAACATCCACAATATTGCTGATGGGGCGGATGCCTGCCTGCAGGAGACGGATCTGCATCCAGAGCGGAGAAGGCCCCACAGTGGCATTTTTTATTACCAGCCCCGCATAGCGGGAGCAAAGCTCCTTGTCTTCAATCCTGATTACGGGTACAGGCAACTCGGGCGCGCTTACCTGCAGGGTATTGTCCGGCATCTGCACCGGGATGCCGGTCAAGGCGGACATCTCCCTGGCCACACCCACCAGGCCGAGGCAATCCGCCCGATTGGGCGTGAGATCCAAAACAAGCACCGGATCATTCAGGTTCAGTGCTTCGGCCAGCGGTTCGCCGCGGACAGTCTCCGCATCCAAGACCAGGATACCTTCAATACCGGGGTTCAAAGGCAGCCCCAGTTCCTCCGCCGAACAAAGCATGCCGTCCGATTCAATGCCGCGCAGCTTGGAGCACCTGATTTTCACTCCTCCGGGCAAGTGCGCCCCGGGCAAAGCCAAAGGTACTTTATCCCCGGGAGCCATATTGTTGATCCCGGCCACCACCGTTCTTTCCTCTTTCCCGTCATGGACACGCACGACAAACAGCCTTTCGGCCTCCGGGTGTTTGTCCACCGAAAGCACTTCCGCCACAACCACACCGGAAAAGGCAGGTGCCAGTGAAGTAATTTCGTCCACCTCAATGCCGGAATTGGTCAATAACTCCGCCAGTTCCGACGCCGGCATCTCCAGGTCAATGAAATCTTTCAGCCATGTATATGGTACACGCATCTTTTCACCTCACCTAGCGAAACTGACGCAACATGCGCAGGTCGTTGCGGAAAAACAGACGCAGGTCGTCAATTCCGTACTTTAACATGGCAATGCGCTCCACTCCCATACCAAACGCATAGCCGCTGTACTCTTCCGGGTCGTACCCGGACATTTCCAGCACCCGGGGGTGAACCATACCCGAGCCCAGGATTTCAATCCAACCCGTTTCTTTACAGGTCCGGCAGCCGGAACCGCCACAGATAACACAGGATATATCCACCTCGGCACTGGGTTCCGTAAACGGGAAAAAGCTGGGGCGGAGACGAACCTGCTGCTGTTCTCCGAACATTTGCCGGGCAAATAAAAGCAGTGTGCCTTTCAAATCGGATAGGGAAATGTTGCGGTCAATCACAAGACCTTCCACCTGGTGGAACATGGGTGAATGGGTGGCGTCATCATCCCGGCGGTAAACTTTGCCGGGCGCAATTATTCTCACCGGCACCTCCGGCGCCATTTTTTCCATTGTCCTGACCTGCACCGGCGAAGTATGTGTCCGCAGCAGGATATCGTTCTGAAAATAGAAGGAATCCTGCATTTCCCTGGCCGGGTGATCTTTGGGGATATTGAGCGCCTCAAAGTTATAATAATCAGTCTCCACTTCCGGCCCTTCCGCAATGGTAAATCCCATCCCGAGAAAAATCTCGGCAATTTCCTCCATTACCTGCGTTAAGGGATGCAAGCAGCCAAGCAGCTGCGGGCGCCCGGGCAGCGTCACATCCACCCGGTCGGCGACCATTTGCCGGCGTCTTTCCTCTTCCCGCAGCTCGTTTTCCCGGTCGGCAAACAAGCCTGACAGTTCATCCTGGATTTTATTGGCCAGGTTGCCAATAACAGGGCGCTCCTCAGACGGAAGCTGCCCCATGCCGCGCAAAACGGCCGTAATTTCCCCCTTTTTCCCCAGGTAGCGAATCTGTAACTGCCTCAGTTCCTCGGCGTCTTTTGCGGCTGCAATTCCCGCTCTTGCTTGGGCGGCAAGCGCCTGCAACTTTTCCTGCATCTTTATCACCCCATTGCAAACTGATAAACATGGCTCAAAAAGAAAAACGCCCCCTCGCAGGGACGAAAGCAAGCTTCCGCGGTACCACCCAAATTAGTAGTTTAACTACTCAACTCATTCTTTGCCCTGTAACGGGAGCAACCGTTCCGGACCTACTGTCATTTTCAGCCCGGCGGCATCGGGGATGAACTTCTGCCAGGCCGCACAGAGCACTCTCAGTCACGGTGCCCTTCCCTGTATGTGCCGGTTCTCTGACATACTCTTCCCGTCATTGCCTTTAAGATATACGTGCTGCATTTAACTTTCTGTAAAGCAAATATGCTGTCACAGACCCTGTTCGTTCAAAAAGCTTCCAGAAAAAGTTGGCATCTATCAAATGCGACCACTCCTTTTTCCTGGAATGGGACTGCTCTTATTATAGCACATGGGAAGAACGGGCACAAGCAGGGTCCGGAAGAAAAGAAACAAAACGCTATCGGCGGCGGCGCTGGCGGGCTGCTTCAAAAAAAAGCACGGACATGGCAACAGCCGCATTCAGCGACTCAATTTCACAAGCCATGGG
>JAAYLG010000198.1 GCA_012522075.1 Bacillota bacterium
AGCGCTCGCTCAATTGCCCGCAGGCAGTGTTCGAATACAGTGCCGCTTGCGGCGGAGTATTGGGTTGGTTCGTAACGTTCATGGACATCTTCCGCCAGGGGTTTGCTCTGCAGGTATGGCACCACTTCATCCAGCACGGTCTCATCTCCGGTGTGTTCCACGTAGCGGGCCACCGTATAGGGCAGCCACAGCAAGTCGTCGGCAAAACGGGTACGGATGCCGCGGGACGTTTCTTCGTGCCACCAGTGTTGTACATCCCCCTCAATATACTGATGGGCGGCATGCAGCAGGATTTGCGCCCGTGCCAGGTCCGGACGGGTGTGCAGCAGTGCCAATACATCCTGCAGCTGATCGCGGTAGCCGTAAGCTCCCCCGGCCTGGTAAAAACCGGTGCGTGCCCGGAGCCGGCAGCCAAGTGTCTGGTAAAGCAGCCAGCCGTTCAGCAGTATATCCATCTCCCGGCTGGGTGTGGAGACCTGGATTTGGTTCAGGATACCGTCCCAGGAAGACTGTACATCAGCCAGGGCTTGCATACAATTTGCTGCGCGGCTGTAATGCCGCACCAGTTCCGCAGCAGCGGTGGAGGAGTCGGTGCACCCCAAAAGAATGATGACCGTCTCGGCCGAGCGGGACGGAAGCATTAGCCCGGCTTGCACCACGCCGCAGGTGTCTGCCAGCGCCCCCGTTTTGCCTGACAGTTGCTGCTGTAGCATGGCGGCTGGGTGCTCCCAGGTACCGTTGCGGCCGAAGAATTCCCTGCGGTCTGCGGTCCAGGACAAGGGAGAAGCGGGCGGCGGGCAGAGGGCAAGAAAAGCGGTGGCAGTGCGGAAAAATTCCTGTGCCATGTTGCGTACCACAAGCATCCTGTCCGCTTCCAGCCATTCCGTGACAAGATAGGGTGCGCTCTCCTGGCGCCGCACACCCAAAACCCATTCGGCGTAGTAGGTAACGGCCAGCAGCTTTTCCTCGTCCGTGTGGTTGTGCAACTGCAGGGTGATAATTTTAACCGGGTCTTTTAGCGGGACGAAAACTGTCATGATTGTTTCGATGCCAAATCTTGCGTGGTTAAAGCGGGTATAGCCGAAACCGTGGGTGACGGTATAGTGTGTTTCCCGGGCAAATGTAAGCGGCACGGGAGACCAGAAGGCGCCGCTTGCTTCGTCCCGCAGTAGGCAGATTTCCCCGGGCGGGTCTAGGACCGGGTCATTGGACCACGGAGTAAGTTTGCATTCCCGGCTGTTGCTCCACCAGGTATAACCTGTGCCGAGCTCGGTGACGAGGCAGCCAAAGCTGTCATTGGCAAGCACATTAATCCATGGCGCCGGCAGGTGGTTGCCGTTTTTCAGCACAATGCGGTATTCCCGTCCGTCAGGTGTAAAGCCGCCCCAGCCATTAAAGAACAGCAGCTCCGGCATTTCCACTGCCGGCGGCCTGTCGCTTTCAGCAATAATTTCTGCTGTGGCAGGCGGCGCCGTGTACGTCTTGTGCGGTGCAAGTTTTAACTGTGCCCGGAGGCTGGGCCCGTCGGCCTGCAGGATCAGTCGTGACGCCGCCATTAGCAGTGTCTTGTCTTCATCAGGCAATTGTCCGGCATTGATGATAAATATGCCGCCTGCCGCCGGACCATGACTGCCGAGTCTGTGGTCAACTGCCCGCCGCAGCGTTTCCTGCAGGTCCTGCCGGTAGCCGGCCGCCGATTCGTTCAGAAAGACAAGATCAAAGGCCAGCCCGAGGCGGTTAAGGTATTCGTGGCCCGTAATCAGCCTGC
>JAAYLG010000199.1 GCA_012522075.1 Bacillota bacterium
GTTCATGCAGGATGAGGCACTCCTTTCGGTACTGTTTTGTTGTCGTAACTTAACAATAACCGAATTGTCCTCATCTTGCATTCTTTTTTTTAAAGCCTAGTGTCCAAGATCTATTGTAGTCCTACATAAGCAGAAGCGGGCATCTGCGGCATATACTTTGCAAAGAACGCCTCCCTGTGATAAAATTACATGAGAATTGCCGCGAAGGGGCAAGATTGGCGAAAACGGGGTGACACACACATGGACGCTGAACAACAATTCCGCATCATAAAGAATAATACAGTAGAAATTATTAATGAGGACGAGCTGTTAAAAAAACTTCAGCACTCTCTGAAGACAGGCAGGCCGCTGAAAGTAAAGCTGGGATTGGACCCTTCCGCGCCGGATCTGCATCTAGGACATGCCGTTGTCCTACACAAATTGCGTGAATTTCAGCAGCTTGGCCATCAGGTTATTATTATTCTGGGTGACTTTACCGGAAAGGTTGGCGACCCTACCGGGCGTTCCGAGACACGCCGCCAGCTTACTGACGAGGAAGTCCTGCGGAATGCCGCTACCTATAAAGAACAGGTTTTTAAAATCCTTGATCCCGAGAAAACTGAAATTGTTTTCAACAGCCAATGGTTGGCCAAGCTGACTTTCGCGCAGGTCATTGAACTGGCTTCAAAATATACCGTTGCCCGGATGATGGAACGGGAAGATTTTGCCAAGCGTTTCCGGGAACAGCAGCCCATCAGTATTCATGAATTTTTCTACCCGCTGATGCAGGGTTATGATTCCGTTGCCCTGGAGGCGGATATAGAGTTCGGTGCCACAGAACAAAAATTTAATCTGCTCATGGGGCGCCACTTGCAGCGTGAATTTGGGCAGGAGCCGCAGGTTTGCATTTTGATGCCTATCCTGGTCGGCCTCGACGGCGTCAACAAGATGAGCAAATCTTTGGGCAATTATATCGGCATCACGGAAGAGCCGGCGCAAATGTACGGTAAAGTCATGTCCATGGCGGATGAACTGATGCTTGAATACTACCGCCTGGCCACGGATTATACCATGGAAGAAGTTGCAGCCGTGGAACAGGGGCTAAAAGACGGGTCGCTGCATCCACGGGATGCCAAAATGCAACTGGCCCACCGGATTGTGCGCATTTACCATGGCCGGGAAGCGGCAGACCGGGCGGAGCAAGAATTTAAACGGGTCTTCCAGCAAGGTGACCTGCCTGAAGATATGCCCGAGGTGGAGGTAAGTGCAATCGCCGAGGACGGCAAGGTAAAACTGCTGCAACTGCTTACTTTTGCCAAGCTTGCTCCCAGCAACAGTGAAGCACGGCGCAATATCCAGCAGGGCGGAGTGCGAGTCAACGGTGAGAAAATAGAGGATATTAATGCTGTAATCCCAGCTGTGCCGGGTACGGTTGTACAGGTAGGCAAACGCAAATTTGTCAGATTAAAATAAAACAAGCCACGGTTTCGGCCGTGGTTTTTACTTTGCTGTCACCTTTTGCTGATGCTTTTCATATAATGTACGGGGAGGGATGTGCCTTGTTCCGTCGCCGCTTTAGCATCAGCAGGGAAGCAGCAATCTTTTTCTTTTTGGCCCTCTTTATTTTTACCGTCATCCGCATCTTTATCCTGCTGGACCGCAGCATCCGCCCGTCTGTACAGGCCATTGCCAATATGAAGGCCAATGCGCTCGCAATCCAGGCCATCCAGCAGTCCATTTTAAAAAACATCAATGAATTACGCTACGAGTATTTTATTCTTTTAACCAGGGACAACAAAGGCAGGATTGTACTGGCCCAGGTCAATAACAGGAAAATTAACACTTTCGTGGCAGAAACAACACTTGCGGTGAAGAATTCCCTGCTGGTATTGAACGACACCAAAATCGGCATCCCGCTGGGGGAAATTCTGGGCAGCTATACCTTTGCCGCGCTGGGGCCGAAGATTCCTGTTACCATTACCCAAATAGGCTTTGTGGAGACGGCCGTTGCGGACCGGTTTGAAGAGGCAGGAATAAACCAGGTCCGCCACAAAATCTACCTGGAAGTGGCAACTAAGGTGCAGGTGGCGATACCCTTTACGTCCGATGTCATGGAGGTAACAGCAACAGTGCCTCTCGTGGATGCCATTTACCCGGGTGAAGTTCCCGATACTGTCATTAACCTAGAGTTTCCCCGCACAGAAAGCCGGCCCTAAAAGCGTAATACGGCTTTCCAGAGCCCGAATAAGACAGCCTCAACGGGAACAAACAGAACAATCACACCTGCAGTCCAGAAGCCTAAACCAAACAGTAAACCTCTTTTATAGTATTGCAAACTTTACCCTCCTCGAAGTTTACTCTTTACATATTTATGGCCGGGCTGCCCGGGGCATGCATTAGGCGACAGTGCACAATTGACCAAAACGGAAACGGACGGTATGATAAAGGAGGCTGTAGGCATAAAAGTACAGGTAAAGCGGGTGAAGCTTTGCGCAATAAGAAAGAGCTACTGTTTGTGGTGCAGCAGCACCAGGCGATGTATCTGCACTGGGACTTTCGCCTGGAAATGGACGGACTTCTTGTTTCCTGGGCACTTCCCGACGGTCCAAGCATTAACCCAAAAGAAAAAAGGCTTGCTTTCCGGGTTGAGGATCATGATTTCAGGTATAAGGATTTTGAAGGCATAATTCCCGGCAATGATTATGCCTCGGGCAAAGTCCTTATCTGGGACCGGGGGAGTTATGAACCACAGAATGCCGGGACAGTCTGTAATCTGCACGAAAAATGGCTTTCCACAGGGCGGCTTGAATTAACACTTCACGGCACAAAACTGAAGGGTGCATGGATAATCTACCGCACAGCGGCAAAACTTTATGGTGAAGACACCTGGTGTTTGTGCAAGAAAGCCGACACCTTTTCCGGCACGGTGGAAATTGTAACAGCAGCTCCCCGCTCTGTCGTTTCCGGAAAAACTATCGGCGAGATAACTGCGGCAGACGGCGTTTTTGATCTCAACAATTACCGTTGACCGGTAAATCTTAAGCTTTTCTCCAATGCTGGGTAAGTTGTAAAATTAATTGCCGCATATAACAAAAAAAATAGAGACTCATGGCACAACCTCTGATATGTTAAAGGTGACTAAACCACAACATAAAGGAGGCCATGCACATGAGTCAATCCCA
>JAAYLG010000200.1 GCA_012522075.1 Bacillota bacterium
ACGGGCGGATGCTGGCCGGATTCAGCCGCGGCCTGGAAGAAGCAGGCTACGACAGGCAGGAATACAGCATCAGCGGCACCGGCGTCTCGCTGTGCTTTGACATTCCGCGTACCCCCCAGCCCGGCACACGGAACCCGGACACGGACCGCATGATCCAGTGGAAAAACAAGATGCTCTGCGATTTATTTGTCTTCCTGACAAAAGACAAGGAAACAATGGCCGACAAAATTAACGCAATCCTGCGGCTGGCTCCCGGGCTTTATGAACGCATCCTGGAGATGGGCAAAAACAAACAGCTTTTCGGCCAGTTCGGCCGGCCGCTGAACATTATGCGGCAGCAATTTTAAATTGCTGCCCCGGCACAAAGCTGGTAAGCCGGCGGGTAAAACACCGGTATTATGACAGTTTCTGCAGCACCCGCTCGCCGGTGACGGTGAGGCTGTTGTAAAGGAAAAGCACTTCCGCAATCTTGTTTTCCTGCAGGTAAACCGAGACCGGGCGGTGGTAGTAGCGCAGGTCCAGGACATGAATTTCGGCAAAGTGCAGCGCCAGAAAAGGCAGCAGGGAGTTGGCAAAAGAATCTTTCATCACCAGCAGGCGGCGCCCGGGGACGCCATCCGTCCGGATTACCACCTGCGGGTGGTCCCCGTCCAGAAAAACGGCATACTGGTCAAAAGTCTCCAGCCGATCCATGGCGTAAAGGCTGTCCGCCGCCTTCCCCGCCTGGACATATTCCACCTCAACTTTGGGCGCTGCAGCGGGCAGCCAGAGTTCAATTTCGTCAGGCGGCACATCCCGCCTGCCGCTTCTGGCCGCAAGGGTCCCGTAAAAGCCGGTGGCAACATCTTCCGTGCGGAAGGCGGACGGCGCAAGCCCCCGGTACCCCAGGGCCTCCCCGGCCGCCGCGTAGGCATAGTAGGCTCCCCTTGTTGTCCAGTGGTGGTCCGTGCGGTAAAACAAGCCTTCTTCCTTTTTGGCCAAAAAGAGCGGCAGCGGGTCAATCAATGTTACCTCCCGCGCCAGGCCTTTTTTCACCGCCGCCGGCAGACCCCCAAGCTCGTTTGGGGCATAGGGCGGCAGCTTGTCTGCATACACCTGCACGGAAACGGGAGCCAGGAGGAAATAGCATTCTGCTTCCGTTGCGCGGGCAAATTCATTCAGCGCCGCCAGGTTGGCAGCCAGGATTTCAGTGTCCGCGCCGTTTGCCTTCTGCAAAAGGTACCCGTCCCGGCCGAAATAGACATCATGCTGTTCTTTTTTCCCGCACGCCTTTTCCACCGCCGTCTTCAGGCGCAGCCACAGCTCCCGCAGGGGAAAGTGGTCGGCAAGATACTTCTCCGCCGCCTCTCCGAAGCGGCCGGAAACAAGGTTTGCCCCGCTCAGCACAGGTTTTTCCGCCAGCTGTCTTCTTTCCGCCGCGGAAAAAGTGTCGTCCGGCAAAAGCAGGCCCAGGCAGGCGAAAAAAGCAAGAAATGCGGCCAAAAGGATTGCGGAAAACTTGTTGTAGCTATGCACGGCGGCCTCCTAAAAACGGAAATACATAAAAGGATTAAAAGTGGCGTCCACCAGGTAGGCGGTAGTGACAAAAAGCAGCACGGCATACAACACTCCCGCCAGGGGCAGCTAAAAGCGCCGGAGGGGGCCGGCCTGCACAGCCCGGGCGACGCGCCGAAGCGGCAGGCAGCAAACAAGCGCCGCCGCCAGCTGGATGCCGTAATTGCCGAGGAAGTAAAAAGCCTGTGTATCGGCCCAGGGACTGCCTCCCAGCATGGCCTGCAGGTAGGCAAAAGCTGCCGGCAAATCCGTTATGG
>JAAYLG010000201.1 GCA_012522075.1 Bacillota bacterium
GTACTGTTTTGTTGTCGTAACTTAACAATAACCGAATTGTCCTCATCTTGCATTCTTTTTTTTAAAGCCTAGTGTCCAAGATCTATTGTAGTCCTACAAAGTTGACACTACCGCCATTTTCTTCACCCTTGATTTTTACAGTTGATTGCGTTACAATGTTTAGTGCACAAGGGCGTGTAGCTCAGCTGGGAGAGCGCTTGGTTCGCATTCAAGAGGCCAGGGGTTCAAGTCCCCTCACGTCCACCATAACAAGGGGCTATAGCTCAGGGGGAGAGCGCCTGACTCACATTCAGGAGGCCACTGGTTCGATCCCAGTTAGCCCCACCATTTGACAAAAAGCCACGGGCATTTCCTGTCCGCGGTTTTTGTTTTGCGTTATGCGACATGGATTTAACTTTTTATTAAGAAAAAAATTTTTTAAACCGACAGGTTACAGCAAATTTTTCAACAGCTTTTTGTTATTATATCATTGTTCGAATGATTTCGCGGGCGGGAGGGTTGGCAGTGATGACACAGCAAAATATCGTAATGGAAAAGCATGATTTGTGCGTTCCTGTAGAAAAAAAGTTCTGGCAAGAATATTCCGACATTATCCTGAATAATACAACTACCGCAATCATCGCCATTGACCGTGAGGAACGCATCACTCTTTTTAACCGGCAGGCGGAGCATGATTTTGCCAAGAAAGCAAAAGATGTAATCGGGCTGCCGCTTAAACAGGTTTTCCCCCACTTGGCAGACCATGAACATTATCTGCTGCTTGCCCTGCACCAACAGCGTGAATTTAAAGATACGGAAAGATATTACTGCCCTTATACCAATAAAAGAGGTGTATTCTCCCATACAGTCACTGTAGTGAAAAACGCCCGCGGCCAGATAGGCGGGGCCATCTGGTTGCGCCGGGATCTGACCTGCGAGCGCCGCTTGCAACAGGAAATAAGCAATGCGGCCATCCAGGCAACAGTTAGCCAAATTGCCGCGGGTACGGCCCATGAAATCCGCAATCCACTGACAACAGCCAGGGGGTATATCCAGTTTGCACTGAGTCAGGAAGGTAAACCTGTGACTTCTTACTTGAAAACAGCATTGCAAGAAATTGACCAGATTGACAGGATCATCACAGAGCTACTGTCTTTTTTCCAACCCCGGGAGAACGGCCTGCAATTTATCAACATCAACAACATGATTGAAGATTTACTCGGCCTGACACAAGATACAGGATCTCTTTCCAACATCCATTTTAAATCTTCCCTTGATAAGAATATGCCCCTCTGCCTGGCAGATGCCACACAGATCAAGCATGCGCTGCTGCATATTCTGCGCAACGCCATGGAAGCGCTGCCTCAAGGGGGCACCATTGCAGTCAACTCCGCTTATGGCAATATCAAGGGAGAAATCTGCATTACCGTTTGTGATTCGGGTAAAGGCATCAAGCAGGAAGATCTTGCCCAAGTTTTCCGTCCCTTTTTTACCACCAAGGAAACCGGCCTGGGCCTGGGTCTTACACTTGCCAACCGTATTGTGCAGCACCATGGCGGACAGATCAAGCTGGAGAGTACCTGGGGGAAAGGAACAAAGGTCAGCATCCACCTCCCTGCCGACTATAAGTAAGTTGCCGTATGGCAGCTTATTTTTTCTCCTGTTGATCCGAAGCTGCGCCCTGGACGGCACGGAGAGGGTGCTTTTTTGGACTACTTTTTTGCCGCCAAGCACAAAAAAAACAGGCACCATGCAAAATGCCTGTTTTGCAGCAAGTTGATGCGGCGGCTGTTTACTCTTCTCCGCCGATCACAATAAGATTTTTGACAGCGCCGTGTTCCGCATCATAAAATGCTTCATTAATTTGCTCCAGTGTATAGCGGCGCGTTATCATACATTCAATATCAATCAGCCCGTTCCTGTAAAATTCCATAACCTTGGGGAAGTCCCGGCGGAAATTAAGTGCACCCATGACACTGCCGGTAAACTTTTTGCCGGGTAAAAATTCCATGGCTGAAATATCGTGCATAAACTCGTCCTCAAATCTGGCATGCCCTATAATGCAGACAGTTCCCCAGGGAGCAGTTATATCCATGGCCTGGCGTTTAATTCCTGGTGCCGCAACGGCAATAATGGTATAATCGGCACCGTACTTGTTGATCTTACGCACCTGTTCCACTACGTCAGTCCGGCCGGCATTGATTGTATGTGTTGCGCCGCATTTTTTTGCCAGTTCCAGTTTATTGTCCAGCACATCAATGGCAATAATGGGGCAGGCACCTGAAAGCCTTGCACCCTGGACCGCCGCAATACCTACGCCGCCGCAGCCGATAATTGCCACACTTTCCCCGGGCTTTACCTGGCAGCGGTTGAGAATGGCCCCGAAACCGGTAATAAAGCCGCATGACATGACCGAGGCCACCGCGAAAGGTATATCATCGTCAATTTTGCAAAGTGTGGCTTCATGACAGTTGCAATATTCGGCAAAGCCTGTGGCGGAGGAAGCCGTTTGCAGAGGTATCCTCCCGTCGGCCCTTGTATAGGGTCCCGGTTTGCGAAATTCCAGGGGAGGAATATTCTCACAGAACCATGTTCTGTCATGCATACAGGGATCGCAGGTGCCGCAGCCCGCCCTGATGATGGCGCACACAACCCGGTCACCCGGTTTAACATAAGTAACCCCCGGCCCCACGGTGTCTACAATACCGGCAATTTCATGTCCTGCCGTTGCACAGCCTTCATAGGCGCCATGCTCGCCCCGGATCCCGTGGATATCGCTGTGACAGATACTGCAAGTCATGACTTTCAGTCTGACTTCTTTTTCTTTTGGTTCGGCCAGTTCCATTTCTTCAACCGTAAACTGGCCCCCCATATGTTCAACAACGGCAACTCTACATTTCATGCTTTATTTGCCTCCTTTCCTCCTGCCAAAGCCAATTTTTATCTCATTGTCCCGCCGCCGTCAACGGAAATTGTCTCTCCCGTCATGTAAAGTTCTTCCTGTACCAAAAACAGGATGAGCTTGGCCACATCGATGGGTTTCCCCACCCTGCGCAGGGGATTCATTTTGGCCACAATGTCAAACATTTCCTTTGGTGTTAACTCATGCATGGGAGTGTCAATCATACCGGGACATACTGTATTGATAATTATATTGTCAGGACCAAATACCCTAGCAAAACTCTTTGTCTGGGCAATAATACCGGCTTTGGAAGCAACATAAGCCGCACTGCCCACACCGCCGTTAAAAGCTGTAACCGAGCTGATATTGACAATTCTGCCAAACCGGTTTTTCTGCATCTCGGGAATAACGGCCCGCATGAAATTATAGTGACCGATCAGATTGGTGTCCAGGACACGATGATACTGCTCCAGCGAGGTGTTCATGAGGAGGTCGCCGCCCATCTGCCCCGGTTCCCTGTCAACTTCAATCCCTGCATTATTGACCAGGATATCTATCCTGCCAAAACGCTGCAAGGCTTGTTCCACCGCTTGCTTAACATCCGCTTCCACAGCCACATCGCACCGGATGGACAGCACCTGATCTGTTGTTTGCCTAATTATACTTTCTACTTCTTTTAAGGGCCCTTCAGTACGACCGACAAGTACGACGGCTGCACCCTGTTTGGCAAGCTGAATTGCCGTCTCACGCCCAATCCCTTTGCCGGCGCCGGTAACCATGGCGACCTTGCCGGCAATGCCATAATCAATCATGAAACCATCTCCCCTTTAGTCATAGTTTACATTGCCGTAACAATTTTACCGTCAGGCTGTCTGATACCGATAAAATCACCCGCTAGCACCACATAATCACCTTCAAATTCCCGGACTTTTGCCCAGTGCCCCGTCAGTTCCTGATCAAGTGGAACTCCGTCAGCAATCATTGCCTGCCTTACCAGCCGCCCGTCCAATTCCCGCGGCGTGATTCCCTTCTCCAGGCAGAGAGCCGCAGCAATACCGGCCGCCTGGCCTGTACCCATGGAAGGCGCAATGATACGTACCGCGGCTTGTGCATTAAACTCCGAGGAGATACAACGGCCAACTACAAGCAGGTTGTCAATCTTCAGCGGCACCAGAGACCTGTAGGGTATTTCACAGTAGTTTTTGGGATCAACACGCGCTTCCACTCCTGCCGGTCGCCCAAAAACATGCATGTCCTCTGAACATTGCGGCTCCCTGCAAACGGCCCCCTCCCGTGGTTCAGGAAGGTGGACATGGCGCAGAAAACCTAACCTACGGCTGGTTGGATGGTGGGTATCAAAAAATTCAGGGAATCTGGCAATGCCGTCGGCAAATTTTCTCCCACACGCCACATCCTCGTCCGTCAAGATGTATTCACCGATAATGCGCCTGGAATCACGTATACCGTGCATGTTGGCAATACCTGTAATCCTTGATCGTGCAAATCCGGGTACATATTTTCTGAAGAATTTTTCCAGCCATAGCATTTGGTTGTGCTGCTCAATTATCTGCCTTGTGATATCTTCCGGATCCAGGTTCCTGGTATAAAAACTGTGTGTAGTCATAACTGTAATATCCGCATCATGCGCTTCCGTATTGGGTATCTGATAAATCAGTGCTGTGGGGAAAACAACAAAAGGCAAGTCCCCATTTCTAACGGCTTCTTCCTCCAGTTCCTGCAACAGTCCAAACTTGTCGGAAATTTTGTCCCGGCCCTGCTTTTCCCGCCATTCCGCATTTGCCCTGCCATATGTCACAAGGTCCACATTGGCCATCCTGAAAGCCAGTGTGGTGGACATATTCAAGCCGGCATAATGGGGACTGCCAACTTCATATGGAGCACCGGCATATGCGGCCACATCGCCGTCTCCCGTCCCGTCAATCACAATCCCGGCAGAAACGGTAAACCGGCCCGCTTTACTATGGCAGACTACACCTTTAATTGTATTATCCTCGACAACCGCATCAACGGCCATGACCCCGTAAAGGATACGGCCCCCGGTCTCAACCAGCATTCGTTCCAGCATTAGCTTCCCTTTGTCCGGATCAATTACCGGCAAATGGGGCCGGTCTATGGCATCACCGTCTGCTTCCAGTCTTTTTAACCATTCTTTGCAGATACCCTCAACAACGCCCGCAATGCCTGTAACATAACCGTTCGTTGCCAATCCTCCCAAACATTGGGCACTGTCGATAAGCAGTGTGCGTGCTCCTTTTCTGGCAGCAGTAATGGCGGCCGCCACACCGCCCACACCGCCGCCAACCACTAGGACATCGTAGTAATTTGTGGTGTTAAGCATTTTGTTCCCCCTTTTTACTCCCCGCCGGTTTGTCCTTGACGGTGTTTTACCGTTAGGGAGGATTAAATCTGTGAATTAAATCCCATAACACATTATACTGCCATCTTACATGCAAGCAGCAACTACCTGCCATAATTTTTTCTATTGTTTAAATTATACATCACTTTCCTTGGAATGACAATGAAGACGGGCTGCCCGGTCTTTTGCCAAATCCCGTCACTGCCTGTGAAATTTTATGCATTTTAACTAGCAGCACCCGGCATCAACCAGGGCAAAATATTCCCGGAAATAAAAAAACCGCAAAAGCGATCAGGTGTCAAGTATAAAGCCGTTTCAAGCGGTCCACCTTGATGCTTTAACAGATATTTTCTTTTTACTCTTTTCTTCGTATTAAGATGAAAGGTGTCTGTTCACGGCCTTGGCCTGCCGGGTTGTCCCTGATAAGCTCGGCTAAAAAACTATCTTCATAGGGATTATCGGCATTTTTTCCCAAAATCTCAATGTCAATATCGTTGGCATCTACAATCATGCAGTCAATACCGAATTTGGCCTTGATCTCATCGCAGACACGGCCAGGCTCGGCCGGCGCCAGAATGCCTTTATCGGCATAATATTCCCAGCCCACGACACAAAAACCGTCTATATTCCGGACATTATTACCAAGGATTTGATAAAAAAGTCCGCGTTTGCCGAATAATTTGCCAATGGCCGACACAATTGCAGCTAGGAGAACGCGCCACCAGCCGCAGAGATCAATTGCGGTCTGCATCTTATACACGTTGTCCATGGCGGGGCCTGCCGGGTTTTTCATGGCAAAGAAGGAAAGAACTCTGGCCAAAAGGCTTACTTTCATTTCAGCTTTATACTTTACCCGGCGCTGGCAGAGGGCAATAACTTTTTCCCCCATGGAAAGAATATCGCCCTCCTGATAATGGGGCAGGACATACCGTTCAATTAAATCAAAATAGTTTTCCCCGACTTCCACAAAATGAGTGCGGATCGGAAACCTGTAAAAAACTTGTCCACCCACTTCCCTGGTCAACTCATGACCCGGGTTGGCTTTTAAAGCATAAGTAGCCTCCGCGTTTGTCAACTTTTTCACCTCACCAGTTTTTTCGCCCCGAAGTTTGCAATTCCTGCTAAGCCTGCAAAAGGTGATAACTTTTACTTTATCCAGTCCCGCCTTTTTTCATACCAAACCCAAAGCAGTCGCGTTATTCCCGGGCAAACCGTCCTGCCATGGCGGCGGAAAAAGTCTCCGCCGGTTTAACTTTCCAGAGGCCGTTTTCCGTCACTACAGAAAAATACTCTTTGTAAGAGAAGCTATCGCCTTCCCGTTGCAGTATAATATCCGCCTCCAAAATATTTTCGTCGCCTGTTCTGCTCTCATCTATCCGGAAGTCGGCAAGGCTGCTCGTCCAACTGTTTACCCAGTCAGCCAGTCCGCTGCCGCCCTGCTCCCAGGCACCTGCCTGCCAGAGAGCAAGTTCCTGCCGGTTTTGTTTTTTTACCGCCTCCAGGTAATCCCTGAGCGCTTCGGTTTTCGTCCGGTTGAGGCTGTCCAGGCCTTTTTCCTGCCGAGCCGCCGCCTGAGCCGCTTCGTGGGCCGCCGCTTCAGCCGGTGTCAGGAGCCCGCCGGCGGCATATCTGTTTGCCGCGTTCCAGAGCATAAATTCATCAATCCCCAGGGCAAGTGCCGCATCAATCTGGGCACGTATCTCGGCAGATCCGTAACCGATATGCCCTTTTACCCAGGTTGCGGTAAAACTTTGCAGCCAGGGACGGATAATGGCCGGTGCGGCAAGCGGGGCATTCCGCTTGATGGCATCACGCAATGCCCGGTTTACAGTCCCCCCGGGATTGGCATCAGGCACGGGAAAACCGAAATAACCGGGACTGTAATGGCTTGGATAAACCATGGGGCAGATATAATCCACAAGGGGGAAATTTTTTCCCATCTCTGCCCGATACTGTCCGCATCCGCATCCGAGGTGGCAATAACACCGAAAACATCGGCAGCCAGATGGACATTATATTCCGCCAGTTGTTTCCCGGCATATGCTAAAAACTGGGCAATGGCATCCGCCTTTGTCCGACCGTCACTGCCGGGGAAGACTGCTTCCCTGTCCACGCGCTTTGCATTTTCCGGAAAACGGACATAATCAAACTGGATCTCCCTGAAACCTTTCAGGGCAGCTTCTTTGGCAATGGCAATATTATAATCCCAGACATTTTTCTCATAAGGGTTGACCCAGGCAAAACCGCCGTAATCGCGCCAGAGGCCGCCGCTGTTTTGTTTTTGAATAGCCCACTCAGGCTTCACTTCAGGCAAATGGGGATCACGGAAAACCACAATCCTGGCAATAGGGTAAATATCCCGCCTTTTCAGCTCGGCCAGGAGAGCCTCGAGATCGTCAATCACGGCATTCTTGCCGGAGTTGACCTCCCTGACTATTTCCAGATCGCTGTGATAAGTTACCAGACCGGAATCATTTTTGACGTCAATAACCATCGCATTTAATTCCGTTTGCTCCACCAGCTCCAGCAGCTCGGCAAAACGTTTTTCATTGGCCGCAGTATAGCCCGTCAGATAAATGGCTTTCGCTTTAACTCGCGGGTTGTCCGCCGCATCCAGCGGGGGCAGGCTGACAAAAAACGGCCCCAGCTCCTCCCTTAACGCCGCCTCCCGCTGCCGCCTAGCTTCCAGTTCACGCTCCCTGGCCAGCCTTTCCTCTTCCTCGCGGCGCCTTTGTTCCTCTTCCTCACGGCGCCGCTTTTCCGCTTCCAGGTCCGCCTGCTGCTCCTGCCGCCCTTCCTCAACCTCTTCAGGACGGGACAACGTTTCCTGTACGCAGCCGGGGACAAACAGCAGCATCAGTGTCAGAAAGGTACAGACAAGGACATTTCTTAGCCGTTTTTGCATTTTATCTCCCCGAATCTCCTCGCGGGTACATTGTTACTTCCGGACAAGCTGTATCCAGGTTTGCCCGTAAACACGTTCAATTTCCCGGCCGTCCTGGTAATAAAAGCGCGTGGGGGAACTCGCACTTTCCTTGCGCCAAGCACCGCGGAATTTCTGTCCTTGACAATAATAATCTATTGGCCCTTCCCCGATCAGATCGGCTGTAGGCCGGCCGCGGCTGTCGTTGTAAAACGGTACATACTGGACAATGATATTTCTGGCCGTAATGGCAGTACCGTCGGCATCCTTATGCTGTTTGCCGTTAATGTAGCGGAGGTAATAGCCCTCTTTCTCCACATAAGTGAAACTAACTTTGTAAGTATTGCTGTAAGTAATGGAAAAAGACGGAGCCTTTTGGCCTTCCCGGTCCAGGTAGGCAGGCCGCAATGTTACGGTTTCAGACGGGGACATGAGATTAAGCTGCTTGAGATTGACATACAGATTGTGGGGAGCCTTGCGTTTTGCATCGCGGTAAAAAGCTTTGCTGTTTGATGTCAACGCATTGACACTCTTCATGTCTATTTTGGCAAGCACGTCAATATTGTCGTAAGAACCGCCTGCATGCACAAAGCAGATCTTGTTTTCCTGCCCCAGCTGAATGTTATGCAGCCTGGCGCTGCGCACAGGCCCCACTTTGGCCGGAAAGTCGGCATAAAGGGCCAGGTAGCGGGTGATGCGCCCTTCCACCTCATACTCATACACCACGGAGGCTTGGGCAAGGCCATGCTGCGGTCTCGCCGCTGCATGGTTGTCAATCACGATGCCATAGACGGGAGCCCTTTCCGCCTGCGGCACTTTTTTCAACTCTTCTTCCAGTTCTTGCTTCGCCGCAGCCAGGAGCTTGTTCACCTGTTCTTTTTCCGCCAGCAGGTTTTTGCGTTCCGCTTCCATGCGGTACTGCATTTCCTCCAGGTTCTTCTTCTCCGTCTGCAGCGCCGTTCTCTTCTCCTGCCAGGCGGCATATTCTTCCCGCAGCCCTGCCATAATGACTGCATCACGTTTCAAAATGCGGGACAGGTAAACAATACGGGAGATTAAATCGCCAAAATCATCAGCCGCCAGGATAACTTCCAAATAAGAGAGGCCACCTTTCATGTAAGCACTGCGGACGCGTTCACCGAAAACAAGATTCTTTTCCGTCAATGCTTCCTCGGCTGCCGCCAGTGCCTCTTCCGCTTCCTGCAGCCGCTTTTTGGCTGCTTCCATCTCCGCATTTAGTTCTTTAATCCGTTTTTCCCGCTTCTTGACATTATCTTCCAGTTGCTTTAAAACCTGTTCCAGTTCCGTTACTTTTTGCTGTGCTTCTTCGGGGCTGCCTGAAACAAGGCCGCCGGCGGCAACAAGCAGCACTGCCAACAGCAAAACAATACACAGGTAGCGGCAGCATCGCATAAGCTCTACCCCCCTATACCCGCAGAAACTTTCTGATGGAAATGACACTGCCTATTCCACCCAGCAGGGTGCCCAAAAGCACCAAACCGATATAAATGGGAAGCAACTGCTCTCCCGCTGTTACCGGCCGGATAAAAAAGGCCAGTGTATCCCGGTTAAGATAGTCGGCCAGCCTGCCGTAGCCTGCTAACAGTGCAGCCACAGCTGCCAGGGTTCCCTGCCAGCCCATGGCCATCCCCTCCAGCAAAAAAGGGAAACGGATAAACCAGTCACTGGCGCCCAGGTATTTCATAATGCCGATTTCTTCCTGTCGCGCCAGCACCGACAACCGGATAGTGGTAATAACCAGGAAAACGGCTCCTATGGCCAGGAGGGCACTGATGCCCGCAAAGAGAGAGTTGAGCCAGCCTGTGATTTTAACAAGGCGGCTGATCAGTTCCGCACCGTACTCCACCAACTCGACCCCGGGCAGGGTGCGGATGGTTGCAGCCAGCGCCGGCACTGCCTCGGTATGCGAGGCACGCACACGAAAGGCATTTGGCAGGGGGTTGTTATCGCCTTCAAGACCGGCCAACAGAGACTCGTCGCCCAGCGAACGGGCAAAATCCGCCAGCCCTTCGTGCTTGGAAACAAAACGGACATTATCCACTCCTTCCAAGGCGCCGATTTCCGCCTCCAGCGCCTCTATCTCGGCATTGTCATACAGGAAAACACAGATTTCCACGTTTGTCCCAATATCGCCCATTAACTGGCGGGCATTGACCGCAAGCAGCAAAAAACCGCCCAGGATAGCCAGTGAAACCGCAATAATACAGGATGTCGCCACGGCCAGCCAGAAGTTGCGCCGCAGGGAAACAAAGCTCTGACGCAGACAGTATTTAAATGAGTTGAAATTCATTGGCATAACTCCCCCGTTTTTCATCCCGGACCAGCCGGCCGTTTTCCAGAGCAAGAACACGTTTTTGCATCCTGTCCACCACATCCCAGGCGTGGGTAGCAATAATCACGGTTGTCCCGCTCCGGTTAATATCGGTAAACAACTCCATGAGCTGCCAAGATGTTTCCCTGTCCAAATTGCCTGTCGGTTCATCGGCAAGCAAAAGGATGGGGTCTTTCACAAGCGCCCGGGCCACGCCGACCCGTTGCTGCTCTCCTCCCGAAAGCTCTGCAGGGAATGATTTTTCTTTGCCGGCCAGGCCAACCATCTCTAAAACCTGCGGCACTTTAAAATTAATTTCTCTTGTGGACCTTCCCAAGACTTCCAGGGCAAAAGCCACATTTTCAAAAACGGTTTTTTGTTTCAGCAGGCGAAAATCCTGAAAGACCATGCCGATCTGACGGCGATGCTTTAAAAGCTGCCTCTTATCAAGGCGGGCTATGTCCCTACCGTGAAAAAAAATCTGGCCGCCGGTAGCCAGCTGTTCACGAAACAGCAATTTGATTAAGGTACTTTTTCCTGTACCGCTGGGTCCAACCAAAAACACAAACTCTCCTTGATCAATTTCCAGCGTCAGGTCGGACAAGGCAGGTTGTTTACTGCCGGGGTAAATTTTTGTTACATTGCGGAACTTTATCATTGAAAGCACCCCTTCTCAGGTGAAAGCAACTTAATACAAAATTCGACTGTTTCCCGGTTAATCCTCTTCGGTAAAAAAAACTTAACATAAAAAACACATTGCTCCAGCTTTTAGACCGCGGCAAGATACTCCGGCACACAAGAAAACCATAATCCTAACAGCAAAAAGCGTGCCGGTAATGCAGGCACGCTTGTGGCAGTTTGGCGTATAGTAGTTCCAGCCCGGATCCTAGACTTCCAGGCGCTTGCCAAGGGCATAGTAATGACCGTCCCCGGGCAGGAAGGCAACCGGCTTGATTTTTTCCGTCACTGGCATATGGGATTCATCAAGGCAATCGGAGCGGACTTTAACATCCTTGATTTCACCGATAAACATGGTATGCAGTCCCAGGTCGTCAACTCTAATCACTTGGCATTCAATGTTAACGGGAAATTCTTCGATATACGGGGCATCAACCAACGTGGAGCGCACAGGCGTAAGGCCGGTGGCGGCAAATTTGTCAGTGTCACGCCCGGATGTTTTACCAATGTAATCTATTTCTTTCAGCAAATCCTGCGAAGGAATATTGACAGTAAAAGCTTTACGTGTCATCAATGCCTGGTAGCTGTAAGTTTCTTTGCGTACAGACACGGAAATGCAGGCAGGGTTGCCGTTCACCACACCGGTCCAGGCTACCGTCATAACATTAGGCTTCCCCGCGGCGTCATATGTACCTACTGCCACCAGCGGACAGGGATACATAAAGGTTGAGGTTCCCACCGATTCTTTCATTTTTTTGCCTCCTTTGTGTGCTTGCTCTGCAGTTTGCGCACGGCCTCATCTATTGGGCACTACGCTTTTTTTCGGCACACCGAAAAAGAAATCCTGCCGCTTCCACTCGGCCTTTTTAGAATCCCCTTGCCAAAAAAGGTACGACACCCGCCTGTCAGAAGCTGTGATATAATTTCTGTAAATTCTCCAGCTTCATCCCGACAAAAAGGCCGCTTGTTGTCCCAAGGATGAAAGGACCGCCCTGTGCAAAAACTTTAGTTTCCTGCTGCAGCACTACCAGATAATGCGGGTCGTTTGCCCTTTCCAGATCTTGCATTTCAAGGTGGCCCCAGAGGCAGATATAACTTCCGGCCAACCGGCGCACTGCGTCCACCTGCATGCCCGCCCCTTTTTCCAGGCACTGCAGTCCGGTAAAACCGACATCGACAATATCCGGCAGCACCGCCAGGTAATTGCCGTCCGAGTGATAGAATACCGGCAGGTCGAAACGGCGGACTGCCTCCACCTGGCGGGCAAGACTCGGGATAAAGTATTTCCGGAATAGTTCCGGACGGGCAAACAGCCCTTGCTGGTGGGCAATATCGTCCGCCAGAATAATACCGTTTATACCTTCCGCCGCCAGCAGATCAATCTGGTAAAGGTTGAATTTTTCCACTTGCGCGGTTAAGTCGGCAAGTGCTGCGGGGGAGCGCAGCAAACCGAAAAATTTTTCCATCCCGACAAGCCGCATCCCCCATTCAAAGGCTCCGTCCAATACAGCAAAGATAAAATAGGGAGAGTCGGCTGTCCACCGCTGCAGATCGGGCCAGGCAACCTCTTTTCTGCCGGGCAGTTCTCCTTTTCGCACCGCGGGATAGCACGGCAAAAGTGTATAGATATCCAGTTGCATTTGCTGCAGGAAAGAGAGCGTCTGTTCGAAACCCGGTTTTTCCGCAGGAACCAGCTGCCTGATGACTTCTTCGTCTATACACAACTCCCCTTTGGGAATACGCCGGGTTTCACCTGCCAGCAGCATCTGCACAATCCTGCGTGAGTCCGGACGACTGTTCTCCATTTCAATACTCCTCTGTTGCCCTCTCCGTCCGCCAAAAGCTTGTCGACCGTTTATTCCGCCTCGGGAAAAAGCATTGAATTGGCAAAGGTATTGATAAACGCCGGGTCTGAACCCAATTCCACAAACTCCACATTGCGGGCGACGGCAGCTGCGCGCCTGTATTCTCCGGCGGAAAGAAGGGCCAGTTTGCAGCCAGCGCCGGCCGCATTGCCCACCATTTTGATGCGGCCTTCCAGTTCAGGCGGAATAAGACCGATGGCACAGGCACTGTGCGGGTTCAGGTAGTTGCCGAATGCACCGGCCAGCAGGACTTCTGTAACATCTTCCACTTTCAGGCCGTAATTCCGGATGAGAATACGGATCCCGGAGGCAATGGCGCCTTTTGCCAGCTTCAGCTCACGGATATCCTTTTGTGTAACCACAATGGGAGAGGAACCTGCTTCCCCGGCAAGGAGAAAAGCAGGGCTGCCGTTATAAGTAATCAGCCGATCTGCCAGCTTCCGCCCTGCAGGATGTGTGATATCCTCCGGTTTTTTAAAGCGCCCGCGGGAGTCAATCAGCCCTGTTTCCAACAAACCCGCCACAGTGTCAAGGAGCGCGGAGCCACAGATGCCAAGCGGTTCTACATTGCCGATGACGGAATAATTCACGTCGCCGGTAAAATGTACATGATCTATGGCACCGCTGGCGCCACGCATACCGCAGGTGATCTGGGCGCCCTCAAAAGCGGGGCCCGCCGCCGTGGAGCAGGCAAGAATACGATCTTTATTGCCAAGTGCCATTTCCCCGTTTGTCCCGATATCCACAACCAGCTTGACCTCTTCACTTTTATCCAATTCTGTGGCAAGCAGCACACCAACTGTATCGGCACCGACAAAACCGGCAATATTGGGCAGTACAAAAATTTTCCCCGCCGGGTTCATGTCCAGGCGCACGTCCCAGGGATCAACCACCAAGGGCTCTGCAATCACGGGGACATAGGGTGCCAAAGCCACATCGCGCGGATTGATGCCCAAAAAAAGATGATGCATGCAGGTATTTCCCACCACCGCCGCCGCATACACATCCCGACGGCTGACTCCCGCCTGTTTCACAGCTTCGCCAAGTAAATCGTTAACGGCTTCAGTCACCGCACGGTGCAAATCTTTCAGGCCGTTTGGATGAGTGTTGACGTGGGTAATGCGGGAAATTACGTCTGCCCCGAACTGTGTTTGCGGGTTGAGGGTGGACGTTACCGCCAGTTCTTTCCCCGTATACAAATCCATTAAATAACCGGCAATGGTAGTGGTCCCGATATCAAAAGCGATGCCCAGCATTTTCTCCGTCGTGTTGTCCTGCTCCAGCCCCAGGATTTCATTTTTATAGATCACGGCGGTGATTCTATGCCGTGCGGAGCGCAGCAGGTCGGGGATGCTGCGGATCACGACAACCCTGGCCGTATCCGCTTTACTGTCACTTCCCTGGGCGGCCAGGCCGTCTTTTATCCGCTGCCAGTCTGTCCGCATATCTTCTACCGTGGCCTTATCCACTTCAACGTAGCGTTTGATCAGGTGCGGTTCCACGCTGGCTTTTCTGTCCAGTCCTGACAGCAGAATCTGGTGACGGATATTTTTTTCTGAAAGAAATTGGACCTGCAGGTCGGATTGCACTTTTGTCATACAAGCCAGGCGGATTCCTTTCGCCAGTTCCTCCGCGCTTAAAGCTTTCCTGTCTTCGGCTGTCGGTTCGCCTGCCCCTGCAGTTATTAGAACTTTACATTTGCCGCATCTCCCCCTGCCCCCGCAAGGGAAATCAAAATTGATCCCTGCAGCATTCATAATTTCTTTCAGCGTCGTTCCTGCAGCAACCGTTAAACGCTGGCCTCCAGGAAATGTGACTGTATGTTTTCTCATTAAAACCACCCTTCTGTCTGCTGGCATAGCCGGTATGCATGCTGCGTGCCGGTCTACTGATTAGTACCCTGCAACTTGATATAATCGCTCCGGTAGTATGTCACGCCCAAGCCCATGGGCTTATTGTCTTTGCCAAAAAGCTTTTGTTCCACCACCAAAAGCGGCAGCTGGTCGTAAATATTTAAATAATACTTGATGTCATCATCAGGCATTTGCGCATAAATCGTCAATTCTTTTTTCAGGGTAAAGGCGGGTGTAGCCTTGGAGAGTATTTCGGAAAATGTGGCATATTGCAGTTCTTTTTCTACAATGGGCATACCGCGGTGGTAGAGTAAATATTTGACATCATAGGCAACCGGGTTGCCGTCGGTAAAAAACAACCTTCTAATGGCAATCAGATTCTTGCGCCTGGTAGTCTGCAGGCTGTCCGCCAGTTTCTCATCGGGCATAATGATGCTTACTTCCAGTAGCTGCGTTTTATCCACCTTGTTGATGGAATTGCTCATTTCGTCATAATAAATAGTATACCTGGTCAGATCAGGTTTTTTAACAAAATTCCCTTTGCCGGGGATGGAATAAATATAGCCGTCCCGGGCCAAAATAGCCAGGCCTTTGCGGACAGTCATCCGGCTGGCACCGAACTCTTTACAGAGCGTGTTTTCCGAATCAATGGCATCCCCGGGCTTCAGTTCGCCGCTGCTGATTTTTTCTTTGATAGACTCTACAATCCGTGTATATACAGGAACCGCCATCTTATCCTCCCCCTTCAAGTGCAGATTCCATCCACCGCAAACAGATCTTCACGCCTTCATATGCATCAGTCGCAAAGCCGTCGGCGCCGATATAATCTGCCGTTGAAGCGGTTAAATGACTGCCGCCCACAATTACTTTCACCGTCTCACGCAGGCCTGCTTCTTTCAGAGCATCAACCACTTCTTTCATAGTATCGACAGTATAAGTTAAAATACCGCTCATCCCAAGGATATCGGGCTTGTGTTCCTGTATTTTTTTCAGAAATGCTTCTTTGGGCACATCAACACCAATATCAATAACTTCAAATTTATTAGTCTCCGCAAAACCGCGAAAAATATCTTTGCCGATATCGTGAAGGTCGCCGCAGACGGTACCAAGAACAATTTTACCAATCTTCTTTTTATTTTTGCTGTGAAAGAGTTCCTGCATCCGCTTCAGACCGAGGACTTCTTTAAAAATGACGCCTGCCATGATTAGATCGGCAATAAAATAAGTTTTTTCTTCATATCGCTGTCCAACAATTAACATGCCTTGATTTACTGTTGACAAGAGCTCTTCGGGCATAACGCCCTCACGTAATGCTTTTTCAGCCAGTTGGATGACTTTATCTTCATCCAGTTCAGCTACAGCATTAATAATTTCTTCCTTAATCTGCACGTTATCAGTCATGTAAACTCCTCCGCTCTAAACTTTTCCGCGGCCGGAAAAGCAGGCAAATAAAGGGGCTACATAAAAACACTGCAGCCCCTTGTTATTTGGCTTTCTATCCGACAAATCCTCTTTATTCACAGAGCGTCTTTTCATGCAAGCGGTTTCGACATCTTTTGGGGAAATGCTGCTGAGTATAAATATATACCCCTCTAGTATACTTGTCAAACAGTTTTGCCGTGACGGCCGCTTATACCCATCCTTGGCAGATTTTTACGCCCTCCGCCGCATTGGTGGTAAAGGCATCGGCACCGATCTGTTCACAAGCTTCCTTAGTGACAGGGTTCCCACCGATGATTACTTTTACGCTGTCGCGCAGACCTGCTTCTTTTAGTGCATCTACAGTATCTTTCATTGCTTCCAGGGCCAGTGTCAGCACACCGCTCATACCGACAATATCCGGTTTAACTTCTTTCACTTTTGCCACAAAGTTGGCAGCAGGCTGGTCTATCCCCAGATCATATACCTTGAAGCCGGCAGCTTCCGCCATGCTCTTAAAAATGTTTTTCCCGATATCGTGCAGGTCGCCTGCTACTGTACCAAGGACGATTGTCCCGATGGTGGAGGTGCTTTCTCCGCCCAGAACCGGTTTCAGGACCTCTATGGCATTGGTCAGCAGTTCACCGGCAAAAATCAGGTCGCCGACAAAATATTCTCCCTGCTCAAACAAATCGCCAACGGTGGTCATCCCGGCTTGGCAGGCAGCAACAGCTTTTTGTGCTTCTTCTGCCGAGGGATTTGCCGCCATAAAGTCTTTCAACATCTGTAGTACTTTTTCTTCATCCAGTTCACCGACAGCTTTTGTTAATGCATTGTAATCCAACATTGTCCAGTCTCCTTTTTCTTTATTTTTTTCTGTCTTCCAGTTTGGGTCCAATTTTTCCTTTACGGTAAGCATTGGAGAAGTTGCGGCAGTAGCGGTCACGACCCAGAAGCGCTTCCGTAGCCAACAAGGTGGTCATCATATCTCTGTTCAGCGGATCCATGATGGCAGAATCCATGCCGGCAAAAATGGCAAGGGCAAAAAAGTGACGGTTAATTTCCTTGCGCAAGGGCATACTGAAAGAGATATTGCTCAGGCCGGATGTAACTTTGATCGTTGGATACATGGCTTTTACTTGCTTGAGAGTCTCCACAAAATTTAAGAATGAGTTGTTGTCTGCCGACAAAGCCATGACAAGCGGATCAATATGGATCTTCTCAGGTGAAATGTCATACTTGGCCGCTTTCTCCACAATTTTTTTGGCAATTTCGACCCTGGTTTGGACATCGGACGGGATTCCCCTGTTGTCACAGGTCAAGGCAATAACTTCCCATTCAGTTCCCTGAATCAGCGGGAAAATGACTTCGCACTTGTCCCCCTCTTCGGAAACGGAATTAATGATGCCGGGCTTTTTGGCATATTTGAAAACATTCGCTATCATTCTTGCATTCGGGCTGTCAATGCAGAGAGGCGTATCTACCGCATCCTGGACAATATTCATCAGCCAAATTAATGTTTCTTCCTCCAGTTCAGGTGCGGTTCCGGCGCAGACATCTATGTAGTGTGCACCGGCTTCAGCCTGCCTGACGGCCAGATCCCGAATGAAAGCTTCATCTTTCTCAGCAATGGCTTTGCCGACTTTGGGAATGGTTCCATTTATTTTTTCCCCGATAATAATCATAAATGACCCTCCTTTGCTTCTTCGGGTGCCACCGCCGCTCTCTTCACAAGCATAATCTCCCTGATCTTTACTGCAGGCGATTTGCCCTTTCGTATTAAAGTTTTTCCGTTTTCAGAGACATCATGCAAAGCTTTGCTGTAAATATACGGCAAATGGCCTTGGCTATACATGTATTTAACCTAGTTCCAATATACCATTCAGACACTTGGCTGTCAATCAACACCTTTGGTACAAATTTCATTCATGCTGCCGGTCCGGTAGCCCTGCAAATCCACGGTGACATAAATATAGCCGAGCTCTTTCAGGCGGGCGGTGATTTGCTCTCTCTGCTGCAGGATGAGGGGGAGGTCTTCCGGCAGTACTTCTATGCGGGCCAACTGTTGATGCTGCCGGACACGGAGTTGCCCGATGCCAAGTGTGCGCAGGTAAGCTTCCGCCGCCCCCACCTTGGCCAGTTTTTCCGCCGTAATGCGTTCCCCGTAAGGAATACGGGTTGCCAGGCAGGCAGAGGAAGGTTTATTCCAGGTAGGCAGGCCGTACTTCTGCGACAGATAACGGATCTCCGCTTTCGTCAGCCCCGCTTCCTGCAGGGGGCTCCTTACGCCCAGCTCCTTTGCCGCCCTGGCTCCGGGCCGGAAATCGTCCGTATCGTCCACATTGGCACCGTCAAAAACACAGTCAAAGCCATGCTCCCGGGCAATTTTCCACATCTTCCCGACAATTTCCTGTTTGCAAAAATAGCAGCGGTCGGGCGGGTTGCTGCAATAAAGCTCATTTTCCAGTTCATTTGTCCTGATGTAGACGTGCGGAAAGCCATAAAGCGCGGCAATATTTTTCGCTGCCTGCAGTTCATGTTCAGGATGGGCGGGTGAGGTGGCTGTGACCATCAGTACTTTTTCTCCCAAGACATCATGGGCCGCTTTTGCCAGGAAGGTGCTGTCCACACCGCCGGAAAAAGCCACAACGGCTCCATTACAGTCGGCAAGCAGCTCACGCAGACTGGTTTCCTTCTTTTCCGCCATCTTATCTCCCCTTCTTTACTTGCTACTGCAGAACAGGTAATAACATTCTCGCTCAGCCCGGTTCCTTCCTCCTTTGGTTGAAAGAAACAAACAACGGCAGGGCGGCTTTCACAGCCTGCCCTGCCGTGGTGCAGTTTCCTGCCCTTTATGCTTGAAGCAGAACTAGATCAGCAGAAACATGACAAAACCGTACATCATTTCTTCATATGTCTGCATCCTTTTGGCCATCGCCTTCTCTTCACGTTCGCTGATCTCAGGATGCTCTGCCTTATATTGTTCCCATGTTTTATAGTACTTGGATTCAATCACCGCAGACCCTCCTTTTAATAGTTGGCATTCTGTGCCACATACTCAAGCACAGCTTTCAGATTCTCCGGTTTAACAGTATCCAGTGTCAGCGGCGATTTGTCAAAGTTGAAATAATACCTGCCGCCGGGAGCCAAAATATCGAGCATCTCTTTTGCCTTGTCTATACACTGCTGTACGGTGCCGGTTTTCAGGAGCGTAACGGGATAGAAGCCGGTGAGAATATGTTTTTTACCCAGTTTTTCCTTGACCAGTTTGGGATCGCCGAACTCAAACCACATAATGGTGTTTTCAGGCAGATCATACAGGTAGTCAAGATAACGCATCCAGTCTACTTCCACAAACAGCAGTGTCTGCCTGCCCGCCTTGGCAAACGCTTCCACAGTCTCCTTGAATGTGGGGTAATAGAGACGGGCAAAATCTTTCTCCCGCATGAACGGAGCCATGTGCAGCGGCATAAAGACGGCTGCGTTGGGCAGCGGAGTCGCCGGCCAGCCCATCTTGATCATTAAAGGCGTAGCTGCTTTGACGGCGGCCTCAACCTTATCCGGAATCCTGCGGACGTCCAGCATCATATTGCGGAAGCCGCGCAGCTGGTCGGCAACAAAGTCAAACGGCGCAGACGGTGCGGCGGTAAAGAGGTTGGCGGTACCGTAGCCGTATTTCTGGCTTAACTTGGCGGCTGTGGCACCGATATTGCCGAACTCCTCGTTAAAAATATAGAAAGCTTTTGCCATCACGATGGAACGTGTCTGAGGATCTGTGTCCAAATTTTTATAAATCCTGGGCAATACTTTCTCCATTATACAGTTATAAGGATTCTCAATAAACTCATCATATTCTTCTTCAAGCAGACCTACAACTTCCGGGTGCTGTAGGAATCCTTGAGAACCCATGACCCAGTTTTTGGCTCCCAGTGTTTTGTAGAGAGCCGGAAAACGCAGGTGGATAACCGGGAAAACATCCGCATAGAAATCCTGGCACACCTTGTCACAAACAGGTTCAAAATTCTCCGGGTTCCAGGTGGCAGTCATCAGGTCCAGACCGGCATATTCAACGGCAAACTCATAAGTAATGCCAGGAATCACAGGCACCCTTTTGGGAATACGCCCTGCCAGAACATCGGCAATAATTTGTGTTCTTTCCTGCGCCAATGCTGCGATATCAGTCATTCTATTTCACCCACCCTTGGCATATTTTTACACCTTCAGCCGCATTGGTTGTAAAGGCATCAGCACCTATCTGCTCACATGCTTCCTTGGTTACAGGATTCCCGCCAATGATGATTTTAATACTATCACGCAGGCCCGCTTCTTTCAGCGCATCAACAGTATCTTTCATCGATTCCAAAGCCAATGTTAAAACACCGCTCATTCCCACAATCTCAGGCTTTACTTCCCTTACCTTATTGACGAAATTGGCAGGCGGCTGGTCAATGCCAAGGTCAAATACTTCAAAACCGGCAGCCTCTGCCATGCTCTTGAAAATATTTTTGCCAATGTCATGCAAGTCACCGGCCACGGTTCCCAGGACAATTTTACCAATTTTGGCCGAACTGGCAGTGCCTAAAACCGGTTTCAGAATCTCAATGGCATTGGTAAGCAATTCCCCGGCAAAAATCAGGTCACCGACAAAATACTCCTCTTTTTCAAACAAATCCCCGACAATGGCCATACCGCTCTGGCAGGCTGCCACAGCCTGTTGAGCCTCCTCCTGGGACGGGTTGGTGGCAACAAATTCGCGCAGGATCTCCATAACCTTGTCTTCATCCAGGTCGCCAACAGCCTGTTTCAATTGTTCCGCATCAAACATAAACATACCTCCTTTTTTTGGTATGGATTATTGTGATGATACGACAGCCGGTAATAAATAACCGGCTGCCGTAATCATTGCATACTAAAAGTATATCATTATCTGATAATTGTGTAAATATTTAGGGTAGTGGGAAAATCTTTTCTTTAATAATACAATTCTGATTTTGATGGCTCTTCCTGCTTGCCGGCACCAAGGAAAAAGGCTAAAGCAAGCCCCCGGCTGACTACATGAATGACTTGATGAGCATTTTTACGGCTTTTTCTACTCCTTCAGGGGTCTTTGCCCCCAAGACTTCTTTAGCAATTTTTTCAAAAACTTCACGATTGTTATTTTTTTCCACCTGCTTATGCCTCCTTATTTGTAAACTCCGTACTCACGGACAAACTCATTGACGGCCTTCAGGTTTTCCGGATTTCCGTCCGTAGCATGAATCATGGATTTATTGGTCCCAAAAATGTAACCTCCTCCGGGGGCAAGGTCGTCAATCAGCCCCTTGACAATGTCAAGGCATTCTTCTTTGCTGGCATAATAAAGAGTCTGGGTGGAAAGACCGCCCTGAATCGCCATTCTGTCTCCCAGTTTCTTTTTGACCAGACGGATATCGTCATCCTCAATAATGCCTACAGTTTTATTTTTCGGCAAATCCTGCAGGAAGTCGAACAGGTGCTCATATTTGCGTTCAAAAGCACACTTGACGATATGTCCTCTCTCCACCAAGGCATCCACCAGTGCCTTGTAAGATGGCCAGTAAACTTTTTCAAAATCCCGCGGATTCAGGAAGGTCGGCAAATGCATGGGCATTAGCAACGTCTTGCCCGCCTCAGGCTTAACATTGGCCACGCCGTCCAAGGCGTACCGGATGAGAGCCATGCCCGCATCGCGGACCGCTTCGGGGCGGCGCTTGATGTCCTGCATTACACCGCTAAAATCACGCAGATAGTCCAAAATAAAGTCAACCGGAGCCAAAACCATGCCGTTAACCGCATTAAATAGGCCGAATTCCTTCTCCGCAATATCATCATGCATTTTTATCTGCTTGGCTATTCGGTCACGGACTGCAAATACCTTTAAAACACCTTCGTATTTTGTCTTAAAATCAACATCCGGGGCAAAAAGTGCATATCTTCTGGGCAGAATATATTTAAGCATGTAACCGTAAGGGTCCTTAATCAGTTCCGGGTATTCTTCCGGCTCCATGACATTAACCGCTCCCGGCCGGGTCTGGTGCAGCCCTTCCTCGGTAAAGGTAAACGTGCCGCCCCCCAGAACCTCATAAAGATCCGGATGGTGGAAAACTGCCGGCCCGATATCCACCACATCCCAATAAAAATCGGTGTAAATGGCCCGGCTCACTTCCGCCAGCACCTCATCATTGTTAAGCCCGTCCAAGGGTTTGTATCCTTTGTAATAATAAGCCCAAGTTGAGCATGCACTTAAAACAGGTACCCGTTTGGGCTGGCGGTTATTATTGACATCATCCATGATTTGCATTCTTTCCAGACGTGCCTGTTCAAGATTATTCATTTTACCATCCCTCCTTCTTAATAATTTCTGCTGCCAAACATGACGGTAGACAAGGGCAGCAACATACTGTCTCACTACAGGCCAAACACTTCTTGCCGCAAATATTTTTATAGTCTTTTTCGCTTTGGCGCCGGACAAATCCTTTATTCCTGCCAAAAAGAATTTTTCACAGCAGGCAGCTTTTCCGCATATCAGGCCATGTAATTGTTGCATACTAGCTGTAAGGAGGGATTCAATGGATAGGCAAACTGCGGAACAAATAATGAAAGCTCCGGAAAAAATCGAAGTTCAGTATCAGGACGTGCCCGTCTGGATTGAAAGTGTAAATGAAACAAGTGCGGAAGTTTCCGTTATCGGAACAAAGCACAGGATGAAAGTGCCGCTCTCCGAACTGGAGTATACCGGCCGGCCGATAGAAGCAGAAAACATCTACGGTATGCAGGTAGAACCTGAATAGTTGCACCAGCCGGAACACAACAACCCCCTTCATTTGACGGGGGTTGTTGGTTTATCCGGATGTGCCGCCCGGGATTATAGCGGCAACCAAGAAAAAACTCCGGGTATTTTAGGTGGTGTAGGACTACAATAGATCTTGGACACTAGGCTTTAAAAAAAAGAATGCAAGATGAGGACAATTCGGTTATTGTTAAGTTACGACAACAAAACAGTACCGAAAGGAGTGCCTCATCCTGCATGAAC
>JAAYLG010000202.1 GCA_012522075.1 Bacillota bacterium
AATGGGATTGACTCATGTGCATGGCCTCCTTTATGTTGTGGTTTAGTCACCTTTAACATATCAGAGGTTGTGCCATGAGTCTCTATTTTTTTTGTTATATGCGGCAATTAATTTTACAACTTACCTGCCAAAACTTCATATTGTTCTTCCTTGGACTGCAGCAGCCAGTCTGCATGCGGCAAAGCACCAAATTTAACCCAGCCGACATAAATTCTGCCTTTTTCTTCATAAATGAATTTATAGACCGTTTGGCTTTTACGAATTCCTACAAAAGGCCCAATCTTTTTCTTCTCCACCCGGAGTACTGTTCCACCCAGTGACAAAACACGTGCTTTAATCTTTTGCAGGTGAAACCATTTTTGCAAGAGCGTCAAAATAACAGTTGCAACTGTAAGCACTGCAAAAACAATTGATTTCATGCCGTCCTCCCCCGAGCAGAATGTAATGAGCCCTTTATTATATTCACCGTTATCCTGTCTTGCTCTATACAAGGCAATTTTGCCCCCATATGAAAAAAGCTGGCACCGGATGCAACCGGTGTCAGCCGTTGAAAGAAAGCCGGGTTTATGTCTGCAACTGTGCCGGCATGCGCTTGCTCCGCATATCGCCGGCATCACTGCCGGCAGCTTCCGCCGTTCCTTTGTCACCACCTGGGATAATATGAAAAGGGTTGACACAAGTCAAAGGCCGCTTCATATTGTCAACAGCCTGTAAATGCTTGTTGCAACAAAAAAGCGGACAGCACGGCAAGAGGCCGCACCGGACAGGACAGGTGCAGCCGGGAAGTAAACCCCGGGAGTCCATGCTCCCGGGGTTTGCGGTCAAAAGGTAAAATTCCCCTGCTTAAATACCTGAATTTGTTTGCCGTCGGTGGTTGTACCTACAATTTGCAGGTTCTCCGTTCCGATCATAAAATCTACATGGAGCAAAGAATCATTGCACCCTTTTTCATTTAATTCCTCCTGGTTCATGCCGCCTCCGTTTTGCAGGCAACCGGGATACCCTTTGCCGATGGCAAAATGACAGGATGCGTTTTCATCAAAGAGCATATTGTAAAACAATATGTTGCTCTGTGAAATAGGTGAGTTGTAGGGAACAAGCGCCACTTCACCAAAGTGCCGGGAACCTTCATCTGTTTCAAGAAGGTGCTGCAGGTGCGCCGCACCAACTTTGGCACTGTAGTCAACAATGCGGCCGTCTTTTAAAATTAGGGAAAAGCCGTCAATAATATTGCCATTGTAAACAAGCGGCCGGGAATTAAAAACAATCCCTGAGACACCATTTCTATGGGGGACGGTGAATATTTCCTCTGTCGGCATATTGGGAAAAAACTCCACGCCGTCCTGTGTCAATTCACTTCCGCCCTGCCAGATATGACCCTCCGGCAGTTCCACTACAAGGTCGGTACCTAGGCTGTTTCTGAATGACAAACTTTTAAAACGGTATGCGTTTAAAAGTTCAACCCGGTACAACAGCCTTTTCTTATGCTCTTCCCAGGTCGATACGGGATTCTCTTGGTCAGCACGGACACTGCGCAGAATGGCCCGCCACAGTTTTTCCACCGCCCTTGCGTCACCCGGGAATACTTTGCAAGCCCAGGCCTGTGTAGGGGCAGAAATGACACACCAGGCATTCTGGTTGTTCATAGTTCTTTCCCGGTATTCCCGCAGGTGGATACTGGTTGTTTTTTGTGCCAAGGCAATGCGCTGCGGGTCTGCATCCTGCAATAATTCGGGGTCCGGCGCATGAATGTTCACAAACCCGGCACCTGCTCTGGCATAAGATATGTAAAAATCCTTTTTCCACTGGGGAAAATCAGTAAAAACTTCGTCAGGTGCATATAAAAAGCGGATTTTTGTGAATTTCTCGTCTTCCCAATTCATGACCACATCCCAGGCGCCTGCCAGATAGGCGGCTTTGGCCATTTGCCTGGCGAATTCTGCGCACTCCAGGGGAGAAGTTATCACCAAAGTCTGCCCCTTTTGCAGGTTTATTCCAATCTTTACTACAAATTCCGCATACTTCATGATTGGTAATGCAGACATTGCTTCAACACCCCTTTTTCTACAATGTAGACCTTTCGTTTTTTACTTTTTTACTTCTTTCCCGGAACAACACCTTTTTTCCTTTCCACAGATTCTTACAACATTATACTCCGTTGCTAGACGGCAAAGCAATGCAGCAAAAGCATGCTATTCTGTCTTTATCCGACTGTGGCGGCAGAATTTAAACCTTCTCACGCATGAAGTATTATAACCCCAACAGGACAAGCAACTTTATTATACACTTGTATAATTGCTCCAGTTTTTATATAGTTTTATATAGTAAGTCTAATCAGTAAATTACGGAGGTATCATTGGATGGGTAATCGCTTAAGCGGAAAAGTTGCACTTGTCACCGGTTCCGGACAGGGTATCGGGCGGGCAATTGCCATTGCACTCGCTGAAGAAGGCGCAAAGGTCGTTACCAACAACCGCGCACCGGTTAAAAAAAATGTAGCCAATCAGTTGGATGAGGCAAAGCTGGCACGCCTGACGCCTGAACAGCTCAAATGGTATCATGAAGAGATCGAGAAATATAAAGGTGATGCTGAAACCACGGCACAAGCCATCAGGGAGGCCGGTTACGAAGCGTCAGCCGTTTTTGGCGATATTACTGATTTCTATGTTGCTAAAAGAATTGTGGACAAGGCGGCGGAAATTTACGGTTCAGTAGATATTGTGGTGAACGTCGCAGGTGCATTTGGCTTTGCACCGATTGAAAAAATTACACCTGAACTGTGGGACAAAGTAACAGCCGTCAAACCTAAAGGGCACTTTAATATTATCCGCCACGCCGTTCCTTACATGAGGAAAAACAAGTGGGGCCGCATCATTAACTGCGCTTCACCCGCTTGGACAGGAGGCGGCGGACTCCGCCAGTCCGAATACTGCGCCGCCAATGCCGGCACGGTGGGTCTGACATGGGCGCTGGCGGAAGAACTGGCCGAAGACGGGATCACAGTCAACGCCTTCTGCCCCGCCGCCAAGACAAGGGCATCCATTGATATGGAACTGTTTGACAAGGTTGTTGACGAAGATGAACGGGCCACCAAAACCGGCGAACCTTTTGCTCCATACGACGAGACTCCACCACCCGAATTGTTTGCCTCTTTCATCGCCTATCTGGCCTCCGACGAGGCTGCCCAGATCACGGGTTCAGTTTTTATGACCATGGGAAACTTTATCGGACTCTACTCCTACCCTACAATCACCGCCAGTATGGTCAACGAGGACGGTGCTTGGACAATGGAAAAGATTATTGAGATGGCACCGAAGACATTACTTAAGAACTATAAGAACATTAACCAGCACAAAAACGGCAAACGGGAATAAGCATTCAGCGGAACATAAAAGGGGCGGTAATGAAACCATTTTTCATTAGTGCCCCTTTTTTGCCTGCCACCGTAGAGCAGCGTTATGCCACAATTTTTAGACTGTGTTTTTTCTTTCTTAAATAAACTACTACTGACGGCATATAATTTATCAAAGTGTGCTTCAGGTAAGTCATCATGCCCTCTTTAATAGAGCAGAGAAATACCAATATCCTTCTTGGTGTTAACGGCCCGGTAAAAATGTAATCCAAAACCCGGGCAAACATTTTCCGAAATCTCGTGTCTTTTTGAAAACACCATCTGTACAGCCGGGCAAAAAACACAAAATAACTGACGGCAAAGAGAACATGATGATCCGGGAATTGCGGCTGCTTGAGATATACCTTTGTTTTGGGCAATATTTCCCGCAAAAAACCTGCTTCTTCAGCTATTTCTCTTAACTTTGTTCCGGGATAAGGGAAAAAAATATTGGGAATCATCTTGTCACTTTTTAACATGGCATTTAACTTAATCGTTTCCAAGGCCTTATGCAAATTTTCGTAAGGCAAACCAAGAATATTGTAAGTTAGGACCGTTATCTTGTATTTTTTAAACCACTGGGAACATTTTATCATCTGCTCTACAGAAGTAAAGCGATGTAAATATTTTTCCCTGATTTCCCGGTTGCCTGATTCCAAGCCGATATCAATTGTGTAACAGCCGGCTTCTTTTATTCGGCGCACTGTGTCTTCAGTAACAATATCAAAACGAAGGTTGCAGGTAAAAGGCAGTTTTATTTCCTTTGTATATAAAGCAATAAATTCATCAAACCAGTTGGGATACATGTTAAAAATGGCATCCCTGAAGCTGATAAACTTGATATTGGGATATTCCGTCAAGACCTGTTTGATTACTTGAATTGAATTTTGCGGGCTCCTGAAGCGGGCGTATTTAGCTTTATTCGGGTAGATATTCCTAAATTGGGAGTTGCCGCAGTAAGTGCAGGCATAGATGCAACCCCTGCCTAACATAATCAGTGCAGTATCCGTTTTGGTAGATGACAAATTTTTATAATCAAAAAGATTAATGTCAGGTAAAGGCAGCTCGTCCAGATTCTCAATTAACGGCCTGACAGGATTCTTAATAATTTCTTTCCCCTTCTTAAAATAAAAACTCTTGATGTTGTAATAGTTTTCCCCCTTGGCCATTTTATCTAGCAGCTCAAGGGTAGGGTATTCTCCTTCTCCTATGCACACAGCATCCAATTCCTCAATCGTCATAAAGTCATCGGGGGCCAACATGGCATGATACCCGCCGGCCAAAAGAAAAGCTTTTTGCCTGACTGCCCTGGTCCATTTGACCAGTTTTTTTACATAATTAAACATTGTTGTCCGGCAGCTAAAACCGATTAAGTCGCAATCACCATAGCGATCCAGTTCGGCTTTATACTCCCGCTCGTCGAATTCCCTGTTGATATGAAACAAAGAAACTCTATATCCGGCCGCTTTTACAACTGCCGATATAGAAGCCAACCCTTCGCTGTAGTAACCGCCGCTGCTGATTTTGGAGGCAGCTCCTTTGGTAAAATCAGGATAAACCAGCAGCAGATGCAAACTTGTTTTGCCCATTCTAGCAATCCTCAACTTAAATTGTATAGTTTAATATTTTTATCAATACTATAACATCTTTGGCTGTGCTTGTATATGTCATTTCTCAGAAATGAGGAAAAATTTTAGTCGCACTGCTGGCAGAACACAAAATCATCCACGGATTTTCGAACCTTCTTCCCGGCAAATGAATATGATGTGGTGACGGCAAAAAGAGACCGGTTTGTCTTTTTGCCAAGCAATATTTAAAAAGAAAGGTAGTTGTTATATGACTGACGAATTGCTGAAAGAGCAAAATGTAGAGCAGGAAGCAGAGGAAAAAGAAGTGGCCGGCGCAGGCCTTGATCCCTGTGAATGCGAGGAGGAAGAAATGCTGGACCAGTCATATCCGCTTACACATAAAAAAGATGATTGCTTTTGCCTGCGGGTATACGGTAAAACACTGGAAGCAATCTTGGAGGCACAAAAACAAATCCTGTACTGCTCTCCGCCCGTTGCTTCCTCAGCAGACGAATTAACGGCCCTCCAGGCAACATGCCGTCAGCCTAGGTCCTGTCCGCCCGGGTTCTCGGGGCGCTATACAGTCCGGCCGGGCGACACCATGTTCTTGATCGCCCGGCGCTTTGGCGTCTCCCTGCAGGCATTAATCAGTGCCAACCCGCATATAACAAACCCCAATCTGATTTTCCCCTGCGACGTACTTTGCGTGCCGGGCGCACAGGACTGCCGTGTCCCGACCTCCTGTCCTCCCAGGTTCCAGGGACGCTATACAGTCCGCCCGGGCGACACCATGTTTTTAATCGCCCAGCGCTTTGGCGTCTCCCTGCAGGCATTAATCAATGCCAACCCGCATATAACAAACCCCAATCTGATTTTCCCCTGCGACGTACTTTGTGTGCCGAAAGCAAAAAGAACTGAAGAATATGACGAAGAGGAAGAAGAGGAATAATACCCGCCGGAAAGGGTCCGACTTAGGTATCACAACCAACCAAAGTCGAACCCTTTTTATTTGCGAATGTACTGCAAAACTTTCTTTATTCCCCTATCTTTATTGCCTGGCCGTCCCCTGATTGCTGCGGCATTGGCATGTTTTCCGGGGGATTTTTTTGTCCCCAAAAAGGCAAAAGCCCCGGCAAGGAGAATATATATACGAAAAAAGGAGTGAAACAACTTTGCGTTATGAAATAAAAGGCGATACCTTGCCAGTTGTGATTGTTTACCTGTCCGGCGGGGAGACAGTTTACACCCAGTCGGGCGGAATGGCCTGGATGTCAGGCAATATAAAAATGGATACCAATATGGAAGGCGGCTTGCTCGGCGGTCTGAAAAGGGCTTTCACCGGCGAATCAATGTTTATGACTTTTTATAGCTGCCGGCAGGGTGAAGGCATGATAGCTTTTGCCTCATCATTTCCCGGAGAAATAAAACCCGTCCGGCTTGAAGCGGGCCAGTCCATCGTCTGCCAGAAGGATGCTTTCCTGTGTGCAGAAGAAAGCGTAAAGCTGGAAATATTTATTCAACGAAAACTTGGCACAGGCTTTTTTGGCGGTGAAGGCTTCGTTATGCAGAAGCTGGCCGGACCCGGCCTGGCTTTTGTGGAGCTGGACGGCAAGGTAATTGAATACGACCTGGAACCGGGCCAGGTGTTGAAAGTAGATACGGGACATGTTGCCATGTTTGAACCGACTGTCAGCTTTGATATAGAAATGGTCAAAGGGTTCCGCAATATTTTCTTCGGCGGCGAAGGTTTGTTTTTAGCTACCCTGCGGGGCCCGGGGAAGGTTTGGCTGCAGACTATGCCCCTGGCCAATCTGGTAAACCTGGTGGCTGCCAGACACAGTCACAGTGATAAAAAATAAGCGGATGTAAACGCAAAGGTCCTGTTAAGAACACTTCCTCTTAACAGGACCTGATTATTTCCCGCTCCTATCCGTTCAGGAAACAACGCGTCTTTCCGTCTGGATGGCTACAATTCCGGCGGCTCCGTACTTTTCCCTCAAGCGCGGTTTTTCAATTTTGCCGGTAGGGTTCCGGGGAACTTGATCAAAAATAATCCTGCGCGGGCGTTTATAACGTGGGAGCGTTTTGCAGAATTGCCTGATATCTTCTTCAGTACACCGCATACCCGGTTTTACTTCGATAATCGCCGCGGCAATCTCTCCCAGGCGTTTGTCAGGAAGGCCGATTACCGCCGCATCCTTGACGGCATCGTGGGCGCGCAAAAAGTCTTCAATTTGTACCGGGTAAATGTTTTCTCCGCCGCTGATGATAACGTCTTTCTTGCGGTCAACCAGGTAAATAAAACCGTCTTTATCCATACAGGCCATATCGCCTGTCAGCAGCCATCCGTCTTTAAGCACTGCTGCCGTGGCTTCCGGGTTTTTATAGTAACATTTCATGATACCCGGCCCTTTCACGGCCAATTCTCCTATCTGTCCCTGCGGCACGGGCTGCCACTTTTCATCCACGATTTTGGCTTCCCAACCGTATCCCGGGACCCCAATGGCGCCGACTTTTTCTATATTCTCTATACCCAGATGTACACAGCCGGGGCCGCAGGACTCGCTTAAGCCATAATTGGTATCGTATAGATGGTGGGGAAAATACTTTTTCCAGCGGTGAATCAGGCTGGGCGGAACAGGTTGCGCGCCGATATGCATCAGCCGCCACTGGGAAAGGTCGTAATCTTCCAGTTTCACGGCACCGCTTTCAATGGCGTCCAGCAGATCCTGCGCCCAGGGGACTAAAAGCCAGACAATCGTAATTTTCTCTTCTGAAACTGTTTTCAAAATCCATTCCGGCTTTACTCCACGCAGCAAAACGGCTTTGCTGCCGCTGAGCAGGCTTCCGAACCAATGCATTTTGGCGCCGGTATGATAAAGCGGCGGGATGCATAAAAAATTATCTTCACGCGTTTGTCCATGGTGCTTCTGTTCCGTATAGCAGGCTGACAGCAAACTTCTGTGAGTATGCAGGATTGCCTTGGGAAAGCCCGTTGTGCCCGAGGAGAAATAGATAGCCGCATCATCTTCATCAGTAAGCTCTACCCCGGGTGCTTCAGAACTGCAGTTTGCCGCCAGGCGGTCATAGCTTTCAGCAAAAGACGGCCTGTTTTCTCCAGCATAAAAAAGCGCTTTTATTTTGGAAAGATCATGATAAATTGTCTCAATCCGGCTGATAAATTCAGGGCCGAAAAGCAAAACTTTTGCGTCGGATAAATCCAGACAATACTTAATTTCTTCTGCCGTATAGCGGAAATTTAAAGGGACGGCTACGGCTCCTGCCTTTAATATGCCAAAATAAATTGGCAGCCACTCCAAACAGTTCATAAGCAGGATTGCCACTTTGTCCCCTTTTTTAATGCCTCTTTTTATCAGCAGGTTGGCCAGGCGGTTTGCTTTTTCGTCAAATACCCTCCAAGTCATATCCCTGCGGTATTCTCCGGCAGGACTGTTCTCAATCAGTTCATACTCAAGCCAAGTTACATTATGTTTTTCCTGAAGGTCCATGTTAATTTCAGTCAGACATTTTTCCTGACCGTACAACCGTGCATTACGCGCCAGCAATTCTGTAATTGGCATGCTGCTTCCTCCCGTTCTACCATTCTACAAAAAAATTTCTGGTTCTCCAACCAGTTCTGTAAAACACTACTATACATTATAATACGCACCCTACGGTTAATCAACCTGTTCTTTTTCCCTGCTCTACCCATGCCGTGCGCGTCTTTTTCCCGTTTAACAAAAAGCGCCTCAATTTTGAGAGGAGCTTTCGGAAATTCGCAATTAAAACATTTGGGCTGGGGTGGGATGGAAAAGAGGTCCTGGTGTGAGGCAGGAAAAAGAAAAGCATTTGGTCGAATACGATAGTTCCCTACAACCAAACCCTCCAAAGGAGGTCGTATTCGCCAAATGCATTTCATTTGAACAAAGCATTCTGCTTTGGAAGATGCCCGCATTACAGGGATGCTTTAGAATACGCATCCATTTGCCCGACAGGCCTCATTCCCAGTACATATCCTGGTAGTAGATACTGCCGGCAATCATGTATTCAACACCCTTGAGATCAGGCGCTATGGCCAGGGTTGAAACGACCTCGCACAGTCCGTACCACGGGCAGAAATCTACAAAATATTTGATTACTTCAAACAACTGTTCCTGACGGCTGGCCGGGTCGTAAGTAGTTAAAGCACCCATGCTAAGCTGTCCGTAGTGGTCACGTTCAGGTCCGGTCCAGCCAAGCGGGATGAATGTCAGGTACATGGCCAGGATATCTACTGCCAGCATACTGGGGGCGGACGGTGTAAAGATAGCAATTTCGAAGTTGTTGGCATCCATCATTGTACCGAAATATGTCGCCTGGTCGAAGTTGATGATTTCCGATTCTACACCGATTGCAAGCAAATTCTCCTGGAGGATTTCCGAAATTGTAACTGCATCCGAAGAACCGTTGTTGATAATGCGCAGCTTTTTGCCCACAAGGCCCGACTGCTCGGCAAGCTCCCTTGCTCTTTCAGGATTGTAACCGATCGAGTATGTCTCATGCAGATTGCGGAAACGGGGCTCGAAATCCGCAAGGAAGTGAGAAGCCGGATAATCAGTGATTGTAGACTTGCCTTCATAAACAAAATCAATTATAGCCTCACGGTCAATGGCATGGCAAACCGCCCAACGTGCTTCTTTCGACCCAAGCGGGCTGTCCGGCAGCATGCTGAACAAGGTAACATAGTTGTAACGGCCATTTGAGATGCGAATATTGTAGCCGAGCGATTCCACGTAATCTGCTTCCAAAATCGGGACCCTCGACAGATCTAGAGCGCCCGTTTCCAGAGCATTTATAATCTGCGCGTCTTCATTAATTATCCTAAACTCAATGTTCTTGATACGGGGTTTTTCTCCCCAGTAATCATCGCGCGCTTTAACTCTTAAATGGCTGTTTACCACGTAATCTGTCACTACATAGGGACCGGTGCCAATGGGGTTGCGGGACAGTGCCACCTCATCGAAAGACTCTTTGTCCAAAACAAACATGGAAGCAAAACCGGGCTCCTGCGAGGCGTTGTACTCCGTGTACCAAAGATCAATTGTATAATCGTCGATAACTTTCGTCTTCTCAAAGTCAACTACTTTCACGTTCAGGGAAAATTGCGGGTTATCTCTGCAGAGCTCCATGGAAAACATAACGTCTTCGGCCGTAAGCGGGTTGCCGTTTGAAAATGTTATGCCCTCGCGAATGGTTAGTGTATAGTTGAGATCGGTGATCCGTTCAAGTCCGGTGGCAAGCACCCACCTGCGTGAGCCGTCTGCCCTGGTATCGTACAGCGGCTCGTAAAAAGCATACAACGGGCTTACGAAACCGCCTGTGACCCCCAGCGGATAAAGTGTACCGCTGTCCTGCATGGCCTGAATCCTAAGCGTCCTTTCTGAATCGTCAGGTTCTTCTGCCACATTGCCACTATTGGTGTTGTTGGTGTTGGTGTTGCCGTTGCTGTTGTCGGTTTTCCTGCCGGCACACGACACGAACGGCAACAGCAGCAGAAGAACTGCAAGCAGCAGCACCAGCGCTTTTTTTGTTCTCGCCATCTTTCTTCTTCCTCCTAACTGGTCATAATTTCCTTATAGCGGCAGCAAGCGACAAAATGCCCGGGTGAACTCTCTTCCAGTACTTGCGGTTCATTACATTCCTCCCTGGCATAATCGCAACGTGCCATAAAACGGCACCCTGGTTTTGGATTAACCGGCGATGTTATCTCCCCGCGCAGCAGTATGCGCTTCCTCTTTTTATGGATGTTGGGGATCGGGATTGCCGACAGCAGCGCCTTGGAATAAGGATGAAGAGTGTTTGCAAACAGTTCATCGGACGGTGCTTTTTCCACCACCTGCCCCAGATACATTACCATGATTTCATCCGAGATATATTTGACGACGGACAGGTCGTGGGTTACAAACATATACGTGAGGCCAAACTCCTCCTGCAGGTCAAGCATCAAGTTTATGATCTGTGCCTGAATGGATACGTCAAGTGCAGAAACAGGCTCGTCGCAGACAATAAACTTCGGTTTCAGCGCCAGAGCACGCGCAATGCCGATACGCTGGCGCCGGCCGCCGTCAAGCTCGTGCGGGTAGGAGTTTTCAAACCGGGAGGCTAAACCCACCGTATCCATCAGCTTGCGCGTCTCGGCCAGCATCTCATCATTTGACATGCCTCCACGCAGAATCAGCGGTTCCATAATGGCTTCACTTACAGTCATACGGGGGTTAAGGGAAGAATACGGGTCTTGAAAAATAATTTGCATATTCTCCCGTAATTTGCGCAACTCTCTTTTCTTCGGGTACATAATGTCCCTGCCCTCAAAAAAGATCTGCCCGTCGGTCGGCTCTGTCAGATGCAATACTGTGCGTCCTAGTGTTGTCTTCCCGCAGCCTGACTCGCCCACAACGCCCAGGGTCTTGCCCCTGTCCAGAGTGAAGCTAACGTCGTCTACCGCGTGGAGTAAACCATAACGTGTCTTAAAATATTTTTTCAGGTTGCGTACTTCAAGCAAAGGAGTCATGCCGCATCCCCCTTAACCCTGATGCACTTGACCGTATGGCCGGGCGCAACTTCCACATCCGGTGGTGGTGCTTCCGCACACTCTTTAATTGCTTCAGGACAGCGTTCGTAAAAACGGCAGCCCGGCGGTAAGTTTGTCGGATCCGGCATCATCCCTTTGATCGGCTTGAGGCGACGCTCTTTGGAATCAAGTTGTGGCAATGAGCCAAACAGACCCAGGGTATAAGGATGGGCTGCGAAATCAAAAATGTGTTCCACGGTGCCGCGCTCCACGATCTCGCCGGCATAGACCACGGCAACGGAATCGCAAGTATCGGCGACAACACCAAGGTCATGTGTGATAAGGACAACAGATGTGCCGAGACGCTTTTTCAGCGATTCCATCATATCCAGCACCTGTGCCTGGATAGTAACGTCCAGTGCAGTTGTAGGCTCATCGGCCAAAAGCAGTTCCGGGTTGCAGGACAGTGCCATGGCAATCACAACACGCTGTTTCATGCCGCCGGAAAACTGGTGCGGGTATTCACTGTATCTCTCCATCGGTATGCCGACCATCTCCAGCATATCGCACGCCCGTTTTTCGGCTTCAAAATGCGTTATTTTATTGTGCCGCTGAATTGCCTCCGCTATTTGAAAACCCACTGTTTCAATGGGATTAAGTGCCGTCATTGGGTCCTGGAAGATCATGGCAATCTTATTGCCGCGGACTTTTTGCATCTCCTTTTCGGAAAGCTTTAACAAGTCGGTGCTGTTGAAAAGGATTTCGCCCGAGACTATCCTTGCCGTTGGCGGCGGTAAAATCCGGAGAATGCTGCGCGCAATTGTAGTTTTTCCTGCACCCGTTTCACCGACCAGACCGATCGTCTCGCCTTTTTTCACCGTAAGATTAACATTGTTTACGGCATAAACCACAGCCTCGTCAGTATGGTATTCGACCGCAAGATTGCGTATTTCAAGCAGTTTTTCGTCCATGTGGCCACCTCAATTTTTCAGGCGCGGGTCTAAGGCATCCCGCAGCCCGTCTCCAAGTAGATTGCAGGCTAGAACACTGATCATTACACAAAGGCCAGGGTACAGTGCATGTGTCGGGTGCTCACGCATCACTCTCCTTGCATCGGAAATCATTGCACCCCACTCGGGAACCGGCGGCTGTACACCAAGGCCAATAAAACTAAGTGCGGAACCGGCCAGTATGCAGGAGCCGACGCCCATGGTAATTTGCACAATCAGCGGCCCAATTGAGTTTGGTATGATATACTTGAAAATAATCCGGATATCGCTTGCATTAATTGCCCTGGCAGCCTCCACGTATTCTTTTTCCCGCACCGTCAAGACTGACGCCCGCATAATCCGTGCATAACCCGGTACCGTACCAATGCCCAGCGCAATGATTGCATTGCGCAAGCTTGGACCGAGAATTGCCGCCAGTGATACGCTTAGCAGAAACATGGGTACAGCCTGATAAATATCAAGCAGGCGCATACTCAAGTTGTCTACCCAGCCGCCGTAATACCCCGCCACAGAGCCAAGCAAGATGCCAATAGCGGCGGCAATGGCCACGGAGACGATGCCCATTTGCAGCGACTGCCGTGTGCCGTAGATCAGGCGGCTTAAAATATCGCGCCCGAGCCTGTCATTGCCAAGTGGATGCTCTCTACTCGGACCGGCGTTTGCCAGCTTTGAATTTTGCTTTTCATATGGATGGGGGGCCAGGTAGGGTGCAAAGATGGCCACCAGAAACAGCAGAACAAGCACAAAGAGAGCAACAACGGCCACTTTATTTTTTTTAAGCTGATGCCAAACTTCAAGAAGTCTCGACTGTTTTCGTTTCTTTCGCAAGCTGCCGTCCCGCCTTTCTTTTTTCTTTTCTGGTGTACTGCGAGCGTATTCTTGGGTCTACCAGAGCAAATATCACATCCACAATAAGAATGATTACCGCGAACAGTGCCGATACAATGAGGACGCCGCTCTGGATAACGGGGTAATCCCGGTTGTAAAGTCCTGTCATAATATACTGCCCAAGACCCGGTATTGAATAGATAACCTCGGTAATAAGCGAACCGCCAAGCATGACGCCAAAAATGCCGCCAATAACCATGATTACAGGGATCATTGCATTTTTCAGCGCGTGGCGGTAGACCACCCTGCCTTCGGTTAGCCCTTTTGCCCTTGCAGTCGTTATATAGTCCTGCCGTAAAACCTCAAGCATGTCTGACCGCATTTGTCTTGCTATTAATGCAGTTAAGCCGAGGGCCATGGCGCCACTAGGCAAGACCCAGCCTTTCCAGTCATCTACTCCGGAAATTGGCAGCCAGCCGAGATATACGCCGAAAAACCTGATTAACAATAAAGCAAACCAAAAGCTTGGCATTGATACTGAAATCAGGGAGAGAAAAATTGCCGTGTTGTCTTTCCAGGTACGCTGGTGTACTGCCGCATAAATGCCAATCGGGATGCCGAGTATTACTGAAAGCGTGGTGCCAAGGACAACCAGTGTCAGCGTATAGGGGAAACGCTCCCACATCTCGGTAGCCACGGGACGCTTTGTCATCAAGGAAGTGCCTAAATCTCCGTGCAGAAGCTGCCAGATGAAACGCCCATACCGTATCGGCAGCGGGTCGTTAAGGCCAAGTTCTTCACGCAGCGCCTCTACCTGTTCCTGCGTAGCCTGAGCGCCAATCATCATTCTGGCCGGGTCACCGGGAGTAACGTCAATGAGAATCAGCACAACCAACGAGATGCCCAACATGACGGGTATTAGCATCAGTAGTCGTTTGATGATGAATCTTACCATTTTACACCTACCTCTGCTCATGATTCAAAATGGTTGGTCCCGGGTAAACCTAAACTTTCCAGTCTTCCTCAAGGCATTTCCCGCAGACATCACATTTTTTCCCGGCGTCATATTTGCAAGGAATAGGTCCGTTATACCGCAGCTCCTTGGGGCCTTCCGGTGTGTCATAGATGCCGCTAAACATTGGCTCCATGAGCGCCGCCTGGAAGAAGATGGGCTTATCTACTCTTTTGAAGTTGAGCGGACAATGATAAACGCCGGCGGGAATACGAATTATTGTCGGTTTAGTAATGTGAAATACTTCCGCATCTTCGCCAATCTTGCCAATCGTAAATTCAATGTCTGCGTCAAAATCAAAAACATCCGGAAAAGAGCCGCCTAAAAAAATAAGATATTCATCCTGGTTGTGGCGGTGAGGTATCCGGTCAAGGAAAAAAGGCTTGACGAAAATCTGAAAACCGATATTAAAATTGGACCCCGGAATTTGCGATGCCCCTCTGAAGTATGCCTGGGGTTTAATGACAAAGCCGGGATCATCATCTTCAGCCACGATCTCGTTGTACTCCTTGGGCAAAGTAAACACCAGTTTCTCGTACATTCTTCTCCTCCCTTTCAATGATTTTTATACGCCCAGACAATGCTGTTCAAAAGCTACCTCCAGTCTTTTTCAATACAGTTGCGACAACAGTCGCATTTCTTGTCAGAGTTGATCCTGCAGGGGAGAGGGCCGTTATACCATAGTTCTTTTTGGCCTCCATCCTCGGTATCGTAAATGCTACTAAACATATCCTGCATTAACGCAGCCTGGAAGAAAACCGGCTTGTCTACTCTTTTGAAATTGATCGGGCAATGATAAATGCCGGCGGGAATACGGATTACTGTCGGCTTGGTAATGTAGTATACTTCCGCGTCTACACCAATCTTGCCGATTGTAAATTCAATTTCGGCATCAAAATCGAAAAGGTTCGGAAAGATTCCGCCAAGAAAAATTAGATACTCATCCACATCATGGCGATGGGGAATCCGGTCAAGGAAAAAGGGCTTGACGAAAATCTGAAAACCTATGTTAAAATTTGCACCGGGAATTTGAGTGGCGCCCCTGAAATACGCCTGTGGAGACTTTATAAAACCGGTATCGCTCCCCAAAACAACAAGCTCGTTATATTCTGCCGGCAATTCAAACACCAGTCTGCCATATCTCGCACACATCTGAAGCCCACTCCTTGCAGAATTCTTAAGTACAGAATATTGCGACTTTACTAATATCTTAGCGCCTGCTCAATATGTATTGGGCACCAATTTTGCCTTCAGCCGTTAAATACGTTATACACAGCCGGTATTCCGGCACCGGTTCGTCATATTTCACGGTGTCCCAAGCTAAAACACCCACCCTTCCAGGATATCGTTTAGAATATTTTGTCATTACAAATAATATAGCGCTCGCTAAAGAAGTGCATTCTTGTTTATAATATAGTAAAAATCAGCACTAGTGTCAATGGCCAATTATATAGTCT
>JAAYLG010000203.1 GCA_012522075.1 Bacillota bacterium
CTATCTCACTGGGGCGCTTCTTCTCCTTGAGAAGAATTTCAATTTGGTAGCGTTCTTTCACAGTAATGTGTATAAAACGGCGGGAAGTCGTGGTACAATGGGATTGACTCATGTGCATGGCCTCCTTTATGTTGTGGTTTAGTCACCTTTAACATATCAGAGGTTGTGCCATGAGTCTCTATTTTTTTTGTTATATTCGGCAATTAATTTTACAACTTACCCGTAATCCTGCCCACAAAGAGCAACCTAGAGGACACTCTCGTAAACTTGCAGGGTTTTCCTGGCAATGGCGACAATGTCAAAATGTTCTTCCGCCAATTTGCGGCCATATTTTTGCAGGTGTCGTAGGTACAATTCGTTCTGTGTCAGTTTTGCCAGTTCATAAAAAATATTTTTATAACATGGCTCGTTACCGGCTAAGCCGCTGAGATCAAGCTCTTTCTGCCTGGAAACTTTTTCCGGTGTGAGAATGCCCTGGCAGGTTTTTCCCAGGATAATAACGGCATTGCCGCAGGCGAGCCCTTCAATGACGGCCCGTCCTGTTCCCGCCATAATATCTGTTTCCGCCAGAAGGGACGCCACATCGCTGATCCAGCCCAGATATTGTGCCGTCTTGCTTGGCGGCTTCTGGTTGGCGGCAACATAAAACTCCACGCCTTCCAGCAAATCTACGGCTTTGCAGAAATGGTAATATGCTTTTTGCTTGCCGGGATCTATCCGGCCGACGAGGGCGATTTTTATGGGTTCTGTTTTTTCTTTTGGTGCAAATTCCGTAAGATCGACACCATTGGGGATCAAATGAATTTTATCCTCGAATTCACGTATACTGTTGGCCACACGCCGGGAGATACAGATAATTGCCGCCGCTTCCTGCAGGAAAGGGCGGTAGTCTGCGGTATTAATACCCAGACCATGGCAGGTAATAACAAGGGGGGCTCTTTTTTGCCGGGCAAGGGCGGCAGCCAGGGGCAGCGTGACGAGAGAATGGGCGTGGATCAGCCGGGGGTGCCACTGTGTTAACTGCTGCTGTATGGCCTGTAAGTCCCCCGGCTTATAAATTTTTGCTCCCAGCTCATCTATTGTCTTCCGGTATATTTTTAAGGCATGGTAGGAGGGGTTACCATCCATAATCAGGCGGGCGGCAAAACCTTGCCTTTGCTGTTCCCGCACCAGACTAAAAACATGAGTTGTTTGTCCGGAATAAAAAAAACGGTTTATATGCAGTATTTTCATGCTCTCACCCCTTTCTGGTATAGTGTATGAACCGTAAAAGAGAGGGGTGAAAAAAAATGCGCACGGGATCTGTCCGTGCGCATTCTTTAGCGGCTGCCTATAAATAATTGTGTAACATAAACCTGGCGGCCCAGCTGGTAAATACCCACACCGGTATGGTTAAACTTCGGATTCAGCAGAGTGCTGCGGTGTGCGCTGCTGTTAAGGAAGAGAGAAACCGCGTTGGCAGCCGATGTTGTTTTGGCCAGGTTTTCTCCGGCATAGCTGTAGCGAATGCCTCCCCGGCGCATCATATCGTAAGCACTGCCATATGTAGGTGAACGGTGGGCAAAATAATTATTCTCCGCCATATCCTTGCTTTTCAACCTGGCCAGCCGTGTCAATTCCGGATGAATGGCAAGGGGGGCAAGGCCGCGTTTGGCCCGCTCCTGATTGATGGCGGTAAAAACATGCTGTTCCGCTGCTGTCAATTCCGCCTGCGCGGCCGCTTCTTCCGGTTTTTCCTCCTGAACGGGAGGCAGGGAGGCGAACTGGGCAAACCATGCCGGCTCGGGCCAGCGGGGAATAGCGGTAGCCGCCAGGGCTTGTCCTGCAAAGAAGAAAACGGCAAGCAAAACTGCTGTCAGAGAAAGGTATGTTTTTTTCATTATCAAACCTCCGGTTTTTTATCGGCATTTTCAGCCTACCAGCTACTTGTCCAAAGGTCAAACAGAAAAAGCAAGGATTCCCTGCCGTCAGCCTTGCCAGGAAAAACTCACTTTTTTTTCTAAGCCTTTATCACAGAAGCTTAACTATTTCTTGACAGATGGCTTTTTCTGGAACAGGCCGGCAAACGATTCCCATAGCCCTTTTTTTGCATCTATTTCCGCCTGCAGCTTTCCGAGCTGCCGCAGATAATCTTTTTCCCGCCGGTTGGCGAGGGTAAGTTCATTCTGCAGCTCTGTCATCTGTTGCTTGTAGTCTGCGATGATTTTTTCCGCCTTTTGTAAAGCTTTTTCCGCATGCTGCAGCCGGTCGGGACAGTCTTGCAGTTCCTGGATTTTTGCCTCCAGTCGGCTGTTTTTCTGCCGCAATTCTCCCATTTTTGCCTGGATCTCCTCCAGTCTGTCATTTAAAAGCCGTGACTGTTTTCTTACATTTTCCTGTGACATTTCCAACATCCGCTGCAATTGTGCCAGGGAAGCGTCTTTCTTGTTGATTTCCAGTTCCAGGCGTTTTTTCTCTGTTAGCAGGCGCCGGGCGTGCAAAAAGAAGGGATTATCTTCCTCTTCCTCGGCCGCTTTTGCAGCCGAGCTTTGTGCTTCCTTTTTTTCGATGAGCAATTGTGTCAAAAGCGGGATTCCTTCCTCGCGGCGAAAGAGACAGATATCACAGGCACCGGTCCTGGCTTTCCGCAAAAGCAATAATGTGGGTGACAGCCGGCAAACTTTTTCTTCTTCTGTGCCTGCGGCATGAAAGCAGCGGGCATGGCCCGAGGCTGTAACTACCCAGATCTGCGGATGAGGGTAAGCCTCGGTAAGGGCGAGCAGTTCAGCTTTTTCCGTGAGGGGGCGGGAAAATTCCTGCTGCCAGCCCCCCACCGGCCAGCCTCCGGCCAGCCTGACTCGATAGTGCAACTGCCCGTCTGCTGCAGATATCCAGGTCAGGTGAATATTTTGCACGGCATCAAAAAGCAGAACAGGCGGGGTTTGCAGCTGCAGACCGGTGGCAAGCTGCAGGGGAGAGCTTAACCGGTATTGCTTAGGATCGGCCGTCTGGTATAACAGTTTGCCTTCTGCCGCATCGCAAAGCAGGAGGTGCGCATAACTGGCGCTGTCTACAGCCAGACCTGCCGGCAGTAGGGATGTGCCTAATTCATAATCGTGAAAACTCCATTTTTGCATGTCATGGTTGACAGCAAGAGTTATTCCTGCTTTATTTTGGCCAATATAATAGCCGTGTCCGCCGCTGCCAAAAGCCAGGAAAAAGGTTTCCGCCGCCCGGGCCGGAAACGGGATTGTTTCCACCTGTCCCGCCTGTAGGCAATAGTAGACCGGGCGCGGTCCGTCTCCGGCCGTCAGAACATGCAGCCTCCCCTCCCGGTCTGTCGCTGCGGTAAAACGGTTGCACTCTGCCGTCAGGATAACCTGTTCCGTCGGGTCGGCTGCCTGAGCACAGGAGATATGCAGCAAACCGTCCTTTTTTAACTCCAAAAAATATGCCGTATCTCCCGCCACGGCTGCAAGCGGAAGAGTCAATATGGATTTCATCACTATTCCCCCTTCCTACTGATATATATCCTCACTGTTCCGCTAAGATGACAGGAAGAAAAAAGTTTACGTATTTACTGCACACTCTCTACCAGGAGAGCATATATTAGCATTGAACTTGATGGAGCGGGAAGGCAGTATGCACGATACATACTTAGCATAGAAAGGAGGTTACATTTAAAGCATGAAAAAAATGACCGGCGGAACGAAGGGCAAATTCACTATTCCTCCAGATTCAATTGCAGATGTGCCAATAGGACAGTGTGATCCGGTTTACGGTTGCCCGCCTCCGACTGAAGTTGTTTGTGTTTTGGTGGATAAAGTTTATGATGAATGCAAAAATGTCCAGGTAGATGAGGTTAAGTTTGTTTACTGTGCCGACCCAGAAAACCCGGTGGTTGATGTTATTTGTTACAAAGTTGAGCTTGTAGATTGCCCGCTGTGTGAAGTAGTCTCCCCCGGCCGGGTACGTGTTACCGTTACCTATCGGGTGAAAGTGAAGCTGATTTTTGAAGACGGATCCACCCAAAAGCTGTCTGAAGAAAATACTGTAGTGAAGATCTTTAATGTGGCCCGTGCGGGTGAACCTGGCCTCCATCTCTACTGTGATGTTCCTTTCCTTGAGTGCCTCCAGGCCTTTGTGAAGCATGAGGAACTGGAATATGAAACATTGCGCACAGTTATCGTTGCCTGCATTGGCAAATACACGCTGATCAAGCTGTTGGCTACGGTCCAGCTGGCAATCCCTGCATATGGTTTCTGCCCCGAGCCCCCCGATTGTGACGAGGTTTTGGGGGAATGCCCGGATTTCAACCCCGAGTGGCCCCCCTATCCCCCCCAAAGCAGGTAAGGGAAAACGCCGGGAACCCGGCGTTTCAGACTGTAGACAAAGTCTTATGAAATGCAAACCTTGGACGATCCTTGGTTTGCATTTTCATTTATAATTCATAATTGCCGTGGGCAAAAAATCTTTGGCAAAAGTGTAAAAAAGCCAGCA
>JAAYLG010000204.1 GCA_012522075.1 Bacillota bacterium
ACGATGCATGTTGACCTGCTGCCCTATCACAATTATGGTGAGAACAAGTATAGAATGTTGGGTATGAAGTATCAACTAACTGGTGCTACGACTCAGAGCAAAGAAAAACTTCGCGAGTGCAAGGAAATATTTTTGCGCCATGGTATAGATTGCGAAGTACAAGGGAAATCATTAAAAGATAAAGATTTGTGCAACTAGTCTTGAGAATACGGCACGGCAGTCATCATCCGTCCGGTTGATGACTGCCGCTCTCTTTATACTCTCACAGATGCCAAATATTTAAGGCTAGCTTTCTTTTTCGAACTGATCCTTGCCCACCCCGCAGACCGGGCAGACCCAGTCATCCGGCAGGTCGGCAAAGGGGGTGCCGGGGGCGATATTATTGTCCGGATCTCCCTTCTCCGGGTCATAGACATAGCCGCAGAGCTTGCATACATATTTGTCCATTTTTTGATCCGCCTTTTCCGCCCTTTCTGCCTTTACTTCTTTCTGAGTGCCTTGATAAGTGGGTGCCGCCGGGGGAGTGCCTCCCTTCTTGATCTGTCGGTAGTAAGCGTAAGTCATCGGTTCGCCTGCTTTTAAATTCTCCGCTGCCGTTACCTGGCCGAGGAAAATGGTATGAGTTCCGGCATCCAGCCGATCAATAACCTTTGCCTCCATGTAGGCCAGGGAATGCTCGGTAATATAAGGCAAACCATTGGCCGTGGTGGAGTAGTTCACCCCGGTGAACTTGTCTGTTTCCCTGCCGCTCTTGAAACCGAACTGGCCGATGAGAGAAAGGGGGGCATTCTGGTCCAGGATGGATACGGTAAAATACCCCCCGGACAAGATATAATCGTGCGTCAGGTTTTGCTTATTAATGCTAATCGCTACCGTGATCGGATCATTGGATATCTGGACCACGGTATTGGCAATTTGCGCGTTGATGCGATCGCCTTTCTTGGCCCCGATGATGTACAGGCCATAGGTTATCTTGTACATTACCGTTGCATCCATCTTCTACATCTCCTTGCTGCCTTAAATAAACACGCCTTTCCGCTCAAAAAGGCTTGTTTTTAGCTGCTCCAGAGCCCGTGCAGGTTGCAGTATTCCCGGACTTTAAACTCCTTCCCGGCGCATTCAAATACGGCTTTCGGTTCATCCCCCGGCTTTAAGAATACTCTCCGGCTCTCGTTGCCTTCAATAAGCTCAATCCATTCGATGTAATGGCTTTCTTCCATGGGATGCAGAACGCTGCCGACACTGACGATCACCTTGCCGTCCTTCACTTCTGCCACTGGCACGTGCTTTTCTGTTGAGGCGTCTACAGTATTCTCAGTCATCAACTCCATGGGCTGATTGCAGCAAACAAGCTGCCCTTGGCTGGCATGCACCACCGCCACTACATTCCCGCACACGTTGCACTTGTAGATCTGGTGAAGAGCAGTCATTTTAAATCCTCCTTTTATTTTTTAATACTTTTATTGTATTTATTTATTCTCTTGTGCCGTTGAAGAGGTTTTCCCTGGCGAAACGCCGGCCTGCTTCATAAGCCTTTTCCAGCGCGTCTGGGTGAGATTTGATGGCCCCTTTTTGATCTATATCCTGGAAACAAAGACAATTGTCGTAATGGAAATTGATGATATGAAAAAAGACCTTGACCACATCGAGGGCATTAGCATGGTGTTTTTCATTCTTTAATCCCCCGACACTAATAAAGAAGCCCGGTCTTTTTTCGTTTTGGCTCACTTTAGGACTGTTGAGTACATATTTCGCATTCCACCAGCATTGAAAGCGGTCAATAAACAGTTTCAGTTGTGCGGACACCGATCCAAAATAAATGGGTGTGGCGATGACCAGGGCGCTGGCAGAAGCAACCTGCGGATAGAGGCCTTGCATGTCATCCTTTACAATACATTCCCCGGTCGCTGCACAGCGGTCACAGGCCTGGCAAGGGCGAATTTTTAGACTGTTGAGCCGGATGGTGTTGCTTTCGCAACCCTCTTCTGCCAAGCCCCTGGTAAACGATTGCAGCAGCAGTTCGCTGTTGCCGTTGCGGCGGGGGCTGGACGAAACAGCTAGAATTGTAGGCAAGGTATTACCTCCTTAATGTATAGAGCGCTTTATACAAACACCTATCAGGCCGGATAGCTGTTTTTTCGACACGGATGTTCATCTTTTATCTGCCGATTTTATGATTAAATTCGTCAAAATCTACCGTTACCCTCTTAAAAGGTTGAAAAACAAAATTTTTTAAAAATAGTGCCATAAAACTAGTGAA
>JAAYLG010000205.1 GCA_012522075.1 Bacillota bacterium
CAATGGGATTGACTCATGTGCATGGCCTCCTTTATGTTGTGGTTTAGTCACCTTTAACATATCAGAGGTTGTGCCATGAGTCTCTATTTTTTTTGTTATATGCGGCAATTAATTTTACAACTTACCCTCGGATCTATAATTCCATTTGGCCGCAGAAAAACACTGCCTCCGGCAGGCTGCCTCCGGCAGTGCTTTATTCTTCTATTAGTATTTACATCCGGGAGAGCTACCCTCCGCTTTGCGCCGCAGCCGTTCCCGGCGATAAAGCAATGCCGCCGGGTGCAGCTGCCCGGCAAATTGTCCCGGCCGGGAACGCATGCACAGCAGGTACTCTGTCATGGCCAAGGCGGCACGGTAATTTTTCTCCCGGTGTTCATAGTACTTGGCCAACTCCAGGAGAGGAAAGGGGCCGCCCCAGCCTGCACGCACCATTTGCGCCCAGATGCCGGCGGCTTCCGGCCACCTCCCCTGCCTTTTATAAAGCAAAGACAGATGCAGCAGCGCTTTGGCAGCCACCTGCAGGTTGCCGCACGCGGCGGCCTTCCTGTAACACTCAATTGCTTTTTCCCATGCTCCCTGCCCGGCATAAAGCCTGCCCAAGGCAAAATTATCCGCCGGGTGGGGCGGGCTGCCTGCAGCTGCTTGTGCCACCACGGCCAAGAGCCTGACCATGGAAAGGAGATCCATGACATTATGCTCAAACACGGCGCGCAGCCGCTCCGTTTCTCCCCTGCGCAGGAAGTTGAAATAGAGCTCCGGGATTTCGGCCCCGGGAATATCGTCTGTGCGCCAAAGTTCCAGCACCTTTTCCTCCAGGGATTTCAGGCTGCAGGAGTCCAGGCGCCCTTTCCACAAGCGGCGTGCACAACGCAGTAAATCCAGGTGATTCTCCGGTGCGGCCTGGGGCAGGCCGGCAAGAATTTGCCGTGTCCGAATCAAAGGCAGGTCAAAAGTCCTGCCGTTAAAAGTCACAAGACCGGAAAAGCGCTCCAGCATTTCACCCGCGTGGGCCAGCATTGCCTTTTCCCGGGCAGGGTCGGATAAAAAATATTGCCGCACAAAAAACTTCCCCTCCCGGTACCAGCACATGCCAATCAGGATCACAAGGGTACCGGTACCGCCGGATAAGCCGGTAGTTTCAATATCTACAAACAAAGCCTCTGCCGGGACAAAGGCAGCCAGGGCAGGGTCTCCCGCCGGCAGGGTTAGATCGCCACCCCGGCACAGTAAAAGTTCCGCCAGCGGCCCGCTGCCATGCCTGTAAGCGGCAGGAAAAGCTATCTCCCGGAAGTAGCATTTGCCGTATAACGTCTGCCGCACCTGCTCCTCTCCGGGGAAAAGCGGCTGCTCCCAAATTTCTTCCACTCTGCGCCGGACGCTTTTCCCTGTTGTTATTTCACCTGTAGCACTCATTCTTTCCAGCCGGTCGCGCAGTGTTCCCATGCAGGATAACCTCCAAAAGGTGCAAAGTATGCCGTTTGGCGTTTTCAGCCGTCCCCTGCTGCGGCCCTATACATGACGGGCAGCCGGTGCCGCAGGGACAATTGGCAACAATTTGCCGTGCAGCGGCAAAAATATCTTTGTAAATCCGGAAGATTTCCCGGCTGTAGCCTACCCCTCCGGGGATATTGTCATACAGGTAAATGGTCGGCATCCCTGTAAAAGGAGCTTTTACCTGGCAAACAGCCCGCAGGTCCCTGGGGTCGCCCATAACAAAAAGGGAAGCAATCTGGGCGGACAAATTGGCCAGGCCGTACAGACCGGCCTGCAGCTCGGACGGTTTCATCCCGTGCAGCAAAGCCTGTGGAAAAGCAAGCCAAAAAGCAGTAGTATGCATTTCTGTTTCCGGCAGGTTAACCGGTCCTGCTCCGATGTTTTCATGGGTATGGAAACGGATTTTTTTAAACATGGAGACCAGGGCATTCAGGCGCACTTCGCCCCAGGCCCGGATAATACCGTCCTCCACGGTTTCAAATGTATCAAGGACTTTCAGATCCACGCTCAAATTGGCATCCGTATAATAATTGACATCCGTCCGGCGCACGAATGCTTTTTTCCCCTCAAAATCCAGCTTCTCCACCTGATACTGCTCGCCGCCGTGAATATAGATGGCTTCTTCATGAACAAGCATGGGGGCGCTGAAGCGGTCAACCTCGCCGATTACCCTGGGCTGCTGCCCTGAAATATCAATAATGACAACGTTTTCCCCGGATGCACTCCGCAGGCTGATTTCTTCCGCCGGGTAAGCATCCTCCATCCAGTGATAACGCCCGCCCGTTTCATAAAGCACTTGCTCTTCAGCCAAAAATTCCAGAATTTCATCCACCCGGGCGCGGCCAAAAAGCTCGCCTTTGGCAAAGGGCAGTTCAAAAGCGGCACAACGGACATGGTTTGTCAAAATGACCAGGTTGTCCGGGTTGATCAGCGCCCGTTCAGGCGGAGAATGCAACAGGTAATCCGGGTTTTCCGCCAAAAACTGGTTCACAGGATCATTGCCGGTAATAAGCACAGCCAAGGATTCACCGCTTCGCCTGCCGGAACGCCCGGCCTGCTGCCAGGTGGCGGCAATACTGCCGGGGTAGCCTGTCATGATACAGGCATCCAGTTGGCCGATATCAATCCCCAGTTCCAGGGCGTTGGTGCTGACGACGGCACGGATTTCACCGCTGCGCAGCCCCGCTTCAATGGCACGCCGCTCCCGGGGCAAATACCCGCCACGGTATCCCCTGATACCGCTGTCAACCCCCGGCAGTTTTTTGGCGGCATCCTGCTGCAGGTAGGTTAATATTACTTCCACGCCAATCCTGCTGCGGGTAAAAATAATCGTCTGGACCTGGTGGCGAAGCAATTCGCCGGCAAAAAACCTGGCCGCAAGCATGGTACTCTGCCGTATTCCCAGTTCCTTGTTGACAAGTGGCGGGTTGTAAACCAGGAAATGCTTTTTCGCCCTGGGAGCTCCGTTCTTGTCGATCACCACTACAGGCTCCTCCAAAAGGTTGCAGGCCAGCTCCCCCGGGTTGGCAATGGTGGCTGAACAGAGAATAAAAAGCGGGTTTGAACCGTAAAAACGGCAGATTCTTTTCAGGCGGCGCAGGACATTGGCAAAGTGGCTGCCAAAAACTCCCCTGTATTGATGCATTTCATCTATGACAATATATTTCAGGTTCTGAAAAAGTTGGATCCATTTTGTATGGTGCGGGAGAATGGCGGCATGCAGCATGTCCGGGTTGGTCACAACTATGGAACCATGCAGACGTACTCTCTGCCGCAGCCCGGGCTCCGTATCACCGTCATATGTATAAGCGCCCACCTCCAGACCGGCATGGCCTGCCAGTTCACGCAGTTCAGCCACCTGGTCCTGGGAAAGCGCTTTGGCCGGAAAAAGATAAAGGGCACGCGTCTCCGGATTTGCCAGGATGGCATTAAGTACCGGCAGATTGTAGCACAAGGTTTTTCCGGAGGCGGTAGGCGTCACCACCACCACGTGCTGCCCCGCGTTCAATGCCGCCAGCGCTTCGGCCTGATGACTGTAAAGACGATTTATGCCCCGTCGTCGCAGTCCTTCACAGAGAGACCGGTGCAAAAAGGGGGGAAAATCTGCATAAGTTCCCGATTCTGCGGGCATTTCTTCCCAGCGAACCACATTTGCAGCAAAACGGGCATCCGCCCGCCATTTGGCCAGCAATTGTTGCATTCCGGACACAATATCACCTCTTTGGCAAAAGAAAAAGAGAACATACGTTCTCTTTCAGTGTATCACATGCTACTCTCTACCGTCAATAAGGGGATGGCAAGACTCTTTGTTTTTCCACAAGCAACCGCTATGCATCCAAATAAGGATAGGCGGCTCCAATGG
>JAAYLG010000206.1 GCA_012522075.1 Bacillota bacterium
GTAGAGCGCAGCCACCGTGAAGACATGAAACGCTTCTACAGCACCCACACATTTTACTCACTGGCTGACTTCCAGGCCCAGCTCAAACCCTATAACCGCCGTTCAAACAATATCCCGATGCGTCCTCTCGGCTACCTATCTCCGCTAGAGTTTTTAAAACTGTACTGTGTCCAACATGTTTGACAAACCTACAAACCCATGTTATTATGTCTGAGATGGATTACCTTTCCGTTTTTAATTCCCGCAGGCGCCTGGACATGAGACCGCCTATTCTCCCTGTTTCCCGGGCGGTAAGATTTTCCCACCCCTTTTCCCTGACTTTGCCGCCCAGTCCCAGTTCTTCGGCTATTTCCATTTTCAGCCGTTCAAGCGCTCTTTCCCGGGGAGTCATTTTTTCCGGCTTTTTTTTATACTTGGCCATAAAATCCTCCTTTGCAGCAGCAAGTCAATACACACGTAAAGCTAGTATGGCTCGCCAAACTGATCCGTATTCAGCCGGAATGCCGCCTGTAGCTGCGTCTCGTTCCCTTCCCGGGCAGCAGCAGGGAAAAGACGGTATAAAGCTCCAGGCGCCCGGCAATCATAATGCAGGCCAACCAGGTTTTTGCCCCCTGCGGCAGGAAGGAATAGCTTTCCGCCGGCCCTACAGCCGCCAGGCTCGGACCGATATTGCCTTGGGCGGAAGCTGCCACCGATAGTGCAGTCACCATGTCACTGCCACAGGCTGTAAGGTAGAGCACGGTAGCGGCAACAAGCAAAAAATAAAGGCAGACAAAAGCTACTATCCTGTTAACCACGGCAGAAGAAAACAGCTCTTCTCCCAGTATGAGCGGTATTATTTCCCGCGGCCTGCTGCTTTTTTTTACTTCCCGCATAAGAAACTTCCCTGTCACCAGCAGGCGGATTTGCTTTACGCCTCCTCCCGTGGAACCGCCGCATCCCCCGGAAAACATGAGCAGCAAAAGAACAGCCTGGGTAAAAAAGGGCCATTGAGTATAGTCGGTAGAATAAAACCCTGTTGTTGTCACAATTGATGTCACCTGAAAAAACGCATGGCGTAAAGTATTTGCCACAGGAAAACGGGCTGCCAAAAGCCCAAGAAAGACAAGCGCGGCGGCTGTCAAGACGAAAAGCAGGTAAAAGCGCGCTTCTCTATCGTCAATGACCCGGCACAGGTTCCCACATAGCAGGTGATAATAAATGAGAAAATTTCCGCCTGCCAGGAACATAAAAACTATTAATACCCATTCTATTTCCGGGCTGGCAAAAGCGGCAATGCCGGCATTACGTGTGGAAAAACCGCCTGTGGCCACGGTGGCAAAAGCATGTGCCACCGCTTCAAAATAAGGCATGCCAAGATAATTTAAAAGAACAATAAGGGCTGCTGTCAGGGCAATATACAAAAGCCAGAGCACTTTTGCCGTCTGGGCAATACGCGGTGTCAGGGCGGCCGTGAGGGGTCCGGGCGCCTCCGCGGCAAGCAGGTAGCCTGCACTTGCACCCAGCCGGGGGAATACTGCTACAAACAATACCACAATTCCCATCCCACCCAGCCAGTGCAAAAGCGCCCGCCAGAGCAGAAGCGCCCGGGAAAGAGATTCCACGTCGGTAAATACGGTTGCTCCCGTTGTTGTCAGCCCGGATGTTGCTTCAAAAAAGGCGTCGGCATACACAGGAACTGCTCCGGACAGGTAAAAAGGCAATGCACTGAAAAAAGCAGCCAAAAACCAGGACAGGGTTACAACGGCATAGCTTTCACGAATTGAGACCTGTCCGGGGGGACGCCCGGCAGAAAGGAGCAGCCAGGCAACAAGCATTGTCATGACAAGCGTAAAACTGAAAGGGACGCGCAGCCCGTCATGGTCCCACATTGCGACAAGCAGCGGCACAGCCATGGCAAAAGAGAGGTATAGCAGGACATAACCGCACAAATACAGAACAGTCCGCACCCTCATATCTTTTCCCCCCGGGCGGTCAGCAGTGGCAGCAGCTTTTCGCTGTAGCCGTTCGGCAAGATCAGGAGCAGAATATCCCCTGACCTGATTACCGGCTGTGCCCAGGGCAGGATTTCACCGCTCCGGATGACGGCTCCCGCATAAGCCTGATCCGGCAGTTAACATCCTGCCTTATTGTGCCAGGCATGTCGCACCTGCTCTGTCACTTGAACTGCGGCAGCCGCAAATCCCGTTCCCGGGAAAAAAAAGCGGCAAAATGACGGGTACTGTAACTATGTGTTCCAGGCCAAAGCTTTTTGCCGTCAAGGCAACAAGCAGGTTTTCCCTGTCATCCGGCCCTGTTGCCAGTAAAACATCTTCCCTGCCAAGATCAAGAGAAGTTTTGGCTGCACCGGCGTTTTTCGCCCCCAGGCAGGAGAGTAAATTGATTTCGTCTTTCTTCATGACATCACCGGCAATAATCTTGCCATCGATTGCTGACTGCAATTCTTCGGCCCGTTCGTTTTTTTCCAGAACAACCACTTCATGCGCCGCGGCAAGTTGCAGTGCAAGCTCCCGCCCGGTTGTCCCGCCGCCGGCGATGACTATGCGCATAGAAATCAGGCACCCCCCCATTCCTGATAATTCATTAACTGTGCCCCGGTTGTCATTTGCAAAAAGGAATGTAGGTTTGTCAAACATTTTGGACACAGTACAGTTTTAAGAACTCTAGGGGAGATAGGTAGCCGAGAGGACGCATCGGGATATTGTTTGAACGGCGGTTGTAAGCTTTAAGCTGGGCCTGGAA
>JAAYLG010000036.1 GCA_012522075.1 Bacillota bacterium
AAGATTGATCAATCCGTCATTTTATAATATAAATATTATAAAAAAGAAAGGAAGAGAAAGCGATGCGAGCATATAAGTATCAATATATTGACGGAAAATGGCAGGAAGGTACGGGTACCAAACTGCTTGAAAACCGTAATCCCTACACGGGTGAGCTCCTCTATCAATACCGTTCAGCCTCAGCGGCCGACGTTGACGCCGCCTATGCCGCTGCCTCTCGAGCCCAAAAAGAATGGGCCAAAACATCGCCGCAGGAAAAACATGTCATGCTGGAAAAACTGGCCAGGGCAGTAGATGAGTTGCGCAAAGATGCTTATGATTGCCTGATCAATGAAAGCGGCTCAACATTACCCAAAGCAGATTTCGAGGTTTCCACAACCATTGAATTTATCAAACGGGCCATGGCTTTTCCGCACATGATGAACGGGAAAATAATGCCCTCAAACATTCCCGGTAAAGAAAATTTTGTTTACAAAGAGCCAAAAGGTGTTATCTGTGTTATTGCACCGTGGAACGTTCCCCTGCTGCTGGCAGTGCGCTCGGTTGTACCGGCTATCGCTACAGGCAATTCTGTTGTGCTGAAACCGGCTTCAGATACTCCCGGTTCAGGCTTTTTGCTGGCGGAAATGTTCGAAAAAGCCGGTTTCCCTGCCGGTCTTGTCAATGTTATTGCAGGGCGAGGCTGCGATATCGGGGACTATATTGTCGAGCATCCCGTCCCGTCCCTTATTTCCTTTACCGGTTCTACTGAAGTCGGCAAACGTGTAGGCGCACTCGCCGGCGGCCAAATCAAGGATGTTTCCTTGGAACTTGGCGGCAACAATGTTATGATCGTTCTGCCCGATGCAGACCTTAAGGAAGCGGCCAAGGCGGCAGCATTCGGAGCATTTTTCCATCAGGGACAGGTCTGTATGGCCATCAACCGCATCATTGCCTGCAAAGAAATTTATGACGAATTTATTCAGGAACTGGTCAACGTTGTGAAAACTCTGAAGGTTGGCGATCCGTCGGATCCCGAAACTTTTATCGGGCCTGTTATTAACAGCCAACATGCGGACAAGTTGGAAAAAATTATCGCTGAAACTATCGCAGCCGGAGCCACTGTCGCGCTCGAAGGCAGGCGGGAAGGCAATCTTATCCACCCGTGGATCCTTGCCGACTGTACAAACGATATGCCCGCGGCAAAGCAAGAAATATTCGGCCCGGCAGTCTGCATTATTAAGGCAGCCGATGAAGACGAAGCCGTTCGCATCGCCAATGACACGGAATACGGTTTAAGCGGAAGCGTGTTTTCCAGGGACCTTTACCACGGTCTCCAGCTTGCCCGGAAAGTACAGACAGGCATGATCCATGTAAACGACCAGTCGATTAATGATGAGCCTCACGTTTTGTTCGGAGGCGAAAAACAATCCGGGGTTGGCCGTTTTAACGACCAGTGGGTCGTTGATAAATTTACAACTGAAAAATGGGTAAGTGTCCAAATTCGCTACAGAGCTTTTTAGCAATAAAAATGAAATGCCTTCCTTCCATAAGAGGACAGGAAGGCATTTTTTTATAAAATTTGTCTGTTTATCAATCGGTACTGTGCCGGAATTCCCAGGCGCGAAGTTCTTTTAGATTTTCCTCACTATCGTTAAATTTATCTTTTGGCAATGCATGGTAAGCTTTTAAGGCTTCCGGGTTTTTTTCAAAAAACAAAATCAGGTTGTAAATCAATTGCATTGTTTTGGGCGTTATATAATGTTCAATGCCTTCCACCTGTTCATCAATACCGGTTTGTGCATTTAAACAATGAAAAAATTTTTTCAAGGTAGTGTCTCGCCAGACCAAAAAGCTGCCATATTTTTCTCCTTTAGTAGTAAGAGCAATATTGCGGTATTTTTCATATTTAATAAATCCGGCTTCATCAAGCTTTTGAATCATTTTTGTAATACTGGAAGCCTGATATTGCAGGGCTTCTGACAGGTCAACGGCACGTATGTATCCCTTTTCTTTAACGATTCTATAAATCATCTCCAGGTAGTCTTCCATGCTTTCGGTCAGCAAGACAATCCCTCCCCGCCGGTTTAGCTCTCTCTTATATTTTTAGTCTATGCCAACAAGTGTGGTGTAATGACTTTCAACTGTTTTGGCTTTTTTGTGAGGCTGTGGCACCGCTTATTATCAACGCATATTGTAAATTAGCTCATACCAACAAAACTGCGCGAAAACAAATATATTGCTGTTTGGAGGAATTCTTTGTGAACAACAATTTAGTTCCCTTAAGCGAATTGCCCCCCGGTCGCCTTGGTATTGTGAAAAATTTGGCGGTGGAAGGTGTTGCCAGAAGAAGAATGTTTGATTTGGGTCTGATTCATGGTACTGCGGTTGAATCGCTCATGAAAAGTCCGGCCGGCGATCCCATTGCTTATCGTATCAGAGGCGCCGTAATTGCTTTGCGCCTGGAAGAAGCGGAAAAACTTCTGGTAGAAGTTAGGTAAAAAACGAAGTCTTGGAGAAAGGAAAGCATGGCCATGGGTTTATCAAGACAGTCAACGGGTACGGGTGCGTTAAAAGAGATCTTTCCCGTACAGTTGGGGACAGACGCCGATTATATCATTGCCTTGGCAGGCAACCCAAACACAGGAAAAAGCACGGTATTTAACAGCTTGACAGGGTTAAACCAACACACAGGCAACTGGCCGGGGAAAACTGTTGCCTGTGCACAAGGAAAATACGATTATAAAGGAAATCGTTATCTTCTGGTAGATTTGCCGGGAACATATTCCTTGCTTGCCAATTCAGTGGAAGAGCAAGTTGCCAGAGATTTTATCTGTTTTGGCAATCCGCATGCCACTGTAGTTGTTACTGATGCCACTTGCCTGGAAAGAAATTTAAATCTTGTCCTGCAAATCATGGAGATAACAAATAAAGTTGTCCTGTGCGTCAATCTCATGGATGAAGCCAGGAGAAAGAAAATCACTGTCGATCTCCATAAACTGGGTAATCTTTTAGGCATTCCGGTGATAGGTACCGCCGCCAGAAGCGGTGAAGGCTTGGAGGAACTGAAAGAAACCCTACGAAAAGTGGTTTCCGGTGAAATTAAAACCAAACCCCGCAAAGTTCTTTACGACGACGTCCTGGAGCAGGCGGTTGCAAGGATCCTGCCTCTTGTTTCCGGTCTGACAGGCGGGAGAGTTGACGACAAGTGGCTTGCGCTGCGTCTGATTGACGACGATCAAGCACTGTTGAACTCTCTTAAAAGCTATGTGCACTTAAATCCGGCAGACGATAAAATATTTAGAAGAAAGTTGGCTGCGGCACAAATCGTGCTTGGGGAAAGCTATTTTGATTTGAATAATCTGCGGGATTGTATTGTTACCAGTATTGTTAAAACTGCGGAGAATATTAGCAATGAAGTGGTGACGTGCAGTGACAACTCCCGGAGCGAGCTGGACCGCAAACTTGACGGCATACTTACATCACGCCTGTTTGGCATCCCCATTATGCTTGGCCTTTTGGGCATGACCTTCTGGTTGACAATTGTGGGAGCCAATATCCCTTCCACCATTTTGGCAAACGGTTTATTTTTGCTTGAAGAACAGTTGACGTTTTTTTTTGCCCGGCTGGGAACGCCCCCGTGGATACATGGCATTCTTGTCACCGGCATGTATCGTACTCTGGCTTGGGTCGTATCTGTTATGCTGCCTCCCATGGCGATCTTTTTCCCTCTATTCACCTTACTGGAGGATTTTGGTTACTTGCCAAGAGTAGCCTTTAATTTGGACTATTATTTTAAAAAAGCCTGCACTCACGGCAAACAAGCATTAACGATGTGCATGGGGTTTGGCTGCAATGCCGCCGGCATAATTGCCTGCCGCATCATTGATTCTCCCCGGGAACGCTTAATTGCCACCGTCACCAACAATTTTGTACCCTGCAACGGACGTTTTCCCACACTAATCGCCCTTGCCGGCATGTTTCTCGCCGGCGGTGCCAACATTTTTGGTTCCGCAGTCGCTGCTGTGTCAGTAATGGCCGCCGTTGTTTTGGGAATAACAACAACACTTTTTGTCTCAAAACTTTTATCACAAACTGTACTCAAGGGATTGCCATCCGCTTTTACGTTAGAATTGCCGCCTTACCGAAAACCGCAGATCGGCAGGATAATCGTCCGGTCAATTTTTGATCGCACACTGTATGTCCTGGGCCGTGCCGTTGCCGTCGCCGCCCCGGCAGGTCTTGTAATCTGGCTGATGGCAAACATTAGGGTAGGAAATGCCAGCATATTGTCCCTTTGTGCACACTTCCTGAATCCATTTGCCACTGCACTGGGGCTTGACGGTTACATTTTAATGGCGTTTATACTCGGGTTTCCTGCCAATGAAATTGTTATACCCGTTCTCATAATGAGCTATATGGCAAAAGGTGCCATGCTGGAGCTGGATAGTTTGGAACAAATGAGACAGTTGTTCCTTAACAACGGCTGGACGTGGCTTACTGCCGTTTGTATGATCTTGTTTTCTTTAAACCACTGGCCTTGCGGCACCACGCTTTGGACTATCCGCAAAGAAACACAAAGTCCTAAATGGACGCTGCTTTCTTTCTTGGTACCGACTGCTACGGGAATTGTCTTATGTTTTCTCGTAGCACAAAGCGCAAGACTGCTGGGAATTGCCGGAAATTAGGATAGGTGCCGGGCGCACACGAAAAAAGCGGTGGCTTTGAACCACCGCTTTTTATTGTTTTAGGCACTCTTTCTGGCCGCGATTTCTGCCTGCATGCTCTTGAGGCTTTCAGGAGTAATGCGATAGAGGAAGTAAATGCAAATGAGGCTGATGACCAGGATAGCCGCAGGCACCAGGATGAAACCGGCCCTTAAAGCACTGATCAATTGCGGGGTAGGAGCTGTACCGGCTATATATCCGCCGATACCCAAAACGGCCGGAATAACAACACGGCTTAACAGGACCCCGATTTTCAGCGGGAAAGCAAAGAGCGACATAATAAAGCCTCTGGCATTTTTCCCGGTTTTCCATTCACCGTAGTCAACTGTGTTGGGTCCTATACTACTTCCCGCCCTCCTTTCACAATCAATCATTACAGCAACTATTATACTGAATTATCTTAATATTTTCAACATTTTATAGAACTTGCCCGCAGGCTACTAGGTTTTGGATATATTGCCAAATAAAAAAGCAAGACGAGGGAAACCCGTTTCTCTTTTTAAGTTACTAGTAGTACATTGTGAAATCTTTCCGAGGGTATGGATGCCAAGCTATCTATACCCTATTTTTGTATAGACAATAGCTTTCTTTCAAATAATAGTTTGGCGGCAGATAATAACTTCCGGAAAAAACCGGCCAACTGTTAAATTGTCTGTCCAGGGAAGTGATGCGCACATGTTAACCAATAAACAAGCCAATAGGCTGATCCGGGAAAAATCCCCCTACCTCCTGCAACATGCATATAATCCTGTAAACTGGTATCCATGGGGTGAAGAAGCCTTTGCAAAAGCAAAAACAGAAGATAAGCCCATCTTTCTCTCCATAGGTTACTCAACTTGTCACTGGTGCCATGTCATGGAGCGTGAGTCATTTGAGAATCAGGATGTAGCCGACGTCTTAAACCGTATTTTTGTCTGTATCAAAGTAGACAGGGAAGAAAGGCCTGATGTGGACAAGCTTTGCATGACAGTCTGCCAGGCGCTGACCGGCAGCGGCGGCTGGCCGTTGACCGTTTTCCTGACACCGGACAGGCGCCCTTTTTTTGCCGGCACCTACTTCCCGCCACGGACAACAGCCGGCCGCTTGGGCCTTATGGAGCTGGCTTTGCGGGTGGAAAAGCTGTGGCAGACAGAGCGTAAAGAACTGGAAAATACTGCGGACAGCCTGCTGCAAAATTTGCGGAACATGACTGCAGTCAGCCCGGGTAGACTGCCAGGGGAAGAGATTTTGCAGCAGGCATTTGCACGGCTGGAGGAGCAATTTGATCCGCAGTACGGCGGCTTTGGCGGAGCGCCAAAATTCCCCGCAGCGCACAATCTTCTTTTTTTACTGCGTTACGGCCAAAGAAGCGGTAAAAAAGAAGCACTTTCGATGGTAGAAAGAACTTTGACATCCATGCGTAACGGCGGCATCTACGACCACCTTGGTTTCGGCTTCCATCGTTATGCCACCGACCACCGCTGGCTGCTGCCCCATTTTGAAAAAATGCTTTACGACCAGGCACTGCTTGCCATCGCTTATTTGGAAGCATACCAGGTTACTGGCAAGGAGCTTTATGCGGTCACAGCCGGGGAAGTTTTCCGCTACGTGCTACGGGAGCTGACTTCGCCGGAAGGGGGCTTTTATTCCGCGGAAGATGCGGACAGCGAAGGCGTGGAAGGCAAGTTCTATACCTGGACAGCGGCGGAGATTGAACAAATTCTAGGGCAGGATGACGCCCGCATCTTTAATTCCGTGTATAATATTCGCCATGAAGACAATTTCCGGGATGAGGCAACTCAGAGGGAAACGGGGCTGAATATTCTCCACCGCACCAAAGAGCCGGCGGAGCTTGCCGGTGCATTCGGGCTGACAACCGGTGAACTGGAGCAACGCCTGGCGGAGATGCGGGAAAAGCTTTTTCAGGTGCAGGCCCGGCGGATCCGTCCCCACAAAGACGACAAAATCCTGACCGACTGGAACGGCCTGATGATTGCCGCCATGGCTTTCGGCGGGCGCGTGTTGTATGACATGAATCTTTTGACGGCAGCTCGCCGCGCTGCAGATTTTATCCTGGTACATCTCACAAAAGACGGAAAACTGCTTAAACGCTACAGAGAGCAGGAGGCGTCACTGCCAGCCCACCTGGATGATTACGCCTTTTTTGTCTGGGGTTTGCTGGAGCTTTACGAAAGCACCTTCAATCCCGGATACCTCGCGGAAGCACTGCGCTTGAACCAAGTAGCAATTGACCTGTTTCACGATCCAAACAACGGTGCCTTCTTCTTTTCCGCGCAAGCGGCGGATCTACCGGTAAGGCAACGGGAGCTTTACGACGGCGCCCTGCCCTCGGGCAATTCGGTGGCCGCCCTAAACAACCTGCGCCTGGCAAGACTGACCGGCAATCCCCGGCTGGAGGAAATTGCCGCCGGCATTGCCCGTGCTTTTGCCGCCGAAATTTGCCGGCTGCCGCAAGCTTATACTTTTTTCCTGTGCGCCCTTGATTTCTTGCTCTCCCCTTCCCTGGAAATTGTCATTGCCGGCGAGCCGGGGGCGGAGGATACCGAAAGGTTGCTCCGTACCGTGTCCGCTATTTTCCTGCCCAACAAAGCACTGCTTTTGCACCCGGGAGACGGGGATGACTCCCTGGAGCAACTGGCCCCGTTTACCCGGGGCATGCAGCGCAAAAACGGGCGGGCAACGGCTTATGTCTGCAGCAACTATACTTGCCGGGAACCTGTCACCGACCCGCAAGACCTGCGGCGTCTGCTACTCTCCCCTTCCTGACCCGCCTGCCTGCCGGGTTCCAATTCGGTCACCCGCTCCCGCTGCCTCTGTATTCCATGGCGGAAGCCAGGTTGATTTTAGAATACAAAACATCAGGCGCAAAAAGTGATGTGCTTTTCTTCATTCCCGGAACCTCCTATCCACCGTGCCCCTGGAGGACGGCAACATTCAGGCGGTACATCAGCAAAGCAAGCAGGATGGAGACTGCCGCCCCAGGGTGCGGCTTTCCACATCGTAAATGGCCCCCAGCAGCAAAAAGCTGTCCATGGGAGGCAGGTGGAATCACAACTGCGATCGCTGGCCGAAAACAGTACCGATGCGGTAGGAAAGACGGGTGCGTTCCTTTACCGGATCGATGCCAAGGACGGCAACCGTCCCGGCGGTCGGATGCAAAATACCGGTCAGCATTTTGATTGTGGTTGATTTTCCGGCGCCGTTGGGCCCGATAAAGGCAACAATCTCGCCGCGCTCGACAGTAAAACTGATATTGTCAACTGCTTATACCAGCCTGTATTCAGGCTTGGCCAGCGCCCGCAAAGACCCCCAGAACCCTTCCGCCTTGATCCGTGTACGGTAGATTTTTTGCAACCCTTTTGCTTCAATTGCCTGCATTGCTACTCCCCTCCCGATGCTAAAACCCCCAGGGAGCCACGATAGTGACTCCGTGGGGGTTCATGCCACGTGTAGGGTGGTGCCGCCCTTATGCAGCTCGAGCGGTAAGCTCTTATGCATACTCACTATTGGAAATTATTATTCCACAACCCGGCAGTATTGTCAATCTGGGTTCAATCCTGCTGCGAGTCCAGCCGCTCCCGCAACAGCCTGTTTGCCAGCTCCGGATTGGCCTTCCCCCGGGAAAGCTTCATTACCTGACCTACCAAAAAGCCAAGCGCTTTGGCCTTGCCTTCCCTGTAATCGGTAACAGGCTTGGGATTTTCCTTAATGACCCGGTCCACAATGGCGGCAATTGCATCTTCGTCGGTAATCTGGACCAGGCCTTTTTCCTTGACGATTTCCGCCGGCATTTTGCCGCTGGCAAAAACTTCTGCAAAGACGGTTTTGGCAATTTTACCGCTGATGGTCCCCTCATCCACAAGCTTTAGCAGCTCCAGCAGATGGGCGGGTGTCAGCCTGCTTTCATTTATTTCAATCCCTGCCGCATTCAAGTGCTTGGCTATTTCACCCATCATCCAGTTGGCCGCCGTTTTGGCGTCATGGTAGTCGGCCATGACGGCCTCGAAGAAATCCGCCATAGCCTTGGAGGCAGTGATGACTTCCGCATCATAGGACGAAAGCCCCCATTCCGCCATGTAGCGCTGCCGGCGCTCTTCCGGCATTTCCGGCAGGCTCTTGCGGATCTCTTCCACCCAGGCTTCATCCACAATGACAGGCACCAAGTCCGGGTCGGGGAAATAGCGGTAATCTTCCGCTTCTTCCTTGGAGCGCATGGCATAAGTAACGCCCTTGTCCTCGTCCCAGCGCCGCGTTTCCTGCACAAGTTCTCCGCCGGCAGACAATATTTCCAGGTGACGCTGTTCCTCATATTCCAGGCCACGCTGCACGGCACGGAAGGAGTTCATGTTTTTGATTTCGGTCCTGACACCAAAGTAATCTGCTCCGGCGGGGCGCAGGGAAATATTGGCGTCACAGCGCAGGCTGCCTTCTTCCATTTTTACATCCGACACCCCGGTGTACAGCATAATGCTTTTCAGTTTTTCCAGGAAAGCTTTTGCTTCGACCGGTGAACGCAGGTCCGGCTCGGTGACAATTTCAATCAGGGGAACTCCGCCCCGGTTGTAATCGGCCAAAGAATAGTCGCCAAATTCCGAGTGCACCAGTTTCCCGGCATCTTCCTCCAGGTGGACGCGATTGATGCCGATCCGTCTTTTCACCCCGTCGCATTCTATTTCCAGGTAGCCGTTCACCGCCAGCGGCAGGTCATACTGCGAAATCTGGTAGGCCTTTGGCAAGTCGGGGTAAAAATAGTTCTTGCGGTCAAACTTGGCATAAGACGGGATAGGGCAGTTCAGCGCCAGGGCTGCCTTGATGGCGTATTCCACTGCTTTTTTGTTCAGTACCGGCAAAGTCCCCGGCATGGCCAGGCAGACAGGGCAGACATTGGTATTGGGCGCACTGCCGAAATCCGTGGGGCAGGAGCAGAAGATTTTTGTCTTTGTTGCCAGTTCCACATGAACTTCAAGACCGATTACAGTTTCGTACTGACTCATGCCGTTCACCTCCTGCCGCTATGGGCGGTTTGCTTTTTTTCAAGCCGCTGTTTTGTTCGTACGCGTAAGCCGCACGCAGAATTGTCCCCTCGGCAAAAGGTTTGCCGATAAACTGCAGGCCGACGGGCAGTCCCCCGGCAAAGCCGCACGGCACGGAAACCGCCGGCAATCCGGCCAGGTTGGCGCCGATAGTCAAAATATCATTTAAATACATTGTCAGCAGGTCGCTTACGCTGCCGATCTGAAAGGCCACCGTCGGCGTAGTGGGGGTAACCAAAACGTCATACTTGGCAAAAGCCCGATCAAAGTCGTTTTTAATCAGTGTTCTGACTTTTTGTGCTTTCAAGTAATAAGCATCGTAGTAGCCGGAACTGAGAGCGTACGTCCCCAGCATAATGCGGCGTTTGACCTCGCTCCCCAGGCCCTGGCTGCGTGTTTTCCGGTACATGTCCAGCAAATTGTCCGCTTCCGCCCGGAAGCCGTACCTGACCCCGTCGAAACGGGCCAGGTTGCTGGAAGCTTCCGCAGGAGCAATCAGGTAATAGACAGGGATGCCGTATTCAGTATGGGGCAGGGATATTTCCTCGGCTTCCGCACCCAGCGACACCAAAAGGTCTATTGCTTTGCGCACAGCCGCCTTGACCTCGCTGTCCACACCGACGGCGAAATATTCTTTTGGTATCCCCAGCTTCATCCCCCTGATGTCTTCTTCAAGGAAGGCGGTATAATCGGGCACCTCCACGTCCGCCGAGGTGCTGTCCCGTTCGTCAAGGCCGGCAATGGCATTCAACACCAAGGCGCAGTCCCGCACATCTTTTGTCATTGGTCCGATCTGATCCAGGGAAGAAGCAAAGGCAACAGCCCCGAAGCGTGAAACCCGGCCATAGGTCGGCTTCAGGCCCACCACACCGCAGAAGGCCGCAGGCTGGCGAATAGAGCCGCCCGTGTCCGTTCCCAGGGCAAAATAAGCTTCATCGGCAGCAACGGCCGCCGCCGAGCCGCCGGAAGAACCTCCCGGCACCCTGGCGGTATCCCAGGGGTTGCGGGTGGCAAAAAAGGCCGAGTTTTCCGTGGACGTCCCCATGGCAAACTCATCGAGATTGGTTTTGCCCAGCATGACAGCCCCCGCCTGCCGCAACCGCTCCACTACGGATGCATCATAGGGCGGGATAAAATTTTCCAGCAATTATGAGGCGCAGGTAGTCGGCACTCCATTGGTGCAAAGGTTGTCCTTCAGTGCCATGGGAACTCCCGCCAGCGGCCCCAGCTGTTCGCCCTTGCTGCGCCTGGCATCCACCGCGTCGGCGGCGGCCAGCGCCTCATCCGCCGTCACCGTTATGTAAGCTTTAATCTTCCGGTCTAGCGCTTCTATCCGTTCCAGAGCCGCCAGCGCAGCTTCCCGGGCGCTGACTTCTTTCTTTTGCAGCTTTTCCGCAAGCTCGGCAACCGTTAAATGTGCAAGCATTGCCATTCCTCCTACTCTATCACAGGCGGTATGCGAAACATGCCGTCTTCCACTTCTGGTGCATTGGCTAGCACTTCTTCCCGCGGCAGGCAGGGACGGGGCTCGTCCTCGCGGAAAACATTCACCAGTGGCAGTACATGCATCGTCGGCGGCACGTCAGTGGTGTCCAGGCGGTTCAGTTTGTCCACATATTCCAGTATATCGTTTAACTGGCCGGCAATCTCTTCCTTTTCCTTGGCGCTCAACTCCAGCCTGGCCAGCATGGCTACATGAGCCACTTCTTCCTGTGTGATTTTCATCTTGCAACCTCCTTTGCCCTTACCTGTTTACATGGGCAAATTATACCACATGCAGTACGGCCGGACAATGCCGGGCTAAGAAAACCGCCGCAAAAAGCGGCTGGCCAGGCGGCATCAATCCTTCAGGCCGACGCATTCCCCGGACCCATGCGGGAATGGCGAGCCCGTTTTATTGCGGCCTGTGGCATTGCAGGCAATCATCATAACTGCCCTCCCCGAACTGCTCGTTATGGGAAGCAACAATACCGCCGTGGCAGTTGAGGCAGTTCTCATAAGCGCCGGTTGTATCATGGGGCACGGCCGGTGCGGCACCGCCCTGCGGCTCCTCCGGCTTTTCCCAGGCCGTGCGGACATAAAAACCGACCACGGCCATGATCACCAGGACCAGAATAAGAAATGCTGTTCTTTTCATGGCAACCTCCGCGATTTCTTATTTTCCCCCTGCCGGTTCCAATAATGCTCCCTGTCCCGTTATGTGCAAAATAAAACCGCAAGTCTCCGGGCGGCAGGCGCACTTTACTGTTGTGCCAGCAATGCCAGCAAATCGGCCTCGGACAGCACAGGAATGCCAAGCTGCCGTGCCTTGTCCAGCTTGCTGCCCGCTTTTTCACCGGCAACTACATAATCGGTCTTTTTGCTGACACTGCTTGTAACCTTGCCGCCCGCCTTTTCGATGAGGGCGGTCGCCTCCTCCCGGCTGTACGTGGGCAGCGTGCCAGTCAGCACAAATATTTTCCCCGCCAGGGGCTGAGACGCGGCCGCCTGCGCTGCTTCCGTGAAATTTAGACCGGCCGCCCGCAATCGTTCAACCAGTATTTTGCTCTGCGGCAGGGCGGCAAACTCCCGGATGCTTTCCGCTATTTTGGGGCCTATTTCAGGTACGGCTTCCAGTTCTTCCCGGGAAGCCGTCATGATGGCGTCCAGGCTGCCAAAATGCGCTGCCAAAAGCTTTGCCGTCCGTTCACCCACATAGCGGATGCCCAAAGCATACAGCAGGCGCCAGAGCGGCCGCCCTTTGCTGGCGTCAATGGCTGCAAGCAGGTTGTCCACCGATTTGTCCGCCCATCTCTCCAACTTGAGCAGTTCCCGCCTTTTTTCCGGCAAGTCGTAAATATCGGCTACATCGCGGACCAGCCCGGCCGCCAAAAGCTGGGCCGCGCTTGCTTCGCCCAGTCCTTCAATATCCATCGCCCCGCGGGCTGCAAAATGGATAATGCGTTCCAGCACCTGTGCCGGGCAGGCGGGGTTAAAGCAACGCAAAGCCACTTCCCCCGGCAGGCGGTTCACAGAGGCGCCGCAGGCCGGGCAGGCGGACGGCAGCGTAAAAGGTTCTTCCCGACCGGTCCGCTTGTTTTTTACCACTTCCACCACTTCCGGGATAATCTCGCCTGCTTTCCGGACAATGACAAAATCGCCGATCCGCACATCCTTTGCCCGCAGAATATCTTCATTATGCAGGCTGGCCCGCTTGACCACCGTTCCCGCCAGCCGCACCGGTTCCAGTTCGGCAATGGGTGTAAGGGTACCGGTGCGCCCGACCTGCACGGTAATGCCCAGGACGCGGGTTTCCGACTGTTCGGCGGGGAATTTATAGGCAATGGCCCAGCGGGGGCTTTTGGCCGTGTTGCCCAGACGCTCCTGCAGGGCAAGATCGTTAACTTTAATTACCATGCCGTCGATATCAAAAGGCAGCTCATAACGTTTTTCCCGCCAGCTTTCGCAGTATACAACCACTTCTTCCAAATCCCGCAATACTTTGGTATAGGGGCTGATGCGCAGCCCCAGCTCACGGAAAGTCTGCAGCGTTTCGTAATGGGTGCGAAAAGTCAGCTCGGGAGAGTACCCCAAAGCGTAAGTCACCATATCCAGGTGACGTGCAGCAGCCACTTTCGGATTCAGCTGCCGCAGACTGCCGGCCGCCGCATTGCGAGGATTGGCAAAAAGAGGCAGTCCCTGCTGCTTGCGCTCTTCATTTAAACGGAAAAAAGAGGAACGCGGCATGTAGACTTCGCCCCGCACCTCAATGGTGACAGGTCTGCGCAGGCGTAAAGGTATGCTTTTGACTGTCCGCAAGTTGTGCGTGATGTCTTCCCCCGTTTCTCCGTCGCCGCGGGTGGCACCGCGTACCAGCAGCCCGTTTTCATATTGCAGAGAAACGGCTAGGCCGTCCACTTTCAGTTCCACCACAAACTCCAATTCCGCCCCCGGAACCAAATTTTGCGCCCGTCGCACAAAATCGCGCAAATCACCAAGGCCAAGGGCGTTGTCCAGGGAAAGCATGGGGATGCGGTGTACCACCGGGGCAAAACCGGCCTGCACCTGTCCCCCCACCCGCTGTGTGGGAGAATCGGGAGTAACCAGCTCCGGAAATTGCTTTTCCAGTTCCTGCAATTTTTTGAGCAGAGCGTCAAATTCCGCATCGGAAATTACCGGATCATTCAGAACGTAATACCGGTAATTATGCTCGTTAATCTGCTGTTTTAAATCTTCAATTATTTCCTGGGCTTTGTCCCTGTCCATCCGCGGCACCTCACTTTACTATACGCAGCGGCGCATAACGCGCTATTACTTTTTTCAACCCCAAAGCCGGGAAAAATATTGTCAGCACCCGGTCCCCGTCACTCAACGTATCTACGCTTTTAATTTCACCAATTCCCCATTTTCCATGCTCCACCATATCACCGGCAGCCAGGGCCGCCACTTCCTCCTGCGGCAGTTTTCCCGGCGGCGGTGTTTTCAAAGTTTTTGCCTCATCCGTTAATACCTCCGCAGGCAGTTCTCCCAGGAAGCGGGAAGGCCGGTTGTACAGTTCCAGGCCAAAAATATTGCGGCGTTTGGCATAGGTTAAATAGAGCAGCTCCTGTGCCCTGGTAATGCCCACGTAACAAAGGCGTCTCTCCTCTTCGATCCCGTCGGGCGTGTCAAAAGAGCGCTCGTGCGGGAACAGGCCTTCCTCCATTCCTGTCAGGAAAACAACGGGAAACTCCAATCCCTTGGCTGCATGCAGCGTCATCAGGACAACCGACGGCCCATCCGCTTCGTTTAATGTATCCAGGTCGCTGAGTAAAGCAAGTTGTGTCAGAAAAGCCGTCAAAGACTTGTCTTCGCTCTGGCGCAGGAATTCCCGGGCCACCGTCAGCAGCTCCCGCAGGTTTTCCTCCCTGCCCCGGGCTTCTTCCGTCTCCTCTGCGTGCAGTTCTTCCAGGTAGCCGGTCTGTATCAGGACTTGCTCGATTAATTCATCTACCGCCAGGTATGACGCCATGTTGCGCAATTTCTCAAGCATGCCGGCAAGTTCACGCACTTTTTTCAGCGGCGCGGAGCCAAGACCCGCCGCTTCCGCCTGCGGCAGGACATGGGAGATGGTGGTATTGTTCCGCCCTGCCAGCGCACGCAGCCGTCCCACGGTGGTGGCGCCGATACCGCGCCGCGGAACATTAATAATGCGCAGCAAACTGATTTCGTCGGACGGGTTATCCAGGACGCGCAGGTAAGCAATGATATCTTTTACTTCTTTCCTTTCCCAGAAGCGCACTCCCCCCACAACCTGGTAGGCAATATTTTCACGCAGCATGGCGTCCTCCAGGGCACGGGACTGGGCATTGGTCCGGTAAAGGACGGCAAATTGCCTGTATTTATCCGCCAATCTGCGGATCTCGCCGGCAATAAAGCCAGCTTCATGCCGTTCATCGTCCGCGACAAACACCGTCACCGGGTCGCCTGCCGGCTTTCTTGTCCAAAGCGTTTTTGCCTTTCTGCCAGTGTTGTGTTTTATCACATGATTGGCAGCTGCCAGGATATTCCCGGTGGAACGGTAATTTTCTTCCAGTTTAACCACCTTCGCCTCGGGCCAGTCCCGCTCAAAGTCCAGGATATTACGGATATCCGCCCCCCGGAAATGGTAGATGGATTGGTCGTCATCGCCGACAACACAGAGATTGCGGTGCCTGCCGGCCAAAAGCATCACCATTTCATACTGGACACGATTGGTATCCTGGTATTCATCAATCAGGATATACTTAAATTTCTCCTGGTAACGCCCCAGGACCGCTTCATGCTCGCGGAAAAGCTTTACCACATAGAAAAGCAAATCGTCAAAATCCAAAGCATTCTGCCGACGCAGCCGCTCCTGGTATTGCCTGTAAACGCGCGCCACCGTATTGGTAAAGTAATCTGTCGCCGCTTCCGTATAACGATGTTCATCAAGCAGATCGTTTTTTGCCCGGCTGATGGCCGCCAGCAGCCCGCGCGGCTTAAAACGGGAATCATCAAGCAATAAATCCCGCATAATGTTTCTCATCAGTCTCAGCTGGTCTTCTTCGTCATAGATCACAAATGACGACGTCAGCCCCAGAAGGGTCGCATTTTCCCGCAGAATGCGCGCCGCCGCCGTATGGAATGTAGACACCCACATCCCCGGCACCGCTCCCACCAAGGCACTAATCCTGGCCCGCATTTCTTCCGCGGCTTTATTGGTAAACGTCAGGGCAAGTATTTCCCACGGTTTTGCCAGACCCTGTGCTATCAGATAGGCAATCCGGTAAGTAATCACCCGTGTTTTCCCGCTGCCCGCACCGGCCAGAATTAAAAGCGGCCCTTCCACGCACTCAACCGCCTGAAGCTGCATCTCATTCAAATGTTCGCTGTAGTTTGTCATTCCTGCCTCCCCGATTCGCAAGTACATTTTCTGCAATGACGCAAGAAAAAGCAGTAGTTAACTGCTTCTCCACCTCGTCTTGTTACTTTTGCTTCTCCTTCAGGCGTGTCAAAATCAGGCTGTATCCGCCGGCGCCGTAATAAAGATAACGCTTGATCCGGCTGATGGTTGCCGTACTTGCCCCCGTACTGCTTTCAATCTGTTGATACGTTTTGCCCTCCGTAAGCATTTTCGCCACTTGCAAACGCTGTGCCATGGCCTTGATTTCACTGATTGTGCAGATATCTTCAAAAAACTGGTAGCATTCTTCTTCCGTTTCCAGGTGCAGTATGGCCTGAAAAAGCAGATCCACACTTTCATCCTTCAGTTTCGGGTTCGCCACAGTCTCACCTCCGGCAAAGCTTTTACTTTAATTCTTGAAAGGCGTAAATTTTTCCTTCCTGCCGGCATGCATTTCACAACGGGCGTAAACAGCAAAAAAGATTCTGCTTTTTACAGTTTATAGTTTAACCAAAAACGGTAAATTTTGTTCTGCTGCCGGCGAACAGCAAAAGCAAACCCGGCCAAAACATTAACTTTGAGAATTTTTTTGGCCACGGGAAACACTATAATTGAAAGCTGTTTTGGAGGTGCCCGTCTTGGCAAAAAAAGAGGAAAGAAAAAATCGTCTTTGGTAAAGAGGAAGGCGCCATGCCGGGCGCCGCAGAAAAAGGATCGCTGTTGGCAGCGGCCTTCTTGCTGTTGCTTTCACCCGGCACCTACACGGGCAAAGCTGGTTATAACTGCTTTTCTACATATTCCCGGACACGGCAAAAATCATTGACCAAGACGTCGGCTTTCACCGTGCCGCGCACGACCGCCGCCGGGTGGTAAGTCGGGTAGATTTTATAGCCGGGGCCGTCAAACCAGCGCCCCTGCACGTCTGCCAGGCGCACCTTCGGCATAAGCAGGTTGTGAACCGCTACCAGCCCCATGCAGACCACCACCAACGGCTGAATGATCCGCAGCTGCTCCGCCAGAATTGCCCGGCAGGCGGCCAGTTCCTTCTGCAGCGGGTTCCTGTTTTTGGGCGGCCGGCATTTGCACGACCCGGTAATATAAACATCCTCCCGCCTGAGGCCCGCCTCTCGCAGTATTTCCGTCAGCAGTTCACCGGCCCGCCCCACGAACGGCCGGCCCGTTTCATCTTCCCTGGCCCCCGGCGCCTCGCCCAGGAAAAAAATTTTTGCTTCAGGATTTCCTTCACCGAAAACAAGCCTGTTCCTTGCCTCACCCAGGCTGCACCTGCGGCAGTCCCTGCAGGCTGCAAGCAATTGCTGTAAGCTTTCCCCTTTTGTCATGGCAGCCTTCCTTTTTCTTTTTTCCGTTTATTTCGACACGGAAAGCCTTTTCCCCTTGCCGGCTACAAGCACAACCAGCGGCAGTGCGTCGGAAACAATCAATCCGTCGCCGTCGGCGGTCACCTTGCCGGTCAGAAGCAGCATCCTTTCATCCAGGCGGTAAAGCAGGCGCCTGTAAACGGCGGGGTAAAGAACTGCTTCCGCAAAACCGCTCTCGTCCGACAAAAAAAGGGTCAGCATTACTCCGCCCTGCCGCAGGCGCTTGCGGGAGCGGGCAAGCGCATAAGCCGCCACCGTTACAGTCTGCCCTGCTTTCACTTCCGGCAGCCCGGCCAGGGGAATGCGCTCCGCTTTTGCCAATAAATCCGCGTACTGCTGCAGGGGATGCAGGGAGAGCATGATACCCAGCGACGCCTCTTCCGCCGCCGCCCGCTCGCGCTCCGTATAGTCCGGCAGGTCCGGCACCTCCTCCGCACCGGACCATTCCCAGAAAGACAGCTGGCCCGGCTGGCGCGCCGTCCACTCCAGGATCCGGTCCAGGACGGCCAGTGCCTGCCTGCGGTTCAGCCCCAGCCCGTCAAAAGCGCCCGCCTTGATCAGGTGTACCAGGGCGCTGCGGCGCAGGGCGGACCGCCCCACTCTCCGGCAGAAATCCTGCAGCGAGGTAAAAGGGCCGCTTTCCCGGGAGCGCAAAATGGCGGCCACGCCGCGGCTGCCCACATCCCGCACCAGCGGCAGCGCCGCCCGCACGCAGTTTCCTTCCGGCAGGAAAAGGTAACTGCTTTTATTGACTTGCGGAGGCAGCACCCGGATCCCCCGCAGGCGGGCTTCATGGACATAAACGGTCATCCCGTAGTAGCCGAAACCGGCCGACAGCAGCGCCGCGTAAAACTCCACCGGGTAATGCCGCTTCAGGTAAGCGGTCCAGTAGGAAACAAGGGCATAGGCGACCGCATGGGCCTTGTTGAAGCCGTAGCCGGCAAAGCGGCAGAGGTAGGCAAAAACAGCCTCCGCCTCCTCCGCCGTCAGCCCCCTTGCCACGGCGCCGCGGACAAACTTTTCGCGGTGGCAGTCCTGCCTTGCAGGCTGGCGGCGTCCCAGCTCCCGCCGCAGGGTATCGGCCTCGCCGGGCGTATACCCCGCCACTTCACAGGCAATCCGCATCACCTGTTCCTGGTATAAAACCACCCCGTACGTTTCCGCCAGGATGGGAGCCAGGGACGGGTGCGGGTAGGCAGTCTCCTCCAGCCCGCGGCGGCGGGCGGCAAATCTTTCCACCATGCCGCTTTCCCAGGGGCCGGGGCGGTAGAGGGAAAGCAAGTGAACAATGTCTTCCAGCCGGCGGGGCGCCAGCAGGCGCAGGACGCGGCGCATGCCGGCGCTTTCCAGCTGGAAGCAGCCCAGGCTCTCGCCGCGTCGCAGCATCGCATACGTTTCCGCGTCATCGTCCGGGATGTCCTCCACGGCCGGCGCCTCCCCCCGGCGCCGCTTCACCGCCGCCAGCGTATCATGAATAATGGTCAGGTTGCGGGAACCAAGCAAATCAATCTTCAAAAAGCCCATGGCTTCCACGTCATCCTTGTCCCACTGGGTCAGGACTTCGCCGGAAGGCCCCCGGCACAGCGGCGCCGCCTCCGCCAGGTCACCCGCGCCCAGGATGACGCCGCTGGCATGGGTGGAGAGGTGCCGTACCAGCCCCTCCAGCTTTTGGGCGGCGGCAAGCATGGCCCGCGCCTCCCCGTCCTGCATGCGCTGCGACTGGAACTCGGGGAAGTGGCGCAGGGCGGCATCTATCCCGCCCTGCCCGGAAGTATGGGGCAGGGCTTCCGCCACGGCCGCCACCTGCTGCATGCTTACATCCAGCACTTTCCCCACTTCCCGCACCGCCGCCCTGGCGCCCAGGGTGCTGAAAGTGCTGACCTGGGCCACCCGGCCGTCGCCGTAGCGGGTCCTGAGGTAGGCGAGCAGTTCTTCACGCCGGCGCTGGCAGACATCCAGGTCGATGTCGGGGAAGGCAGCGCGGTCCTCGCTCAAAAAGCGTTCAAAATACAGGCCGTGCTTGAGCGGGTCAATGCCGGTAATGCCCAGAAGATAGGCCACCAGGCTGCCCCCGGCCGATCCCCGCCCCGGGCCCACAGGAATTCCCCTGGCTTTTGCCTGGCAGACAAGATCATGAACAATGAGAAAATAGGGCGCCAGCCCCCGGGCGGAGATTATGGCCAGTTCCCGCTCCAGGCGGCTTTCCGCCTCCGGGCGCGAAATTCTCCTTTGCACCATGCCTTCCCGGCAAAGGCGGCGCAGTGCCGCTTCCGCCGGCTCGCCCCCGTCAGGGCTCAACTGCGGCAGGTGCACCTCCTCCCGCCGGAGGATAAATGTACACTTTTCGGCAATGCGCAGCGAGTTTGCGCAGGCCTGCGGGTAGGCCTGCAGGCGGCGCCGCATCTCTTCCGCCGGCAGCAGGCTGTAATCCTTGCCCGGCAAAAAAGCCCGGCGGGCGCCGGCCAGCGGCCTGCCTGTGCGGATGCAGTTTACCATGCGGTAAATTGTATCTTCTTCCGGCAACACGTAGTGCACATTATGGGTGGCAACCAGGGGAACTCCCAGGGCCGCCGCCACCTCCGCCAGGAGCCTGTTGCAGCGCTCCGTTCCGGGCAGGCCCGCATCTTCCAGGGCCAGGTAAAGCTCGTCGCAAAAAGACCGCAGCTGTTTCAGCAGGCGGTGCGCCGCCCCGGTACACCGCCCCGCCGCAGGCGGCAGGTTCTCCCCGCAGGTATGCAAAAGCACCGCAAGGCCTTCGCTGCAGGCCGCCACTTCCGCCACGGAAAGCTCATTTTTTTGCGGACGGCTCAACTGCAGGCCGTTTACCAGCTTCAGCAGGTTTTTCCAGCCCTGGCGGCTGCGCACCAGGAAAACCGCCGGCAGTCCGTCCACCACCGCTTCCACGCCCAAAATAGGCATGATCCCGCAGGCAAGTGCCAGCTCGGTAAAACGCACCGCCCCGTGCAGCACACCATAATCGGTTAAGGCCACCGCAGGCATGCCCAGCTCCTTGGCCCGCAGCACAAGGTTCTCCAGCCGGCACGCCCCGCGCAAAAAACTGTACTCGCTGTGTACCCGCAGATGGACAAAACTCACAGGTCCGCCCCCAACCAAACATATGTTCGGTTACTATTATACCCGGCGGGCCCTGTTTTTACAACTCCATTATTGCTTTCACAAAACGCCTTTTGCAAAGAAAAACCGCATCATCCTGCCCTTTTTTCCACCGTCCTGAGGCTTGGGCGATGATGCGGTTCCGCTTTTAATATTCTACGCCCGGCTGGGCATTGATGCCGGACTGAAAATGATGCTTTACCTCCCGCACTTCACTGACAAGGTCGGCCGCTGCCACAACGGCGGGATCGGCGTTTCTCCCTGTCAGGACCACGTTGACATGGGGCGGCCGTTCCCCGAGCAGCGCCAAAAGATCTGTGACTTTAACCAGGCCGTTCGCTATGGCAAAATTGATTTCATCAAAGATAACAAGGCCGTATTCCCCGGACATGACGGCCTCCCTGCCCTGCCGGAAAACGTTTTCCGCATCCCGGTAATCTTCCGGTGTAAAATTGCCGTCCAGCACAAAGCGCCCCTCCCGGGACTGGACAACCGTTATATTGGGCAAAAATTTGCGGATTGCCTTTATTTCCCCGTATGTTGGGTCATTTTTCCGGAACTGTGCCAGGAAGACCTTTTCCCCGTGCCCGCTTGCCCGCAGGGCAAGCCCCAGGGCGGCGGTTGTCTTCCCTTTGCCGTCCCCCGTGTACACCATCACCACACCACGGCGGCCCGTCATTGTCATCACTCCTTTTCCCGCCCGCAGCTCCTCCGTCTGCAGGCATTGCTGCCCATAGTCTGCCCCAAAATCCTGCCGCTGCGGCAGGCGCCTGAAACCTGCGCACCGCCGCGACGGCCTGCAGGCTGCCCGCTGGCAGACTGCAGCGCCAGTGACTTTGGGGCGCGTGTCCGGGACGGTTCAGTCGGTTCTTGCCCGGCCCCGCCAGCCAATGTCGCTGCGGTAATGGACACCATCAAAATGTATGGTACGGACAGCCCGGTAAGCTTTCTCCAGGGCGGACGCCAGCGTTTCGCCCCAGGCGGTCACGCCCAGGACGCGGCCGCCGGCGGTGACGATTTTCCCGTCCTGCAAGGCAGTCCCGGCATGGAAAACATAGACATCCGGCATGGCGGCAGCTTCCTGCAAGCCGGTGATAACCTTCCCTGCGGCATACTTGCCTGGGTAGCCGCCGGAAGCCATCACCACACAGGCGGCGTGCCAATCATGCCAGGCAATCATTTCTTCCGCCAGGCTGCCGCTGTTGACGGCAAGCATGATCTCCGCCAGGTCGCCCTTCAGGCGGGGCAGGATCACCTGGCATTCCGGGTCGCCGAAACGCACATTGTATTCCAGTACCTTGGGGCCGTCCGCCGTCAGCATCAGTCCGGCATAAAGCACTCCCTGAAAGGTAATGCCTTCCCGGCGCAGCCCATGGACAGTGGGTCCCAGGATTTCCCGCCTTACCCGCTGCAGCAGCTCCGGCGTCAGGACGGGAGCAGGCGAATAAGCGCCCATACCGCCCGTGTTGGGCCCCTGGTCGTGGTCGTAGGCGGCCTTATGATCCTGGGCGCCGGCCATGGGCACAACGCTTTTGCCGTCGGTGAAAGCCAGGACGGAGACCTCTTCGCCGGCCAGGTATTCTTCCACCACAACCCTCTTGCCGGCGGCGCCAAATTCTCCCGCCACCAGCATGCGCTGCACCGCCGCTTCCGCTTCGGCCACTGTCCGGGCCACAATGACGCCCTTTCCCGCCGCCAGCCCGTCCGCCTTGACCACGATGGGCGCGCCTTTTTGGCGGATATACGCCAGGGCGTCTTCAGCCGCGGTAAAAGTACGGCTTTCCGCCGTTGGGATGCCGTATTTCTGCATCAATTGCTTGGCAAAAGCCTTGCTTGCCTCCAGCCGGGCGGCCGCCGCCACCGGCCCGAACACCTGCATGCCCTTGGCCTGGAAAGCATCGGCTATCCCGGCTGCCAGCGGCGCCTCGGGACCGACCACGGTCAGGTCTATATCCTGTTCCCCGGCAAATTTGACAAGGCCGGCGATGTCGTCCGCCGCGATGTGCACGCATTCGGCAAGCCCGGCAATACCGGCATTGCCGGGAGCACAGTAAATTTTTTTGACACGGGTGCTTTGCCGCAGTTTCCAGACCAGGGCATGTTCCCTGCCTCCGCCGCCTACAACTAAAACGCGCATCTTTGTCCTCCTGTTCAAAGAGATCTTTCCAAAGTCAGTGTTTAAAATAACGGACACCGGTAAACATCATGGCTATCCCGTTTTCATCGCAGGCGGCCACCGACTCCTCGTCCCTGACAGAGCCGCCCGGCTGGACAATGGCCGCCACACCGCCGGCCGCGGCCACATCCACCGTATCCCGGAAGGGGAAGAAAGCATCGGACGCCAAAACGGAGCAGGCCGCTTTTTCCCCTGCCTGTTCCAGGGCAATGCGGGCGGCGCCGACACGGTTCATCTGGCCGGCACCGATGCCGAGCGTCTGTCCGTCTTTCACCAACACGATGGCATTGGACTTGACATGTTTTACCACTTTCATGCCGAAGACCATGTCGGTCACCTGGGCGGGCGTCGGTTGAAGCTTGGTAACAACCTGCCAGCCTTTCGCCGTAACAGGCTTTATATCCAACGTCTGGACAAGCAGGCCGCCGGAGACTTTTTTCATGTCAAGGGTCTCCCGCCTGGCCGGCAGCGGGGCCGTCAGCAGGCGCAAATCTTTTTTGCGGGTGAAAATTGACAGCGCCTCTTCACTGTATGCGGGAGCAATGATGATTTCCAGGAAGATTTCGCTTAATTTTTCCGCCGTCTTCCCGTCCACAGGCCGGTTGAGCGCTACGATCCCGCCAAAGATGGAGACAGGATCCGCCTCGTAGGCACGCATAAATGCGGTATAGATATCGGCGCCCACCGCCACGCCGCAGGGGTTGGTATGCTTGACGGCCACGGCGGCCGGTTCGCTGAATTCCTGCACCAGTTCCCAGGCGGCATGCAGGTCGTTTATGTTGTTAAAAGACAACGCCTTGCCGTGGAGCTGGGTGCAGCCCGCCACTGTTCCCGGCCCTGCCTGCGGTTCCCGGTAAAAGGCGGCAAGCTGTCCCGGGTTTTCCCCGTAGCGCAGCTCCTGTATTTTTTCATACGGCAGCACAAGCGTCCCGGGGAAAAGCGTTGCCGCTTCCGCCTGCGCCGCCAGCCAGCGGGAGATTAAAGCATCATAGTAGGCCGTATGGCTGAAGGCCTCCACCGCCAGGGTAAAACGCGTCTCCTCGCCGACGGCGCCCCTGTCCGCCAGCTCCGCCAAAATGCTCTCGTAGCGGGCGGGATTGACAACAACCGTGACGTGCCTGTAATTTTTGGCTGCAGCGCGAACCATGCACGGTCCCCCGATATCAATGTTTTCCACTGCTTCTTCCAGGGTGACGCTTTCCTTGGCCACAGTGGCGGCAAAAGGATAAAGATTGACCACAACCATCTCAATGGACGGGATCCCATGTTCCTCCATCTGCCGGCGGTGCGATTCCAGCTCCCGCCGGGCCAAAATGCCGCCATGAATTTTGGGATGCAGTGTTTTCACCCTCCCGTCCATGATTTCCGGGAAACCGGTAATCTCCGCCACGCTTTTCACCGGCAGGCCGGCTTCCTGCAGTACTCGCTGCGTGCCGCCGGTGGACACAAGCGTAAAGCCATGTTGCAGGAGCCCCCTGCCAAAGGCGACAATGCCCGTCTTGTCGGAAACACTTAACAAGGCCAATTTTTCACTCATCAAGAAAGCACCTTCTTCCCACGATTCTTATTTTCCCGCGCACCCAAAGATCTATGGCTTTGGGGTAAAGGCGGTGCTCGATGGTATGCAGCCTGGCCGCAAGGCTTTCCTCCGTATCGTCATCATGGACGGCCGTTGCTTCTTGCAGGATAATAGGCCCGGTATCCATACCTTCATCAACAAAATGCACCGTCACACCGGTAACTTTCACCCCGTACGCCAGAGCGGCCGCCACTCCCCGCGTCCCGGGAAAGGCGGGTAAAAGCGACGGGTGGATATTCATAATGCGGTTGGGATAAGCTCTGACAAAATACGGGGTAACAAGGCGCATAAAGCCGGCCAGCACGACAAGGTCAACCCCCTTCGCCTGCAGGCAGGCAACCAGCGCGCGATCATAAGCTTCCCGTGTGGGGTAGTCTTTGGGAACAAATACTCTGGTCGGAAGATTGGCTCTTCGCGCCCGCTCCAGCGCGAAGGCTTCTTTTTTATCGCTCACCACCAGGCAGATACAGGCATCCCTGATCAGACCGTTGTCAATGGCATCAATGATGGCCTGGAGGTTGCTGCCGTTGCCGGAAGCAAAGACGGCTATTTTTTTCATCACCCTTCCTCCTTTGCCCTGCTACAGGAAGCGGACTCCGCTGCCTTCCGCCACTTTGCCCAGGATGACCGGTTGTTCCCCGCAAGTCTCTAAAATGTGGTAGGCTTTTTCCGCCTCACCGGCAGGGACAACACAGACAAAACCTATGCCCATGTTAAATGTCCGGAACATCTCGTCTTCCGTCACGGCGCCCAGCTTTTGAATGAGCGGAAAAATGGGAGGCGGCGTCCATGCCCGCCGATTGATTTCCGCAGAAAGGCCTTCCGGCAGGCAGCGGGGCAGGTTTTCCGGCAACCCGCCGCCGGTAATATGAGCCATGCCGCGTACCGGCACCCGGGAAAGCAGCTGCAGAATAGTTTTCACGTATATTTTGGTGGGGGTTAGCAGTTCTTCCCCCAAGGTTTTCCCCAGCTCCGGCAGATAAGTGTTGAGACCGAGGGCGGCCTTCTCCAGTAAAACCTTGCGTGCCAATGAATAGCCGTTGCTGTGGAGGCCGGCAGACGGCAAACCGATTACCGCATCGCCGGGGAAAATACCGCTGCCGTCTATAATTGATTTCCGCTCCACTACGCCGACGGCAAAGCCTGCCAGGTCATATTCACCTTCCGCGTAAAACCCCGGCATTTCCGCCGTTTCACCGCCGATCAGGGCACAGCCCGCCAAGCGGCAGCCATGGGCTACACCGCCCACTATTTCCGCCACCCGTTCCGGCAAAAGCTTCCCCACGGCCAGGTAATCAAGGAAAAAAAGCGGCTCGGCCCCCTGGACCAAAATATCATTGACACACATGGCCACGGCGTCCTGGCCGATTGTATCGTGCTTGTCCAGAAGGAAAGCTATTTTCAGTTTTGTGCCCACACCGTCGGTACCGGCGACCAGCACAGGTTCCCTGTAATTCCCGGGCAGGGCAAAGAGCCCGCCGAAGCCGCCCACATCCCCCAGCACTCCGGGGCGATGCGTGGAGCGCACATGTTTTTTCAGCAGGCGCACAGCCTCATTGCCAGCATCAATATCGACGCCGGCATCTTTATACATGTAGCCCACAGCCGGCACACCCCCGCCGTTTTCTTCGCCCTCCCGGCAGTTGCCGTCTTCCGCCTCCACCGGGTAACGACCGTTAAAACAAGCCGTGCAGAAATTTTCCGACGGCAGGTCCATGCATTCCAGCATGCCTTCCTCGCTTAAATACCCAAGAGAATCGGCACCGATCGCTTTGGCAATTTCCGGTACACTAAGGCGTGCGCCAATCAGTTCGGCTGCAGACGACGTGCCCAAGCCGTAATAACAGGGAGCAACAACAGGAGGCGAACTGATCAGTACGTGCACTTCTTTGGCTCCCGCTCTGCGCAGCATTTCCACAATCCTCAGGGAAGTGGTGCCACGGACTATGGAGTCGTCCACCAAGACTACCCTTTTGCCGGCCACAATCTGCCGCACCGGGTTCAGTTTCAACTGGACACCCAGTTCGCGTATCTCCTGGGCCGGCCTGATGAACGTCCTGCCGATATAGCGGTTTTTAATCAGGCCCATTTCATAAGGCAGTCCCAGCTGTTCCGCCACGCCGGAAGCGGCTGAAAGCGAGGAATCGGGGATGCCGGTGACAATATCGGCTTCCACCGGGTTCTCCTGGGCCAGGCGCCTGCCCAGGAGCTTCCTGACCATATGCACATTTTTCCCCAGCAGGTTGCTGTCAGGGCGGGCAAAATAAATAAATTCAAAGATGCACATTGCCTGTTTGGCCGCCGGTGCAAACTGTTCAATACTCAATCCTTTTTTATCAATGACCATCATTTCTCCCGGCTGAATGTCACGGAGAAATTTAGCTCCCACGGTATCGAAAGCACATGTCTCGGAAGCAAGGACATAACCGGCCGTTGTTTCCCCCAGGGACAAGGGATGTATACCATGAGGGTCACGGATGCCGATTAACGAGTCCGGCGTCATCAAAATAAAGGTGTAAGCCCCCCTTAGCCTGGGCAAAATTTTCAGCAATGCTTCCGTAATCTTTTTTTCGCCGGAACGTGCCACCAGGTGGGCAACCACTTCACTGTCGGTCGTCCCCTGGAAGATGGAACCTTCCTCTTCCAGCTCCCGCCGCAACGTGCCGCCGTTAATTAATCTGCCGTTATGCACGATGGCCAGCATGCCGTTGCGGTAGCGCACTAAAAGCGGCTGGGCGTCGACAAGCGTATTGCAACCGGTATTGGCATACCGTACATGGCCGACGGCAATATGCCCCTGCATTTGCCCCAGTTTACCCGTATCGGCAAACACCTCACCTACCAGGCCCATACCTTTTTCCCCTGTAATGGTGCGGCCGTTGGCAACGGCAATGCCTGCACTTTCCTGGCCGCGATGCTGTAGGGCGTACAAGCCGTAGTAGGTGAGCTGGGCCACGTTGCTGCCCGGGGCATAAATGCCAAAAACACCGCATTCTTCCTGCATTTTATCATGTTTTTCTACAGCCAACATCTGTTTACCTCCTGCAGTTGCCGCTTTGTATCACAGTTGTTGCCGGGCGCCTCCATCCGCCGGCTTATTCAAGCTGCCGTCAACCGGTTTACTATTGCTGCCTTCCGGCCAGATACTCTCTCCAGCCTATATCCGACAGCCTGGCCGCCTTGGCTTCCACTTCCCGGCAGAGGCGGGCTTTATACGCCACAAGCTTGCCGCGCAGCGCCTCATCGGCCGTGCTTAAAATTTGCACCGCCAAAAGGCCGGCATTTTTGGCGCCATTGATGGCAACAACCGCCACCGGGACGCCGGGAGGCATCTGCACCATTGAATACAGGGCATCGGCCCCGCCCAAAGCTTTCCCCAGTACCGGCACACCTATAACGGGCAGTTCCGTATAAGCAGCCGCCACGCCGGCCAGATGCGCCGCCCCTCCTGCCCCGGCAATAATTACTTTCAAACCGCGGCCGGCGGCGCCCCTGGCAAACTCCTCCACACGGTCCGGGGTCCGGTGGGCGGACATAATAGCCACTTCATAAGCAACGCCAAACTCCTCCAGCACTTCCGCCGCCGCACTCATGACCGGCAGGTCCGAATCACTGCCCATAATAATACCAACCAGCGGGTTTACGCCCATTTTCCACCCTCCCTCAGAGATGTGCGCATCCTTGCGTCATTTACGGATTAAAGTCACTCCGCCTTTTAACTTTAGCATTCCAACATTAAAGCTCTCTTTATGCCGGCGCCTACAGTAAACCGGCCAAACATTCCCTTTCCCGTTACCAAAACCGCAGCCGCTCCTTTCAGCCGGTATCAAAAAGCCCAGCCGGGGTAGGTTGTTGGAGTGAAACCTACCCGACTGGGCTTTTATCCCTTCGGTGTAGCACAAAGCGTGCCTGCGCCACTTGGACCTGCCCGCATGCGCGGCGGAACCCTAGGCGCACTTTCCCCCGTAGTCAGATAATTTACGGTTATCTGGTAGAAACTATCAGGCCATATCCCTGAGATTATACGAGTATATTCAGTTCACTTTAAGAGTACCAGATTCGACACGGCCTGTCAATATAGTCACAATCCTTCGAT
>JAAYLG010000207.1 GCA_012522075.1 Bacillota bacterium
AGTTGCTGGCTTTTTTACACTTTTGCCAAAGATTTTTTGCCCACGGCAATTATGAATTATAAATGAAAATGCAAACCAAGGATCGTCCAAGGTTTGCATTTCATAAGACTTTGTCTACAGTCTGAGGAGCGGCGTCTGCCGCTCCTGTACTTAAAACAGTTTATCAATCAGCGGTACAATTTTCAGAAAGAGAGGTGCAAAAACCAAGGCCACGATGCTCATCAGCTTAATGAGAATGTTGAGAGAAGGACCTGCCGTATCTTTAAAGGGGTCACCGACTGTGTCGCCGACAACGGCTGCTTTATGCGGTTCCGAACCTTTACCGCCGTGAGCACCGCCCTCAATGTATTTCTTCGCATTATCCCAAGCGCCGCCTGCATTGGCCATAAAGATGGCCAGGAGGACACCGGAAAGGAGTGAGCCGGCAAGCAGGCCACCCAGTGCTTCTCTGCCCAACACCAGGCCTGTCAGCAAGGGAACAACAACGGCAAGCAGGCCGGGAACAACCATCTGGCGCAGTGCCGCACCTGTGGAAATATCCACACAGCGGGCATAATCAGGCTTGGCCTTCCCTTCCATTAAGCCGGGTATTTCACGGAACTGCCTGCGGACTTCTTCAATCATGTTGTGCGCCGCACGGCCCACAGCTTCCATCGTCAGGGCGGAAAAGAAGAAAGGCAGCATGCCGCCGATCAGCAGGCCGATAATTACTTCTGCGGAAGTAAGGTTAATCGATTCTATTCCGACAGCCTGGGTATAAGCGGAAAACAGGCCAAGCGCCGTCAGGGCGGCGGACCCGATGGCAAAACCTTTGCCGATGGCGGCAGTGGTGTTGCCCATGGCGTCAAGCTGGTCTGTTACATTGCGGACAGACTTGTCCAGTTCGGCCATTTCCGCAATGCCGCCCGCATTGTCGGCAATGGGACCGTAAGCGTCAACGGCTATGGTCATGCCGGCCGTGGCCAGCATACCTACGGCAGAGATGGCAATCCCGTACAGGCCGGCGGCTTCGTTGGCCACCAGAATGGCCAGGGCGATAATGAGCAGGGGAAAAGCTGTGGAACGCATCCCTACCGCCAGGCCGGAGATAATGTTTGTAGCCGGGCCTGTGAGGGAATTTTCAGCAATTTGCCTTACCGGCTTGTAATTGTCGGAAGTATAATACTCTGTCAAGCGGCCGATGATAATCCCGGCTATCAAACCTGAGATTACGGCCCAGAAAGGTCCCAGGCCACTGAAATCAAATTCATAGTACCGGACAATAAAGAAAGAAGCAATAATAACGATCAACCCGCTGATCAGTGTCCCGCGTTCCAGCGCGGCAGACAGTTTGATCCCTTCTTTGGCTTTGACAAAGAAAGTACCGATAATGGCGGCAAGAATGCCTGTACCGGCAACAATCATGGGCACCAGGACACCGGTAATGCCGTAAACGGTCAGGCCAAGAGTTATGGCGGCAACAATGGAGCCGACATAAGATTCAAACAGGTCCGCGCCCATACCGGCCACATCACCCACATTGTCCCCCACGTTGTCGGCGATAACGGCCGGGTTGCGGGGATCGTCCTCAGGGATGCCGGCTTCCACCTTGCCGACAAGGTCGGCGCCGACGTCGGCGGCCTTGGTGTAAATACCGCCGCCTACACGGGCAAAAAGGGCAATGGAGGAAGCACCGAGAGCATAGCCGTTAACGATTTCCGGATCAGGCCAAATTATGTAAAGCACACCCAAACCCAACAATCCCAAGCCGACTACGCACAAGCCCATTACTGCACCGCCGGAGAAAGCTAGTGTTAGGGCCTCATTCATGCCTTTACGGGCCGCGTTTGTAGTCCGCACATTGGCTTTGGTGGCAATGTTCATACCGATATAGCCTGCCAATGCCGAAGCAAGCGAACCTACCACATAACAGACGGCAGTCTGCAAGTCAATGAAAATGGCAATAACAACAAAAAGGATTATAACGAATATAATAAGCGACCGGTATTCGCGGCTGAGAAATGCCATGGCGCCTTCCTGAATGGCACGGGCAATTTCTTGCATGCGGTCAGTACCGGGATCGGCACCGCTTACCCTGCCAGCCAAATAGAAGGCAAACAGCAGACCGACAAGTCCGGAAAGCGGAATCAGGTAAAAGATTAGATCCATATGCTTCTACTCCTTTTTTATATCATTTCTGTCCATAACTTATGCAAGCGGCAAAGGCAGGCCTGTCCCGCTTAGGCAGCCTGCCTGAATACTGCAGGAACGTTTACTGCTAAGAATAAAACGACGTTAAAACAATGGCCAGAATGACAAACAAGACGGCAAAAACAACCGTTAATTTGGCCAGAAAATCATCAAGTCCCTTTTTCTTGCTGAAAAAAGTCTGTGCGCCGCCGAAGACTCCGGATAAGCCGGCAGATTTGGACGACTGGAAAAGGACGGATGCAATCATCCCCAAACTGACAATAATCAAGAGCACGTTCAGAGCAATCCTCACGGCAGCCAGACACCTCCTTCTCAGACGCGCTTAAGTATACGCAACGGTTTGCAAAAACCTGCCGCTGCGCCATTAGCTATTCTACCACAGTAACTGTAAAAAAACAACAAACTTATTATGAGCGGTAGTGTCAACTTTTTGTAGGACATTTTACTCTAATCATCCTTTTGGATTAACAACTAGAGAGTATTACTCCCGTTTTGAAGCCCTCTTAACCAATTAAACC
>JAAYLG010000208.1 GCA_012522075.1 Bacillota bacterium
GCCTTGGGAGAAGTGCTGATAAATTTGGTATGATAGCAGTCGGACAACCTGGCCAGCGCCGGGAAAATACACTGCACGTCCACGATGACCGCTTCCATGGCGCCTGTAATGACGGCCAGTTCCTGCTGATAGAAGTTGCCGGCAATCCTGACGCCGTGCCGCATGGTTACTTCGTTGCCTGTGCAGCACATGCCCACCAGGTTGATGCCTTCCGCTCCCACTTCCCTGGCCAGCTTGACCAGCTCGGGGTCTTCCGCGGCCAGCACAATCATTTCCGACAGGCTGGGGTCATGGCCGTGCAGCAGGATATTCACCATCTTTTCTTCAATGACGCCCAGGTTGGCTTCCGTCCCCCTGGCCGTGGGTACACCGTATAAAATATCGCTGAATTCGGTACCGATCATGGAACCGCCCCAGCCGTCGGCCAGGGACGTCCTCATGGCCATCTCCAGGATGCTTTCAGGGTCACTGGCACAGCCGATGTGGGTGGAGTGCATTAAAGTGGTAACTTCCCTGTCAATGGCTCTCGGTTCAATCTTTAACTCCTGCCAGATTTTCCGTCTTTGCTCCGGTGCCCTGGCAAGAAAGTTCTGGGTACCAAAAGGTTTGCCGAATTCCAGGAGGGCCGTCTCCGCCAGCTCACGGGCCAGCGCATAAGTGTCTTTCCCCTCCGTCTCCAGGCCCCATTCGGCGGCTATACGTACCAGCTTTGCCGCATCCCTCACCTTATAGTTACCGTTTTCACTTGCCATGCGTAAAACATGGGCAATATCCCTGGCATGGTCGGAGTGGGCCGCCGCCCCGCCTGCCACCTGGCGGGCAAAATTCCTGGCCACAATGGTGTCGGCAGTGGCTCCGCAGAGTCCCAACTGCGCACCCTTGCCGGCAACCGGGCTGATCCGGCACGGCCCCATGGCGCAGTTTTTGCAACAGACTCCTTCTTCGCCAAAACCGCAGGGTGCTTTCATCGCATTCTTTCTGTCCCAGAGTGTTTCGGCGCCGTCCCTTTCCGCTTTGTCAATAAGATTACTGCTTGTGGGATCAAACTCTAGTGCTTCATGCATCATTTTTTACCTCCTCTTCATGACGTCCATTGCTTCTTGGTAGTACATGTATATACATATATGTACCTACTTTAAGTTTACAGCCCGGCAGCACACCTGTCAACTGAAATATTTGACAGCTGCTGCCAGTATAGACCTTTCACTTTTTGCTTTTATCGCCACTGGAACTTAATCTGGGGTTATGGTGCAAATTTTCTGGCAAGTGGCACAGGTAAGAAAAATTAATCTTGTTTTTCAGCAAATTAAAACATATACTAAAAGCAGGCATAGTTCCAGCCGTGAAGGGAGGAATAACAGCAATGAAACAGATAACGTTTCAGTATCCATTTCTTGTCTTTCATAAATGCCGCTGCACCCAGCAGGTCCCCATTGAGAAAGTAAGAATCAAGACTGCCGGTGAAGGGGCCGGCCTGTCCTGGGAGGTGACTTGCACCTGCTGCGGTGAGCATATCTCGGCGTCTTTTGCTTTGCAGGAAGGAAGGATTACAGACTTGTCCCATGTCATCAATGCCTATAAAATTATCCCCGCCATTAAGGACGATCTTGTTATTATGCGGCTGGAGTCTTTCAAGGCCAGGCTGAAACAGGGCAATGTTTTCTTTTACGGAGATTACAGCCAGCTCCGGCTGTTTGACAATGTGATTGAAAGCGGCGTCTTGCCTGTTGATTTTATCGACCAGACCCGGCCGTACGCCCTGCTGGCAGGTCAGTAACAACCGTCCGGCAAAGCAGCCTTGACATGGAAAAGGGTTCTTGCCTCGCAAACGGCAAGAACCCTTTTAGCGTTGTGCATAATATTTATTATTATTTCTAATAAATATTTTGACCTACCCGAGGTTGTCGTACAACCCTGCCTGCGGGGAAATTTTTCCGCCGCTCTGAAAATAATCCACCGCCACGTCCGCCACCACTGCTATATCCTCGGCAGTAAAATAAGCTTCAATATTGCTGTCCATGAGGATGTTGGCGCCGGGGGGAAATTCTTCGTCGCCCCGGTAAAAAATAAAGGCAAAAATCACATCCGGCAGGAAAGTAAAAGCAAAGGACAGGTCGCCGTACGGCAGGCGGCGCAGCACGGGCGGCAAAGACAAAAGCCGCTCCGGCTGCAGGGAAAGCTGTGCCAGTCTTCGGACGGTGCGGTGATAAAAAGCGGGATAAAAAAGATGTCCGTCCTGCAGCTCCCGGAAAGAAATGTAGCAGCCGGTAGGCCCCGTACCCCTGCCGTTAACCAGGTAACGCAAGAGGATTGTTTTTAGCACATAGGACGTAACTTCCCTGCTGCCCGGAGCGTACACCTCTCCTCCGGGATGACTGATCTTGTAATCCTCGCCCAAAAGTTTTACCTTGACAGTCCCGTGGGCAGGATCACAGTCCACTTTTTTCCCTGCACAGAGGGCCGCAAGGTCAAGACGACCGAATTTCTCTTTAATATAAAGATAAGGAATTTTTTCCTGGTGCTCCCGCATGCGTTTCCACTCCCGCCAAGCATCAGCCGGCGTTGTTTTCCCCTGCCGAAATTCTTTGCAACAGGACCTTATGATCGACTAAAGCCATCTCTTTGATGCGGGCTTTCACTGTTTTGCGCTCGCCGAAGATATTTTCGAGAAACACCTCATCCGTGCCGGGGATAATTTTGTCTACGGCTTCCATCACAAGCTTTTTTTCTCCGTTTTCCTCCAGCAGGTAGACATTGGCTTCACACATGACATGGCGCCTCCTTTCATCCTGTATTGCTCCTTCCAGGGTTCCGGCCTGTCCTTCAACCGTTCAGGCCTTTAATGATGGCAATGGCATCTTCAATATAATGGGGCAGCGGCTTGTTGACAACGCCGGCCACGATCATGTTGCTTTTATTCAACGGGATCAGGACTTTTTTTGCCCTGCTTTTTCCGATAGCGGCCGCCATCTGCGGAGTCAACTCTCCCGTCATGGCATTGACGGCCAGGATGGCAATGCTGCCCACAATGATATCCACGTCCTCCACGTTGACGGCAATGGCATTTTCCCCCGTGGCACCCTCATTGGCCCCTGCCTTCAGCATGGCTGCCGTGGCCAGCGCGTTGGTACCCAAAGCAATAATATAAACCTCTTCTCCCAGGGCGGCGCGCAGCCTGTCCACAATGGCCCGGCCGATACCGCCGCCCTGGCCGTCAATTACCGCAATTTTCATCTGCAAACTCCCCCGCATCACAAAACGTCATCCCTTACTAAGATAAAGCTTTCACAGCCAAAAAGCAACCCCCGCCTGAGGGGTCGGGCCAAAACTCCCTGAACTACCCCGTCACCGGGCGCTGCCTCTTACTCTTTCGGAGCAGCCGGTTCCTTATTGTCAGCATAAAGCGCACGGCGCATTACTGCCAGCGGGGCGGCATGGCCGGTAATCAGGGTAAAGGCACGGGCACCCTGGTGCA
>JAAYLG010000209.1 GCA_012522075.1 Bacillota bacterium
CAACAATGTGCCACTTTTCAAGGGTGGGAGCAACTTTACTCGATCTGTTTTAAAAATATTAAATGAACCTGGCGTAGTGTGAGTGATGTGAGGCTCTCCCAAAACCTATAGTGGCTTGACACGATCGTATTATGCAGTATGGTTGACGATCCGGCTTTATAAATGATATCATTATTACGTTGTTGAACAATATTTCACATGGCAAATGCGAGCAAACAACAAAGAGGGTTAAGGAGTGATAATTAAAATGACTGAAGCCAACAACTTACAAAAGGAAAGAAATCAATTGTATATTGATATTTGCAACAAGAAAAGACCGGCGAGAGTGCCGATTACTGCCGATATCAGCGTGGAAGCTGCTTTAGAAAAATTGGGTTATTCTCTATTACGGGAATTATATAGCCCGGAAAAGGTTTATGAAGCCGCGGAAGAAATGGCACGTCTTTTCGACACAGATAACTTGCCGACTATACCTTTTACCCAGGCGGCAGTTTATCGTTATGTTGATCAAAAGTTTATGCAGCCCGGAGCGGACGGTTTTTTCCAACATCCCAACATTGCTCCCATGGAATTTGATGAATATCCGGAATTTATCAAAGATCCCTTTGAGTTTATCGTTAACAAGATTCAGCCGCGAGTCTTTGGCATCCTGCAAGATGACCCCGTGCTGGGTCATGTTAAGCTTAAAATAGCCAGGGATGTGGTTGCTTCAAAGTTTGCCGGGATGAGAGAAAGGCTGGTGCAAAAATATCAACGGGCAGATGCGCTGGCACCCTGTAATTTGCTCTGGGCGCCCTTTGATTTTATCGCCGACTATATTCGCAGTTTCTCCACGATTTTAGTGGATATGAAGAGAAGGCCGCAATGGGTCTTGGATGCTTGTGATGCGGTCCTGGAGTATGAAATCAGGCAAATCAAAAATACACCGCGTCGTGGGAAGATTCCCGTTATTGCTTTCCCATTGCATATGCCGCCCTTTATGCGACCCGCTGAAATGGAAAAATTCTGGTGGCCCAGTTTTAAAAAGCTGATCATTGCTACCCAGGAAGCCGGCTTCATGCCTTCCATCTACTGTGAGCAAAACTGGGATAATTATCTGGACATGTTAAATGATTTACCCGGTACAGTTATAATTGGTTTTGAGGCATCAAACCTAAAGCTGGTTGCCAAAAAGGTTACTACGCGTCACATCTTTACCAACGGTTTTCCCTCTATTTTGTTAAAGACGGGTACTAAAGAGGAATGTGTCGACGCAGCAAAAAGAGTTATTGATGATATAGCAGGTGGCGGCAATTATATTTTCGCAATCAATAAGCCTGCTATTCGCGGCAACGATTTTCAGGTGGAAAATTTACAAGCCGTTATTGAGTGCCTGAAAGAGTACGGCAAATATTAAATCACAACAAAAAGGAAAGGAAGAAGAAAATGGACAGAAAATATGGAAGTGTTCTTTCGCGCGAAGAGTTGATTGAAAAATATAACCTGTCCGCAGATGATCAAGTATATTTACTGGAAATTTTTGAAGATATTGAGAAAGAAATTTTTAGATTTTTATCCGCCCATCTTTAATTTTCACTTTCAATTAAAAGTAAGTTTGGTTACGCCAGCTTAAACGGATACATTGCAGTGAAAAGGCAAGGCTGTTGCAGATGCGCTATGCAACAGCCTTTTTGCTTCTGTTGGACAATTAGGGTGCCACTTCCCATAAGCGCAGGGTGTAGTCGAAAGAGCCCGACGCCAGGTAAGCACCGTCCGGAGAAAAACTGACGCTGTTTATATCACCCCGGTATTCTTCCAGGGTGCGGACAAGTGTACCATCGGCTACTTGCCACAGGCATATCGTTCCAGCGATAGAGCCTGATGCCAGGTAAGCACCGTCCGGAGAAAAACTAACGCTGTTTACCTGGTCCGTGTGCCCCCCCAATGTGCGTACAAGCGTCCCATCGAACACTCTCCGTAGGTGAACACTGTCACTGGAAGCCGAGGCCAGGTATGAACCATCCGGAGAAAAACTGATGCCATATGTAGAGCCGGCGTGATCATCCAGGGTGCGTAATAGCGTACCATCGGACACCTGCCACAAGCGAACGCCGTCATCAGAACCCGAGGCCAGAAAAGCACCGTCGGGAGAAAAACTGACGCTATTTACAGGCATATAAGCAGTATGACCCTCCAATGCTTGCGCAAGGGTACCGTCGGATACCCGCCACAGGCGAAGAATGCTGTCATCAGAGCATGAGGCTAGGTAAGCTCCGTCGGGTGAAAATCTAACTGCAAACGCATCACACTCCAATTTATGGACAAGCGTGCCGTCTGAGACTCTCCATAGGTGTACATTGCCGTCTCTAGAGTACGAGGTTAAGGCGGAGGCCAGGTAAGCACCGTCCGGAGAAAAACTAATGCTATTTACATATTCTTGGTGCCCCTCTAGGGTGCGGACAAGCGTGCCATCGGGAAATCGCCATAGTAGAATGGTACCGTCTAAAGAGCTCGCGGCCAAATATGCGCCGTCTGGTGAAAAACTGACGCTTGTTACAGATTGCATTTTCTCCAAGGTATGCACAAGTGTGCCGTCGGACACTCTCCATAAGCGAACGCCGCCGCCATGGCTATAAGTGCCCGTAGCCAGGTAGGCCCCATCCGGTGAAAAACTAACGCCGCTTACTCCTTGGCCCATATGCTCCAAAGTATGCACAAGTGTACCGTCGGACACTCGCCAAATGTGCGCGGTGCTTTCTATAGAACCAGTGGCCAGGTAAGCTCCGTCCGGTGAAAAGCTGATTCCAAATAATAAAGAGCCGGTGTCAAGAAAACTTACTTCCTGAAGTGTTTCGGGGTCATAGAGATAAATACCACAAGTTGTCGCTGCAGCCAATAATTTGCCGTCCGGAGAAAAATCCACCCCGGTGATTCCACCCTTTCCAAAGTAGCCCAATTGGGAAACGGTGGGTGAGCTTAATAAGCCGAAAGAAATCAGGGCGACAGCCGTGCCACCGGCCAGGAGAAGGAAAACAAACAGAATTACAGCTGACTTCGGAATGCGTTTGCGCAAAGGCTTTTCTTGAGGCATGGCAGGTAAAGCAAGCGGCTGCCCGCAAGAGCTGCAAAAACGATCCTGCTTTTCTACTGCCGCGCCGCAGTTGCTGCAGTAGGGCATAAAAAAGCCTCCTTTATTACAGGGTATGGTTAACTAAAGCTATGCAATATGATTATCACAGGTATTAGATTACATCAGTTCTCCCATTACCTCCCCTGTCTGAGCGTTGATGATAACACAGAAGAAATCGATCGGGCCGCCGAGCTCTCCGCTTACCTCGAAGTAGACTTCCCAGACCAGTAGCTGCACACCGTCAAAGATTGAAACGGCCAGGACCGTTTCATCGAGCTGCAGCCGGGGCGAATCTTCTGCAAGTGCCGCAAGTGCGATCTCAACCGCCTCGTCGGAAGTAATTGAGGGAACCGTGGCGATATATACCTCCCCGCCGTCAACGGCATGAAAGTAGCTCACCCGACCGCTCTCCGGATGTATGCAAATTTCTATCTTTCGCGGCAAAACGGCACTGGTTTCGCGATCAACAGCAGACCAGAAAAAATAGAAATAGCTTTCCCCGTCGGGGCCGGTATCAACCAGCTCCGCTTCCTGCAGTATCAAATCCGTGTCGTTGTAGAAGGGGACCTGCGTCGCGTACTGTACAGCAATATTTTTGGCCTGTTGCAGGGTAAGATTATGCTTGCGGGCCGGCGGAAGCGAAACCCAAAAACCTTGTATGGCCCCGCGCGGTAAATAGTCATAAAGTTGCCTGATTCATCATAAGCTGCATACTCGTCTATCATTCCGCCGGGATATTCCCATGAATCAACCAATTTTTCGCCGAAGTATTTGCCAAGAAGCGGGTCTTCACTTTCTGCAAGCCCATAGGTGGATGGTGGCTGTATACTTTGACCGATAAGATGTCCGTAGTGTTCATAAAGCAGGTAGACGATCCCGGCGATAATAAAAAGTGCCAGAAAGATTATTGCCGTTACCCGCCAAGGGAAAACCGGTTTCGGGGCGGGCTCCCAGGGTGCGCCGCAATTGGAGCAAAACCTTTCATAATTGAGAAGTGAACTGCCACAGCGTTTGCAGTATTTCATACCCCGGTTCTCCTTTCCAAGGTCCGGCTCTGTGCCAGCCGCGGCAATAATACAAGTGCTGCCAAGACGGCGGCCGCCAGGATCAACAGGAACTCAAGCGCCCCATCTTTTTTGGCAATGATATCCCCGGTGGAAGCGATGACATAATAGCTGGTTTCACCGCTAGGCACATCCTTGCCGTAGAGCTCCACCGACCACTCACCGGCACGCGGTTTTTCCAAAACTACGTAGGCCGGCCTCTCCGTACGCCACAGCTTAACTCCCCGGTATTGAGGGGTCAGCAAGTTTCCCTGCGGGTCGTAAATTCTGAGCTCCACTTCACTTCCGGGCCAATTCAAAGCCACTCGCAGTTCCGACTCACCCCGCCCCAGGTTAAACTTGCCGGCCAAGACATTTTCCCCCAGGCGGATTTTGCCTTTATATTCAGCCCGAACCCGGCCTGTGCCCATGTACTGTGCTTTAAGGAAAATGTTGGAGAGTTCAAAACCTCCCCCGCCGTAAAAGTACTCTCCCCCTGTGGTATTGGCGATCGATTTAAGCAGCTCTTCGTCCAAATCTCCCGGATCACCAAAACCGATGGTATAAATGCGAAGCTGTTCCGTATCTTCAGGTTGGGAAGCGGAATTGTATTTTAGGTCATTCAAAGTAGTCTTGCGGGCAACTTCAGCAGGGTATGCCACATAGAGCTTTCTTCTTAAGCCCTTGGACCACCTGGTTTTTAATGATCCTTTCCAGGTGCCGGCCAGACCGGCTTCGTAACAGTCAAGCCGTGGTTAACCAGCTTATCCCAGAAGATATTGCTCCATTCAGCGGAACTGTTGAAAGTAATTGTTTCCCTAAACCCAATACCTACCTTGGCTCCGGAATCTATAAACGACCTTAAAATATTACTCTTATGCGAGACGTTTGCCGCTGTTAAACACCCGTTCAATACAACCAGGTGCAAGTCACGTAAATCAAAATTATGTAAGTTAGAGCCTGCAAGAAAAGTGACATTGCCTTTATCATCATGAAAAGCCAATAATTCTGAATTGGCATGACCGTTAAAATAAAAGATTGAGTCTGACGGTAATCTGTTAACAACTGTCTGAGTGTTTTCATGAATCCCGACAAAGCTGTTATAGCCGGCCTCTCGAAGTAGGCCGCCTGCAAATTGAGCACTGTCAATGGCACCAAAGTAATCAAAAAGTATGAGTTGCTTTGCTTTGTAGGCGTACTGCGAGGCTTGTCTACTTCCGCTCTTTGTAGTTATGGCAATAATGTTTTGGTTGCCAAGCCAGGAGATAATCTCCTCGCCGGAACGGCCCACATTTGTCATGCCGTCGGAAAGCAAGATGATGAAGGCCCGTTCATAGTCAGCGGTATCCAGTTGCTGCAGTGCTTTTTCCAAACCGTCGCCCAGGTTTGTGCGTCCATCAGGCCAGAGTTTTTCGACTCCCCGCCTCAGGAGGTCAAAATCGGATGTAAGCGGCTGAACCACTGAAGCTTTGTCTTCAAACTTTACCAATGCAGCCTGGTAACTTTGTCCTTCCAGGCTATGGTGCGCTTCCAGCATGTCCAGCATTTGCAGAGCGGCATTGCGAGCGGATTCCATTTTAATGCCGTCGCCCCAGTAGCCGGACATGCTGCCTGAAATATCAAGCACAAGTATAACGGCAATGTTATATTCATCATCTACACTCAAACCTGCCTGTTCTTCTTCCTGGCAAAAAACAACGCCTGTTATGACGGCCTGCAGTAGAAAGGCGGTCATGAGTGTTAGAAAAATGCAGCGCAGCACGATATTTTTTTTCATAACACATTCCCTCACATGCTCCCGGAACTTGTAGCTCCGGTATCTTGCCAGGAGCAAGATCAGTTTGACAGTTAGTTGCAGTCTGGCGGGAGCAGCAAAAAGTGGGAAGGCAAAGCGCCGCCCCACTTAAGATAAACGGTAAGATTATTCTTGTTTTTGGGCTGTGCCACAAAACGGGCAAAATTGCACACCGGGCCTTATTTCTGCTTTGCAGGAGATACAGGTAGGTGTCTGGTAAGACACGGTTTCTTCCGGAGCATCCCCAGCAGCTTTATTTTCCGCCGACTCCCCTACTTTCCAGCCGCAGGCATAACAAAACTTGGCGTCCGGTTCAAGCAGTGTGCCGCAACTGCTGCATTTTACTGGCCGGGGGAGTTCAGCCCCACAAAAAGAGCAGAAACGTGAATCGTGAAAATTTTTTTCGCCACATTTGCCGCAAACTATATTTGCTGCAACAGAGGGTTTTTCTTGGATATACCGGCCGGATATAACTGCCGTTAATTCTTCTATGTTGTTGTAAATAGAATAACCCAATATGCCCAGATATGCCAGGAAAACAACGAGGAAAAGCAAATGATAGATCCAATCATAGTTTTTCAAGTATGGTACAACCAGGGGACGAAAAGCAAAATATACGATTAAAACGGCGATAAGATAAACAAGCTGTTTAAGCATGGTTCCGCCCTG
>JAAYLG010000210.1 GCA_012522075.1 Bacillota bacterium
TCATCGAAGCCCGGGGGGTGGGGGTTAAATTTAACCCCCGGGAACGGCGCGAGGATCTTAAGACTTTGGCGCACAATCTCCTGCATCGGCAAGAAAATAGGGAAGAATTCTGGGCCCTGAAAAATATTGATTTAACCGGTTATAACGGCGATATAATTGGCGTTATCGGGTTTAATGGTGCCGGTAAAACCACTTTATGCCGCGTAATTTCTAGACTGCTCAAACCTGATCAGGGAGAAATCAAGGTAGCCGGGGAGGTATCGGCTCTGCTATCCCTAGGCACAGGTTTTAACCGGGAACTGACAGGGAGGGAAAATGTTTATCTGAATGGAATGATGCTGGGTTTTTCCCGTAAAGAAATTGAACGTATATACCCGGAGATTGTTGAGTTTTCCGGATTGGGAGATTTTATCAACGAACCGATTAAAATCTACTCTAGGGGAATGAAGGCCCGTCTTGGTTTTAGTATTGCAGCGATGATTAAGCCGGAGATACTTGTTCTGGACGAGGCGCTGAGTGCAGGCGATATTGAATTTAACGAGCGTGCCACAGCTAAAACCAAGGAGATTGTTGGCCAGACCAGAGCGGTTGTTATTGTTTCTCACAACATCGACTATATTGAAAATAATTGCACTAAGGCCCTCTGGATTGAGAAGGGTGAAATCCAAGCTTATGGTGATCCTCAAAAGGTTTGTGCTCTCTACCGCAAGAAGGTGGAAGAAAGGAAAGCAAATCAACGAAAAATAAGGTTTGCTCGTTTCAAGAAAACCCAGAGCATCATAGGGGATGAAATTGCAGTTGAAATGAAAAATCTGGGGGTTTTTTTCAAGCTAGAGCATAAGACTTTATGGGCGCTTAAAGATGTTAATCTGACCATCAAGAATGGCGAAGTTGTAGGTGTAATTGGGCATAACGGAGCCGGTAAGACGACTCTGTGCCGCGTTTTGAGCGGCCTGCTAAAAGCCGACAGCGGGGATGTAAAGGTTAACGGCGAAGTATTAGCCCTGCTTAGCCTAGGGGCCGGCTTCAACCGGCATCTTTCTGGAAGGGACAACATCTATTTAAATGGACTGATGCTAGGCATGTCGCGGAAAGAGATTTTTACTATGTATGATGACATTGTGGAATTTTCCGGATTGGAAAAGTTTATTGATACTCCGGTAAAGTATTATTCCAGCGGGATGCTTTCCCGCCTAGGCTTCAGTATTGCTGCCGCTATGGAACCGGCTATTTTTATTATCGATGAAGCCCTTTCTGCCGGGGATGTCTCCTTCAACGAAAAAGCCAGCGAGCGCATTCAAGAAATGATTACCAGCTCTAAGGCGGTAATTGTAGTAAGCCATAGTATGCATTTCATCCAAAAAGTTTGTACCAGGGCGATCTGGATGAAAAACGGCCGGGTTATGTATGATGGGAGCCCTGAAGAAGCCGTAACTTTATATCGTAAAGATGTACAGCAGAACAAAGTTAAAAGTTCAGTAAAGGGTTGAAAAAGTAAAGTCAGTTTAAGGGGGAACTGCTATGCCTAAGGTATATTTGGCCATGAGCGCCGATATTATTCACCATGGCCATATTAATATTATCAAGGAAGCCAGCAGGTTGGGAGAAGTGATTGTCGGTGTTTTAACCGATGAGGTTATTGCCAGCTACAAGCGATATCCGCTTCTCTCTTTCAAAGAGAGAAAAGCTATCGTGGAAAATATCAAGGGAGTCTCCCAGGTTATTCCCCAAGAGACCCTTGATTACGTTCCTAACCTGATAAAGATAAAGCCTGACTTCGTGGTTCACGGCGATGACTGGCGGACGGGGGTGCAGCAAAATATTCGGAAGCGGGTTATCGAGACCCTCAAGGAGTGGAACGGTAAGCTGGTAGAGATCCCTTATACCAAGGGGGTTTCCATCAGCCAGCTGGATGACGCCCTGCAAAAAATTGGGACCACCCCGGAACAAA
>JAAYLG010000211.1 GCA_012522075.1 Bacillota bacterium
CCACGTGCGCTGTGGAGATGGTAATGCCGCGCTCTTTTTCTTCCGGGGCTTTGTCAATTTCTTCATATGCTGTCTTCTTGGCACCGCCCATGGTGGCAAGACAAGCTGTAATCGCCGCTGTCAGGGTAGTTTTGCCGTGGTCAACGTGACCAATGGTGCCAATGTTGACGTGGGGTTTGGTCCTTTCAAACTTTTGTTTTGCCATTTTACAATTGACCTCCTTAACATAGAAAGAAGTAATTTACCATAAATTTGCTATCTTTGCCTTTCTACTATTTCAGTTGCCAGGCCTTTGGGAACCTCTTCGTAATGGGAAAACTCCATGGCATAGGTGCCGCGGCCCTGAGTTTTTGAACGCAAGTCTGTGGCATAGCCAAACATTTCCGCCAACGGTACTTTCGCTCTCACCAGCTGGACCCCCGGCCGTGCTTCCATGCCTTCAATCCGGCCCCGCCGGCTGTTTAAGTCGTTGATGACATCTCCCATATACTCTTCGGGAGTTGTTACTTCGACCTGCATCATCGGCTCCAAAAGCACCGGCTTTGCCTGCAAAAGACAGGATTTAAACGCCATGGAGGCGGCAATTTTAAAAGCTATCTCGGAAGAGTCCACTTCGTGGTAGGAACCATCCACCACGGCCACTTTAACATCAATCACAGGATAGCCGGCCAAGACACCGGTATTCATAGCTTCTTTGACACCGGCGTCAATAGCGGGAATAAATTCTTTAGGAATAACGCCGCCTACAATTTTATTTTCAAAGATGTAACCCTGCCCGGGTTCCAATGGTTCTATTTCCAACCAGCAATGGCCGTACTGGCCGCGCCCACCGGTCTGGCGCACAAATTTGCCTTCCGCCCGGGCCTTGGTGCGGATAGTTTCTTTGTAAGCTACCTGGGGTTTGCCCACATTGGCGCTTACTTTAAACTCGCGCAGCAGCCTGTCAATAATAATCTCCAGGTGCAGCTCACCCATGCCGGAAATAATAGTCTGACCCGTTTCTTCATCCGTCTTGGCACGGAAAGTAGGATCTTCTTCGGCCAGCCGGCCAAGGGAGATGGCCATTTTCTCCTGGTCGGCCTTGGTCTTAGGCTCGATGGCCACGTCAATCACCGGTTCGGGGAAAGTGATGTTTTCCAGGACAATGGGTGCTTCATCTGCACAAAGGGTGTCTCCGGTGGTAGTATTTTTCAGACCTACCAAGGCTATGATGTCACCGGTGAAAATTTCTTTGATATCTTCGCGGTGATTGGCGTGCATGCGCAGGATTCGTCCGACCCCTTCCCGTTTACCTTTGGTTGAATTGTAGATATAGGACCCGCTTTCCAGCCTGCCGGAATAAACACGGACAAACGTCAGCTTCCCGACGTAAGGATCGGCCATAATTTTAAATGCCAGGGCAGAAAACGGCGCCGCATCATCTGCCGGGCGTTCCGCCGCTTTTTCACCGTCTACGGTCATCCCCTGGACGGGAGGGATATCCAGCGGAGAAGGCAGATAATGGACTACAGCATCAAGCAAAGGCTGCACACCTTTATTCCTGTATGAAGAACCACACAGCACCGGTACCAGTTGCACGGCGCAAGTTCCTTTCCGGATGGCGGCCTGTATCTGTTCTTCGCTAATCGTTTCGCCCTCCAGGTAGCGCAGCATCAGTTCTTCGTCAAATTCGGCAATTGCTTCCAGCATTTTTTCCCGGTATTCATAAGCCTGCTCACGCAACTCATCCGGGATGTCAGTCTCATCACTGCGAGTCCCCAGATCATCAAGATAGATAACGGCTTTCATCTTGACCAGGTCTACGATGCCTTTGAACCGGTCTTCCACACCAATCGGCAGCTGGATGGGGACCGCATTGGCATGCAGCCGTTGCCGCATAGCTTCCACAACTCGGTAAAAATCCGCCCCGGTGATATCCATCTTGTTTACATAGGCGATGCGCGGGACATGGTACTTGTCAGCCTGGCGCCAGACAGTTTCCGACTGGGGTTCCACGCCGCCTTTGGCGCAAAAGACACCGACTGCACCGTCAAGGATGCGGAGGCTGCGTTCCACTTCTACAGTGAAATCAACGTGGCCGGGCGTGTCTATAATGTTAATTAAATGCTCCCGCCATAGCGCCGATGTTGCCGCTGAAGTAATGGTTATCCCCCGTTCCTGTTCCTGCACCATCCAGTCCATGGTGGCGGCGCCGTCGTGCGTTTCACCCAGTTTGTGGACACGTCCCGTATAAAACAGGATGCGCTCTGTTGTTGTTGTTTTTCCTGCATCAATATGGGCCATAATCCCAATATTTCTGATTCTGTCCAGGGAAATCGCTCTGGGCATATAAGGGTCCCCTCCTTTCTTAATATTGTCTCTAACCTGCCTGTGGAAGGTTCCGGTCGCTTTTCTCCGTCAAGAAGAACAGCCGCAGGTTTCTACCAGCGATAGTGGGCAAAAGCTTTATTGGCCTCGGCCATACGGTGGGTATCTTCTTTCTTTTTAAAAGCTCCGCCGGTATTGTTGACGGCGTCCAGTATTTCCGCCGCCAGGCGTTCGGCCATAGTTTTTTCGCCACGCTCCCGGGCGTATCTTGTCAGCCAGCGCAATGCCAGGATATTGCGGCGGTGGGGTGATACTTCGACCGGCACCTGATAGTTGGCGCCGCCCACACGACGTGCCTTTACTTCCAGGACGGGAGAAACATTTTTCACCGCCGCCTCCAAAACTTCAAGCGGATCACGGCCTGTTTTCTCTCTGATAATATTCATTGCATTATAAAAGATTGATTGGGCAACCCCCTTTTTCCCGTCCAGCATCAGTGAATTGATAAACTTGGCTACCAGTTTGGAATTATAGACAGGATCAGGCAGCACATCTCTTTTGGGTACTGGACCTTTACGAGGCATATGCTGTTCTTACCTCCTTCCGTTTAGGAAAATGAGCTATACGACAACTGCTATTTCTTTTTCTTGGCACCGTATTTTGAGCGGCCCTGCTTGCGGTTCTCTACACCGGCCGCATCCAGCGCACCGCGTACCAGGTGGTAGCGTACGCCGGGCAAGTCTTTGACACGGCCGCCGCGAACAAGCACTACGGAGTGTTCCTGCAGGTTATGCCCGATACCGGGGATATAAGTTGTAACCTCCATTCCGTTTGTCAACTTCACCCGGGCTATTTTGCGCAGAGCCGAATTCGGCTTTTTCGGTGTAGTTGTAGAAACACGGGTACAGACACCGCGTTTTTGTGGAGATCCTTCCAGAGCGGGTGCGTCCGATTTCTTGGACACCTGCTCCCTTCCCTTACGTACCAGCTGGTTTATGGTTGGCATTCCACTCCACCTCCTTCCTGAACGTTGCAAGTGTAAGCCCCTCCGCCCCGCCGGGCGGAGGGGGAAAAATCTATTCTTCGGCCAAAATGGCAGCCATGGCCGCTCCAACTTTTATCCTACAGGCTCTGCCCAATTCCTCCATCGTCTCTACATAGGTAATGGGAATCTGTTTTTCCTCGCAGGCAGCAATAACGGGATTGACAATGCGTTCTTCAGCATCCCTGGCGATAAAAACATGCCGGGCCAGATTCCCTGCAACAGCCTTTGTTGTCTGTTTTGTCCCCGTAACGATTTTACTGGCATGCTTTAACGCTTCGAGGTCCATAAGCACAACCTCCGTGATACTGGTAAAGACACACTTTGTTATTTTACCACCATCATTTTTCCTTGTCAATCACAGTTTCTCCGCCTACAACCGTCCTGCATCCATATTGGGCGCATCTTCTCCAGACAGGTCGGGAGCTGCCGCCTCACCTTCCACCTGTGGCTCCCGGATAATACCATCTTCATTATGCTCTGTATCTAGATTTTCCTTGTCCTGCCCGTTGCCGGCAGCTTCCGCAGATTCCACAAGCGGTACTACTTTTATGTTGCGGTAACGGCTCATACCGGTTCCGGCCGGGACAAGCTTGCCGATAATCACATTTTCCTTCAGTCCCAGGAGCGGGTCGATCTTGCCCTTGATAGACGCCTCCGTCAACACCCTTGTTGTTTCCTGGAAAGAAGCGGCGGAGAGGAAGGAATCGGTGGCCAGGGACGCCTTGGTAATGCCCAAAAGCATCGGTTTGGCCACGGCCGGTTTGCCGCCGGCGGCAATTACTGCATTGTTTACATCCTCAAAAACAAAGCTGTCTACCAGCCCGCCGGGCAAGAGGTCGGTGTCGCCCGCATCTTCCACCTTTAATTTTTTCAGCATCTGGCGGACAATGATTTCAATGTGCTTGTCATTGATATCCACCCCCTGCAGGCGGTATACCCTCTGGACTTCATGCAAAAGGTACAGCTGGACACCGCGCACCCCTTTCACCCGCAGCAGGTCGTGGGGGTTAACAGAGCCTTCCGTCAACTCTTCACCCGCTTCAACCCGATCGCCGTTTTTCACTTTCAGCCGTGAGCCGAAGGGAACAGGGTAGACTTTTGTTTCCCCGTTTTCCGGCGTTACCCGGATTTCACGGCGCTGGCGTGCCTCGGTGATTTCCACCACACCGTCCACTTCCGCTATTATTGCCTGTCCTTTGGGCTTGCGGGCTTCAAACAGCTCTTCCACCCGGGGCAGACCCTGGGTAATATCGTCTCCCGCCACACCGCCTGTATGAAAGGTGCGCATTGTAAGCTGGGTGCCCGGTTCACCGATGGATTGAGCGGCAATAATGCCTACCGCTTCGCCCACATCGACAATCCCTCCCGTGGCCAGGTTGCGGCCGTAACATTTGACGCAGACACCATGGCGGGTGCGGCAGGTGAGGACGGAGCGGATGCCAACCGATTTAATGCCCCTGGAGACAATTAATTCCGCTTTGTCATCATTGATAAATTCATCTTTTTTCACCAGCAGTTCGCCTGTTTGAGGGTCAAAAATGTCAGCCGCGGCAAAGCGCCCGTTAATCCGGTCATACAACTCTTCAATTACTTCGTTGCCGTCCCGGATTTCTGTAACTGTAATGCCCGTGGCAGTCCCGCAGTCCTCTTCCCGGATAATAACATCCTGGGCCACATCTACCAGCCGCCTGGTAAGATAGCCGGAATCGGCAGTTTTTAGTGCCGTATCTGCCAGCCCTTTGCGGGCTCCGTGGGTGGAGATAAAATATTCCAACACGGTCAGTCCTTCACGGAAATTGGCCTTGATGGGCAGGTCAATGATCCGGCCGGTGGGGTCGGCCATGAGACCGCGCATGCCGGCAAGCTGTGTAATTTGGGAAATATTGCCGCGGGCACCGGAATAGGCCATCATATAGATGGGGTTATACTTGTCGAGGGAAGCCATCAGTTCTTTTGTCACATCATCCTTGGCCCGTGTCCAGATTTCAATAATCCGGTCGTAGCGTTCCTCCGCCGTGATCAAACCGCGCCGGAACTGCTGCTCAATGGTATCCACTTCTTTATCCGCGTTAGCCAGGATTTCCTGTTTCTTGGGGGGGATGGTCACATCGGTGATGGCCACGGTAATCCCTGCCTGGGTAGCATAGACAAAACCCAGCTTTTTAATGGCATCAAGGATTTCCGCCGTCCGTGTATTGCCGTATTTACGGTAGCAGAAGGCCACTATATGGCCAAGAAAACTTTTTTTCACCGCCTCCCGTTGCGGGCGCCGCGCCAAGATTTCCCTTATATCGGCGCCCCTTTCCCGGATAAAGTCCTCTTCCAGCACAGGTTCATTAAAATCGGGGTTATTGAGATATGGGAAATCATCCGGAAAAACTTCGTTAAAGATCAGTTTGCCGGCAGTAGTGATAAAAAGCTTGGTCCCCCGGCTGCTTCGCAATTCTTCCTTCTGCTGCAGCAGCTTGGCTGAACCTGCCATATTGACAACAATGCGGGCTTGCAAGTCAATAAACTTTCTCTGGTAAGCCATGATGGCTTCATCAGGGCTGGCAAAAACTTTACCTTCACCTTTTGCTCCCTGCTTCTCTACCGTCAAATAGTAAATACCCATGACCATATCCTGTGTGGGCGTGGTTACAGGGCGGCCATCCTTGGGGTTTAAAATATTCTGAGCGGAGAGCATGAGCAGGCGGGCTTCCGCCTGTGCCTCTGCCGACAGGGGCACGTGCACGGCCATCTGGTCACCGTCGAAGTCGGCGTTGTAGGCGGTACAAACCAGGGGATGAATTTTAATGGCGCGTCCTTCCACCAAGACCGGCTCGAAAGCCTGAATCCCCAGCCGGTGCAATGTGGGAGCCCGGTTTAACAATACCGGATGGTCTTTGATGACATCTTCCAGCACATCCCATACTTCGGGACGTACTTTTTCCACCATTCTCTTGGCGCTTTTTATATTATGGGCATAGCCGTCATTGACTAACCGCTTCATAACAAAAGGTTTAAACAACTCCAGCGCCATTTCTTTCGGCAGTCCGCACTGGTAAAGCTTCAGTTCCGGCCCTACCACAATGACGGAACGGCCCGAATAATCCACCCGTTTGCCCAGCAGGTTTTGGCGGAAACGTCCTTGTTTGCCCTTGAGCATATCGGAGAGGGACTTCAGCGGCCTGTTGCCCGGCCCGGTTACAGGGCGCCCGCGGCGTCCGTTATCAATCAGTGCATCAACTGCTTCTTGCAGCATTCGCTTTTCGTTGCGGACAATAATATCAGGAGCGCCCAGATCAAGCAGGCGTTTCAGGCGGTTATTGCGGTTAATCACGCGGCGGTAAAGGTCATTTAAGTCAGACGTAGCAAAACGTCCGCCATCCAGCTGAACCATGGGCCGCAAGTCAGGCGGTATAACCGGAATAACCTCCAGTATCATCCAGGAAGGATCATTGCCGGATTTCCGGAAAGCTTCGGCCACCTCCAGGCGGCGGATGGCGCGGATTTTTTTCTGACCCGTGGCTGTGCGCAGTTCCGCCCGCAGTTCTTTTACCAACTGGTCCAGATCTATCTCTTGCAGCAGTTCTTTGATGGCTTCCGCACCCATCTTGGCCTTAAAACCGCGTCCGATACGGAAAAGATGGTCATATTTCTCCCTGTATTCCCTGTATTCCATTTCCGTCAAAAGCTGCTTTTTCATAAGGCCCGTATCACCCGGGTCGATGACTACATACGCTGCAAAATACAGGACTTTTTCCAAAGCACGCGGCGACATGTCCAAAAGCAGCCCCATACGGCTGGGAATACCCTTAAAAAACCAGATATGGGAAACGGGCACCGCCAGTTCGATATGACCCATGCGTTCGCGGCGCACTTTGGCGCGTGTCACTTCCACACCGCAACGGTCGCAAACTATCCCTTTGTAGCGAACGCGTTTGTATTTGCCACAATGGCACTCCCAGTCTTTTTGCGGGCCAAAGATCTTTTCACAAAACAGGCCCTCCCTTTCCGGCTTCAGCGTCCTGTAGTTGATGGTTTCGGGTTTCTTCACTTCCCCCCGTGACCAGGCACGGATTTGTTCGGGGGATGCCAGACCGATTTTAATAGCATCAAAATTATTAACATCCAGCAAGGGCATTTCCTCCCTTTTCATATGGTCCTCAAACACAAGCCCACCGTGTCGCCTTATTCATCATCATCATCATAACTGCTGTAACGCTTTCTCTGCCTGCGATACCCGAAATCATCGTCTTCGTCTTCATAAGCAAAATCATCCAGTTCATCCAATTCCTCAACCAAGTCCGTATCCAGGTCCAGGTCAAGATCTTCATCCAGGTCGAGACCGTCCGTATCATCAATGACCTCTTCTTCGTCAATTTCCAGCTGTGACAATTCCGGTTCCGGCATGTCTTCCAGCTCATCCAATTCGTCGCTTTCTTCCTCTTCTTCCTCCATAAGTAAATCCTTGCTCCGGCCATCCGCAGCCACCGGCTGTTCTTCCTCTTCTTCACCTTCAATGTTGACACCGAGGTCACGGACTTCACCGTCATCGTCGCTTTCCCTGATTTCCAACTCACCAGCTTCTTCATCCACAACCTTTACATCCAGGCACAGGCTTTGCAGTTCTTTGACCAGGACTTTAAAGGACTCCGGCACACCGGGCTCGGGGATATTCTCACCTTTGACAATGGCTTCATATGTTTTAACACGCCCCACCACATCATCGGACTTAACCGTCAATATTTCCTGCAGGGTGTAGGCTGCACCGTACGCTTCCAGTGCCCAGACCTCCATTTCCCCGAAACGCTGCCCGCCAAACTGAGCCTTGCCGCCCAAGGGCTGCTGCGTAACCAAAGAATACGGTCCGGTGGAACGGGCGGGTATTTTATCATCCACCAAGTGGGCAAGTTTCAGCATATAGACGTAGCCTACTGTTATTTCATTGTCAAATGGTTCGCCGGTGCGCCCGTCATAAAGCAAAGTCTTGCCTGTTTCCGGCAGTCCCGCTTCTTTGAGGGCACTGAGCACATCATCCTCCCGGGCACCGTCAAAAACGGGAGAAGCCACATAAATGCCTAGTGTTTTGGCGGCCCACCCCAGGTGGGTTTCAAAAATCTGTCCGAGGTTCATCCGTGACGGCACACCGAGCGGATTAAGCACTATTTCCACAGGAGTCCCGTCGGGTAAAAACGGCATGTCTTCTTCCGGCAGGATGCGGGCAATTACACCCTTATTGCCGTGGCGGCCGGCCATTTTGTCCCCTTCGGAGATTTTGCGTTTCTGTGCCACATACACCCGCACCAGCTGGTTTACTCCCGGCGGCAGTTCATCGCCCTGTTCACGGGAAAAGACTTTTACATCCACCACAATGCCGGCCTCGCCGTGGGGGACGCGCAGGGAAGTGTCGCGCACTTCCCGGGCCTTTTCGCCAAAAATAGCCCGCAGCAGGCGCTCCTCCGCCGTCAGCTCCGTTTCTCCCTTGGGTGTGACTTTGCCTACCAGAATATCACCGGCGCGGACTTCCGCCCCAATGCGGATAATGCCCCGTTCGTCCAGGTCTTTTAAGGCATCATCGCCTACATTGGGGATATCCCGCGTAATCTCTTCCGGGCCCAGTTTGGTGCCCCTTGCTTCCGATTCATATTCTTCAATATGAATGGAAGTGAAAATGTCGTCTTTCACCAGTTTTTCGCTTAAAAGAATGGCATCCTCGTAGTTATACCCTTCCCAGGGCATAAATGCTACCAGCACATTGCGGCCAAGGGCAAGTTCGCCTTGGTCCGTGGAAGGCCCGTCGGCAATAACCTGGCCGGCGGCAACTGACTGGCCTTTTCTGACGATAGGCTTCTGGTTCATACAGGTGCCCTGGTTCGAACGGTGAAATTTTTGCAGTTTATAAATATCACAGCCGCGCTGGTAGTTGCCAAACGGTTCCCCCGGGAAAATTTCCCTGGTCCGGCCGTTAATCACCACATTGGGCCCGTCCGGATCATCATGCCGGCGGATGACAATCCTGTCGGCACTGACGTAAACAACCTCGCCGGCATTTTTCGCCACAACCACAACGCCGGAATCTTTGGCCGTTTTATATTCCATGCCTGTCCCCACCAGGGGCGCATCCGTCTGCAGCAATGGTACAGCCTGGCGCTGCATGTTGGAGCCCATGAGAGCGCGGTTGGCATCGTCATTTTCCAGGAAAGGAATGAGTGCAGTAGCCACGGAAACAAGTTGCTTGGGTGAAACATCCATAAAATCAATGGCTTGCGGCGGTCGTGCCACCGTTTCATTTTTGTAGCGGCAGGTGATACGCTTCTGCAGAAAATAGCCGTTTTCATCCAGCTCGGCGTTGGCCTGGGCAATAGTATAATTATCTTCGTCGTCTGCGGTCTGGTAGACAATTTCTTCCGTGACGCGCCCACTTTCCTTGTCCACTTTCCTGTAAGGCGTTTCAATAAAGCCGTACTCATTGATGCGGGCATAAGTGGAAAGGGAGCCTATCAGGCCGATATTGGGCCCTTCAGGAGTCTCAATGGGGCACATCCTCCCATAGTGGGAGTGGTGTACATCCCGCACCTCAAAACCGGCGCGCTCCCGGCTCAGACCGCCGGGGCCCAGGGCGGAAAGGCGCCTTTTATGTGTCAGTTCGGCCAGCGGGTTGGTCTGATCCATAAACTGGGACAGCTGGCTGGAACCGAAAAACTCTTTTACCGCCGCAATCACGGGACGGATATTAATTAATGCCTGAGGGGTAATGGCTTCCACATCCTGAATAGTCATCCGCTCCCGCACCACACGCTCCATGCGAGAGAGGCCGATACGGAACTGGTTCTGCAGCAGCTCACCTACACTGCGCAGGCGACGGTTGCCAAGGTGGTCTATATCATCTACGTTTCCCAGTCCGTCCATTAAATTCAGGAGATAGCCGATTGTGCCCACAATATCTTCTTTGGTGAGGTGCCTGATCTTGGCATCAACATTTTCGTTGTTTATAACGAGAATTTCCCGCTCATTATATTCGATACGGATTCTGGAAACACCATGTTCTTCGAACATACGCGCCATTTCCAGCGTCACCGTCTCCCCGGCATGGGCAAGCACGTTCCCATCATCATCTGTGACATTTTCCATCAGTTTGTGGTTAAGTGCACGAGGAATAAAGGACAATTTTTTATTCATTTTATAGCGGCCCACACGGGCAAAATCATACCTTTTCGGTTCGAAAAAGAGCGACTCAAAGAGAGAACGTGCATTTTCCACATTTAGCGGTTCACCCGGACGCAACCGCTTATAAATCTCCAAGATGCCCGTCTCAAATGAATCGGTGTGGTCTTTCTCCAAAGTGGCCAAAATGCGCGGATCGTGGTCGTAGAGGCGGAGAATCTCATGATTCTGGCCGTAACCGATGGCACGCAAAAGCACCGTAACCGGCACTTTCCGGGTGCGATCCACGCGGACATAAATCACGTCGTTTACATCCGTCTCAAATTCCAGCCATGCTCCACGGTTGGGGATTATTGTTGCTTCATAAAGCACTTTGCCGCTGAAGTCAATCTGACTGTTAAAATACACGCCGGGAGAGCGCACCAACTGGCTGACAATAACCCGTTCCGCCCCATTGATAATAAAAGTCCCGTTTTCCGTCATCAGCGGAAAGTCGCCCATAAACACTTCCTGCTCTTTGACCTCGCCGGTCTCCTTGTTAATCAGGCGGACACGGACACGCAGGGGCACCGCGTAGGTGGCGTCGCGCTCTTTACATTCATCAACGGAATATTTGGGTTCGCCCAGAGAGTAACTGATAAACTCCAGTACCAGGTTCCCCGTAAAGTCCTGAATTGGTGAGATTTCGTCAAACATCTCCTGAAGCCCCTCCGTGAGGAACCACTGGTAGGAGGCTTTTTGGATCTCAATTAGATTGGGCAACTCCAGGACTTCTTCGATTCTGGCATAACTGCGACGCTTCCTGGTTCCCGCATCGATCTCTTTGAACATCTCAGGTATTCACTCCTGTCTCTAGGTTTTACCCGTCAGCGGCAAAGTTTTGCCAAACAAAACTGCCAAGTGAAACGGCGGCACAAAAATGTGCAGCCTGATTTCCCACTAAAACAAAAACAACAATACCTTCTTTATATAAACTTATCCGCTTGTTAACAAAATATGGCAACAACTTATTCTTTCCAAATTGTCTGCACAGTATACATAATTATAGCAAAGAAGGCATTGTTAAGCAATTTATAATAATATCACAAACATTTTAGGAAGTCAACAAAATCAAGCCGGATTAAGGGGGGGGTTGTGTAGGACTACAATAGATCTTGGACACTAGGCTTTAAAAAAAAGAATGCAAGATGAGGACAATTCGGTTATTGTTAAGTTACGACAACAAAACAGTACCGAAAGGA
>JAAYLG010000212.1 GCA_012522075.1 Bacillota bacterium
ATGTTTGCCGTTACATCCGGAGCTACTATTACAATGGCGGGCTGTTGTTCAATGACTGCACCGGAGGCATTTACCTGTGCGAACCCGATGCTTCCTGTGCCGCCGACGGTTGCCGGTGCATTTAAGACCAGGTTTTGTACAGAAGCACCGGAGCCGATCTCGAAGATTATATCTTCTGCAGCTGATTCGATATTCAGTTCGTCAATGTGGCCGCCTTCCAGAACAATCTTGCCGGATTCACACCTAATGCTCACATTGGCGAAACTGCCGGAAAGGACAACCCCTTCTTCGCCGAATATTTCTTCTATAAACAGGGACTGAATGCCCTGTTTGTCAGCCTGTTCAATCAGGGAAGATGTCAGTATATAGGCTTCGGCAATTTGCGTGCCGTCCTGGATAACAATTCTGACACCTTCCTTGTCTACGTAGAGAGTCAGGGCTTTTGTATTCTTCAGGACAACACTGTTGGCGCCGCCGCCTTTGACAATAAGTTCACCGTCAATGATTACCCCGTCGAGGGTTACTGTGCCTTCCCCGACACTTTCGGCAATGTACAGGTCTCCTTCAATGTGGAAGTTCTTCAGTTCAATATTTTCCGCCAGGATAATGGCATTGCCGGGGATGACAGTCTGCTCGGCGGCATTGCCGTAAGAACCTTCTTCCGTGAAAATCTCGGCTATATACCGGTCCAGAATAGTTACGGTTTCTGCGCGTGTTATGCCGGCTGCCGGTTTGAAACTGCCGTCCGGATATCCCGTAATCAGCCCTGTTTGGGCAACTGCGGCAACAGCCCAGCGGCTCCAGGCGGGGATGCTGTCAAAGTCGGAGAAATTAAAGCTTTCGTCAGTGTAATCAAGGCCAAGTATTCTGGCGAGAACAACTGCGGCTTCCTGCCTGGAAATGTCTGCATCTGGTCTGAAAGTGCCCTCGGGGTAACCGTTCATATAGCCGGCTGCAACTGCTTTTTTGATTTCAGGAGCAAACCATTCGTTACCCTTTACATCGGAAAATTCTACGGATGAGAGCGTAGTGAGACCAAAAATCCTGTTGATTAAAGCGGCGAATTCAACACGTTTAATAGGAGCATTAGGCTTAAACGATCCATCCAGATACCCCTTTACAATTTTTTTGCTCGCCCACCGGCTGATGGCAGCTTCAGCCCAGTGCCCTTCTATATCAGTAACAGCCTCTCCGGTGGCGACTGCCGGGCTTAGTACTAAAAGCAGACAGAATGCCAGTATCATGGCAATAAAATACCTGTTTGCTTTATACTTCATTTTTTCATCCTCCTCCAGTTAATTGTTTCTGCCTGGGAAGAGCAAAACCAGCTGGAGTGATTAAGGACTGTCGTTAAACCTTTCCATCCCAGAGTAATTTCCCATTAAAAATGGCAATCGGTCACTCTCTTTTTTAAAAAATTAAAAACCGGCCCGCTACTGCGGCCGGGTTCACCACTGGCTCCGAGTAATGGCTTGGTGACCACATTTCCCATACACTCTTCACAGCCTCCGCATACAATGACTGACAAGAAACCTTTTACCTGCAGAGTACGTCGCCAAGCATCACCTCCACAATGCCCCGCTGTTTAGGATTACTGTGGTTGTCTACCGCTTCAAGGTGCCCGCTGCAGATACATGTTATAAAGACTGCAAATTTTTAGGGCTTAAATTGCATCAACCGGGGAATAATGAAATCCATTCCCGGTGATTTTGTAGTCTACTATATATATTTCGATAAAAAAAAGGGAAATCCTTGTTATTATTGGCTGAAATCCCCTAAGAAACGTCAGAATGCAACGAGCAGAAAAAAGAATTTTCTGCCCCGGTGAAGATTACTGCCTGAAGCAGCTTTCCCGGAGCAGACAGAGCATGCCAACTACTCCCGCTTCCTGCCCCAGGGCGGCCTTTTTCAGAGTAACATTTTTGGCAATATGGGTAACGGCTTTTTTTCCCAGGATTGAACGCAGCGGGGCAAAGAGCGCTTCTCCCGCATTGGCCACGCCCCCTCCCACTACCAGTACTTCCGGGTCCAGGAGATTGACCAGGTTCACCAGGCCGATGCCGAGGCAGTAGATTGCCTCGTCCAGTATTTCCCTGGCCGGCGGGTCCCCGGCGGCGGCAGCGGCAAAAACATCGGTTGCTGAAATTTTCCCTTTTATTTCAGCCAGGGCTGTTTTTCTGCCTGAGGTTAGCAGTTCTTGCGCACTGCGGGCTATGGCTGTGCCGGAGGCGACTGTTTCCAGGCAACCACGACGGCCGCAGCCGCAAAGCGGCCCGTCCGGTTTTACCGCCATATGGCCAATTTCACCGGAAAAACCGCGGTTTCCCCGGTAAAGGCG
>JAAYLG010000213.1 GCA_012522075.1 Bacillota bacterium
ATTCCTAATAAAAAAACATGGCCTACAGGGTATTTCCTTATCCCTAATAAACCATGTTTCCTAAAAGTACTTTATTTACTCCTTCTCAAACATTTGAAAAATGAAAGGAGTTTATTTGATGTAGACACTTCCTTTTCACGGCTTACAGTTCGCGGCGTCCTTCCAGGGCACGGGAAAGCGTAACTTCATCCGCATATTCCAAGTCTCCGCCCATGGGCAGTCCGTGTGCCAGCCGGGTAACACGGATACCCAGCGGTTTGATAATACGCGCCAGGTATAGGGCTGTCGCCTCGCCTTCCACAGTGGGGTTTGTAGCCAGGATCACCTCTTTTACCCGGCCCTTTTGCAACCGCTGCAGCAGCTCCCGGACACGCAGCTGTTCCGGCCCTACCCCGTCAATGGGAGAAATGGCGCCTCCCAGAACATGGTAAAGTCCTTTATATTCACGCATGCGCTCCATGGCCATAATATCACGCGGATCATGAACGACACATAAAAGGCTCCTGTCACGGCGCTGGTCACAGCAGACCATACACAGTTCTTCGTCGCTAAAATTGCCGCAGTCGCGGCAGTAGCGCGTTTTATCCTTGGCATCAACCAGGGCTCTGGCCATACTTACCACTTCTTCTCTGGGCAGCGTCAGTACAAAGAAAGCCAAGCGCTGTGCCGTCTTGGGACCAACTCCCGGCAATTTCCGGAAAGACTCAATCAGCCGGGCAATAGATTCTGGGTAAAACACTTTTCCCTCCGCCGGCCTACAGCAGCCCCGGAGGCAGGTTCAGGCCGCCTGTCAATTTTTTCATTTCTTCCATTGTCATTTCATCGACTTTCCGCAGGGCTTCGTTGACAGCGGCAATTATCATATCCTGCAGCATCTCCATATCTTCAGGGTCAATAACTGCCGGATCGATTTCCAGTGCAACCAGCTTTTTCCTGCCGCTTACTTCCGCCCGCACCGCCCCGCCGCCGCTTGTAGCCTCAACTGTCCGCTGCTGCAGCTCTTCCTGCATCTTGGCCATTTCTTTTTGCATCTTTTGCAGTTTTTTCATCATATTACCCATGTTACCGTACATAATCTGCCTCCTCACTATAATCCGGATTCATCTATCAACTGCCCGTTAAATATTTCCAGGGCGGATTGCACAATTTCCTCGGGATCATGCCTCTGCGGTGCAGACTGTCCGGAATCATTCTGCACCACACAGCGGATATGCGGCCGTACTCCGGTCAGGCGCTCTATTGCCTGCCGCAGTATTTTTATATGTTCCTCCGCCTGCATCATATCACAGTGAAATTGGGAAGAAAAACAGATCTCCCATACCTTATCGTTACAAGCTCCCGGTTCCCCCGCAAGCAGAAGGGCATGCGTTTTTACGTTTACCTGCTTCACGTCTTCCAGAATCCGCGGCCATAATTTCAACGCTTTGCCGCCGGCGCAGGCTGCAGGCTGTCTGTGCCGGACAGCCTTGTCCGTCTCCCCTCCCGCATAAGCCGCAGCCTGCTCCCGGGCCGCGGACGGCAGATCTGCCGCCACTTTCTGCTCGCGGGAAGGGGCCACCCGGTCGGGCGGAACAAACATGTTGAAAACGGCCAGTTCCCACGACAGGCGGGGCCTTTGGGACCAGCGCAGTTCACTGCGCAGTTCATGCAGGATGCTTAGGATACGTCCGATTTCGCCAAGACCCAGTGCTTTGGCCTGTCGCTTAAGGGTGCCGACCCAGTTTTGCGCCACTCCAAGCTGTTGTGCTTCCTGTCCGCAGGCGGCAACCACCATCAAGTCACGATAATAGGCAATTGCCTGCTGGGTAAAATGCGCAAGGTCCCTGCCTGATGCAGCCACATCCTGCAGCAGGTGCAGTGCGGCAGCCAGATTGCCCTGCAGTAGAGCATCCGTTAGGTCGGAAAAAACATCCCGGCCAACCGCCCCCAGGACGGATAAAACATCTTGCACAGTAACCGCTCCGGAAGTATATGCCAGGACCTGTTCCAAAAGAGACAGCCCATCCCGCAGGCTGCCTGCAGCTTCTTCAGCCAAAACTTGCAAAGCATCCTCGTCGTATTCCCGGCCGTTGGCAACAGTTACTTCACGCAAGCGTTTCCTGATGGCCTCCGGGGGGATGAGGCGAAAATCAAGGCGCTGGCAGCGGGAAACAATGGTCATTGGCAGTTTGTGGGGTTCTGTGGTTGCCAAAATAAACATTACCTGCTCCGGCGGCTCTTCCAGTGTTTTGAGCAGGGCATTGCAGGCCTCCATTGTCAGCATATGCACTTCGTCAATAATATAAACTTTCCGGCGCACTTCCACAGGGGCGTAACGCACTTTTTCACGCAGTTCGCGGATTTCATCGATGCCGCGGTTTGAAGCTGCATCTATCTCCAAGACGTCTATTACACGCCCTTCCTGAATGCCTATGCAGGCCGGGCAGTTATTGCACGGTTCCCGGGCCGGACCGTGTTCGCAGTTTACAGCTTTGGCCAGGATTTTGGCGGCACTTGTTTTGCCCGTACCGCGCGATCCACAGAATAAATATGCATGCGCCACGCGGTTCTGTTCCAGCGCATTCTGCAAAGTTTGTATCACATGCTCCTGCCCCGCAAACTCGGCAAAAGTCTGTGGGCGCCACTGCCTGTATAACGCCTGATATGCCATAAGATCACCCAAACAATCGGCTTTATAGCGCAAATTCCCCGCAAGGGCGTAAAATCCTTTTCCTACGCCCCGTTTTTCTTGGGACACTCCGCATAACTATATTCTAACATTAACAACCGCGGCAAACAATGTCGTCCTATAAATGAAAAAATTCCCCTTGCTGAGGAATTCTCTTGGCGGACTGTTAATAAAAAAATTTGGCCGTGCACCTGCCTTTGACCCTTTTTCCCAGGCGTTACCAGGACAGTTAGCTCGGGCCAGGCTGCCCCGTGGCACCCGCAAGTACATGCTTACCGCTGCTTCCTTCCGGACCTGACGGGGTTCACAAGCTTACGCCGCACGGGACCCGGCCGTCCACACCACTTACCCGGGTCAGACCCTGAAATCCGGGGCCGGGGGCAGGAATTCAACCCTGCTCTAGCGGGTTGCAGGTACAGGGCACCGCTACCTCCCCGTCTAGCACGGCCAATCTACAAACAAAAATGGCGGAGAGAGAGGGATTCGAACCCTCGAGACGAGTTTTAACCCCGTCTACTCGCTTTCCAGGCGAGCGCCTTCGTCCAACTCAGCCATCTCTCCGG
>JAAYLG010000214.1 GCA_012522075.1 Bacillota bacterium
GCTGCGGGAATACCAGGCGGCCAGGATATTGCCAAAGTTGCCGGTGGGCACCTCCATATCCACCGCCTCCCCTGCGACAACGGCGCCTTTGCGGACAAGCTTCAGGTAAGACCAGTAATAACAAACGATCTGCGGCACCAGGCGGCCGATATTGATGGAATTGGCCGAGGAAAAAAGATAACCGTGTCTGTCCAGGCGGCGGAGCAGGCCAGTATCCGTAAACATGGCTTTGACACCGCTTTGGGCATCGTCAAAATTGCCTTCTATCCCGATCACATGGGTGTTGTCACCCGTTTGCGTTATCATCTGCCTTTTCTGGACTTCACTGACGCCATGCTGCGGGAAAAAAACAATAATACGTGTTCCCGCCACACCGGCAAATCCTTCCAGGGCCGCCTTGCCCGTATCACCCGAGGTGGCGGTCAGGATAACAATTTCTTTTCTGATGCCCAGTTTTTTCGCCGCCAGTTTTAGCAGGTGCGGCAGGATGGACAGCGCCATATCTTTAAAAGCCAGGGTGGGACCGTGAAAAAGTTCCAGGAAATGGATATTATTATGTGTAACCAGCGGTGCAATTTCCGGCACGGCAAATTTACTGTCATAAGCTTTGTTTACCGCCTCTTTTATTTCTTCCCGGCTGAAACAGGGCAAATAAAGAGATAAAATATGGCAGGCCAGCTCCTGGTAAGTAAGCTGTGTCAGCTCACTTAGCGTCCACGCGGCGGAAGGGATAATTGTCGGAACATATAATCCTCCATCCGGCGCGATGCCCTGCAAAATGGCGGTGGCGGCGTCAACACTGCCGCTTCCCCCGCGGGTACTTTTATATAATAATTGTTCCACCATTCAATCCTCCCTGCTGCAGGAAAATGTCCATCAGCCTGTGCCCTTCCGCTACAAACAGCCCTGTGGCCGCTGCATCGGTTTCAGTAAAAGCCAAGCCCGACCGCTGTTTTTGCCCTGTACTGTCATACAGCAAAAACGGTACCGGATCCGCCGTGTGTGTGCGCACAGAAAGGGGTGTAGCATGGTCCGGCAAAATCAGCAGCCGGTAAGGCGTGCCTGTCTTTTCCAGCCCGTCCCTAATGGGTTGCAGCACCCGCCTGTCTATATATTCAATGGCTTTAATTTTATTCTCCCTTTCCTGCCTGTGCCCGCATTCGTCCGGGGCTTCCACGTGTAGATAGACAAAATCCATACCCTGCGCAAGAGCTGTCAGGGCTGCCTGCGATTTGCCTTCAAAATTTGTGTCCAGATTGCCGGTGACACCGTCAACCGGTATCACTTCCAGTCCGGCACAAATACCGATACCTTTAATCAAATCCACGGCGGAAATCACCCCGCCCCGCAGTCCGTATTTTTCCCGGAAAGGAAGCAGTGCCGGTTTTCTCCCTTCGCCCCAGATCCAGATGGCATTGGCCGGATTAAGGCCCTGCTCCCTGCGCCTGCGGTTGATGGGATGATCTGCCAGCAAGGACGTGCTTTCCTCCATCATGTCACGGATGCGAGCGGCGTGAGGTCCGGCCGGCAGGTACGGGCCAATGGCTCTTTCCAGGATATCATGAGGCGGTGTCAGGTCCCAGTCATCGGGCCCGTTTTTCCAAACTAAAAGATGTCTGTAGCTCACGCCGGGGTAAAAAACCAGCTCCTCGGTACCCAAGCTGTTCTGTACGGCCAGCAGCAGTTCATGCGCTTCCTCGGAAGTAATTTCCCCCGCACTGTGATCGAGCATCACCCGTGAGGCGTAAGCGTCGGCTTTCGCAAGGGTGACAAAATTGCAGCGGAAAGTTATATCCGCTTCCGTTAGGGCAATGCCCATGCTGACTGCTTCAAAGGGAGAACGCCCGCTGTAATATTTTTGCGGATCGTAACCGAGGACGGACAAATTGGCCGTATCGCTGCCCGGCGGCATCCTGTCCGGTACGGTTTTCACCATGCCCATTATCCCCCGGTCTGCCAGTTCATCCATACTAGGTTTGCTGGCGGCCGCCAAAGGTGTTTTTCCCCCCAGTTCAGGCAAAGGGTAGTCGGCCATACCGTCGCCTATAATGACTATGTATTTCATTTTTTTCCTCCTTGCCGGTGCACTTTCTGCAGAATCACAGCTTTCCTTACACTTATACCATAAATGTAAAAAGTGCGCCAGAGAAAAGAAAAACGTACGCCTGCCTACCGCCTGGCGTACGCCGCCGCATTGCGCCCGGCAAGAAGGGCGCCGATTACGGCTTCCGTCAGATATAATTCAGGCAGGCTGCCGTCCCCCTGGATGCCGGCAGTTCCTTCCCCCGCCGCATACAGACCTGTTATGGGGCCGCTGCCGCCCCTGACCTGGTATTTTTCCGTCACCAGCAAGCCCCCGGGCAGATAGGCTACCAGGGTAATCGCAGCCGCCCGGCAAGGGAACTCCAGCTTGGGCAGCACTTCCGCCAAACTGCCCGGTTTGGCCGCCAGGACGGAAGCCAATTCGTCAAGATCCGCCACTGTTGCCGTGGGCAGTCTCTCTTCCCTGCTTTCGCCGCTGAAGACGGCAAAGAGCAAGCCTCTGTTTTGCTGCAAGAGCAAGTCGATTTCAGCGTTGTTTTCGACAAGTTGGCCGCCTGCTGCGAACAAAAAAGCATTTGTTACATCTTCATTATTAACGTGCATGCCGGTGGCAGGCACGACGGCATGCAGGACTACACGGCCAAGCCCTACAGTCTGCGCCCCCGCTTCCAATGCCAGCTTTAGGCCGGCCCCCTGCTGGCCGCCGTCCAGTCGGGCTGCCACGCCGGTGACTTGGGCATAAGCCGCCAGCATTTCCTTGTTGCCTCCGTAACCACCATCCGCCAGAATGACAGCACGGGCATAAATTTCTTCCTCGCCGGCGTTAGTACGAACCTGCAGTCCCGTGACTTTTTCTTCGTTTTTAAGCAGTCGTACCGGCAGCAAATCGGCGGTGTAGTCAAGCACCTTGGCGGCAGCCAACCGCCTTATTTTCGGTGTTGTGTCGCGGAGAAAAGAGTCTTGCGCCTTGTGCAGACCGTTGTTACCTGCCAACAGAAAAACTTCCCCGCATAGATTTTCCAGCCACTCCAGTCCGGCGGCAGATTCCAGCGACAGTGCCAGGATTTGCGCGAAACTGCCCCTTTCACCGCCGCCCGCATAAATCTCCATGGCCATGGTTTCCGGCAAGTATTCCACTCCCGCTTCCACCTGCTGCGGTGTGCCGGCAGCCCAGAAAAGCGGCGGATAAGGTGCACTGCCCGTTCTCCCGTCGCTTTGCAGGCAGAGTACATCCACCCCCTCCTCCGCCGCCGCCAGGGCGGCCAAATCTCCGGCAAGCCCGCCTCCGACGACAATCACATCATACGTGCGCGGCAGCGGCGGGTATGTGGGGGAGGTACGCTGCAATGAATGCCGAGCCAATAAATAACAGGTCACTGCCACCAGCAAAAGGGTTGTGAGAACAGACAGGGGATGCTTTTTTTGCACAGTCATGGCCGCACCAGCCTATGCTTCCTCTTCCTCGGGCACAACACGAGCTATAGCTACCACCCGGTCACCTTCATCAAGGCGAATCAATGTTACACCCTGTGTAACCCTGCCTAGTGCGGAGATTTCGGCCACATCCTGGCGGATCATAATACCGCCGGCGGTGATGATCATCAGCTCATCACCCTGGCGCACAACTTTGGCCGCCGCCACAGGGCCGTTCTTTTGCAGAACACGGACGGTATAAATGCCTTTCCCGCCGCGGTTTTGCAGGCGATATTCACTGAGGTCCGTACGTTTGCCGTAACCGTTTGCCGTTACAACCAGGAGCTGACCGTCAGTTCCCGGCTCAACAACTTCCATGGCAATCACATTGTCGTTTTCACCCAGACTGATGCCCTTGACCCCTTGGGCATTGCGTCCCATGGGGCGTACATCATTCTCGTCAAAGCGGATGGAAAAGCCCTCTTCTGTTACCATTATCACCTCATGCCTGCCTTCCGTCAGGCGCACCGCAATCAAGTCGTCCCCTTCCTGCAAGGTAATTGCGGCAAGCCCGCTCCGGCGGATGTTGGCAAAGGCTTCAAGAGGTGTTTTTTTCACCAGGCCTTTCTTTGTGGCGAAGAGCATATAGCGCCCTTCCTCAAACTCACGTATCGGAATCACCGCCGTTATTTGCTCCTGCGGCTCCACATCCAGCAAGTTTACGATGGCGGTGCCGCGTGCCTGCCGCCCCGCTTCCGGTATTTCGTATACTTTTTTCCGGTAAATTTTCCCGCGGTTGGTAAAGCAACAGAGATAGGCATGAGTGGAAGCAATAAAGACATGCTCCACGAAATCATCGCCTTTTGTCTGCAGTGCCGTGATGCCGCGGCCGCCGCGCCGTTGCGGCCTGTAGGTATTGATAGGCTGGCGCTTAATGTAGCCCTTGTGTGTAAGGGTGATGACCATATCTTCTTCCGCAATTAAATCTTCCACCAGCAAGTCTTCTTCTTGCGCCACAATTTTTGTCCGGCGCTCGTCGCCGTATTTATCCCGGATAACGGTGAGTTCGTCTTTTATAATCTGCAGAACGAGGCGCTCATTGGCCAAGATTTCGCGTAAATAAGCTATTTTTTTAATCAACTCCAGGTACTCTGCTTCCAGCTTGTCCCGTTCCAGTCCCGTCAATTTCTGCAGACGCATATCAAGAATCGCCTTGGCCTGCAGTCCGGTAAGAGAAAACTTTTCCATCAGGCCTTTTCTGGCATCATCTACCGTCCGGGAGGAACGGATCAGTTTAATGACGGCATCAAGATTCTGCAGAGCGATCCGCAATCCTTCCAGGATATGAGCCCGCTCTTCCGCTTTGCGCAGATCGTAGCGCGTGCGCCGTACAATTACCTCTTTTTGATGTTCCAGGTAATAATATAAAAGCTCCTTCAGCTTGAGAATGCGGGGCTTATTGTCCACCAGCGCCAGCAAGATAATGCCGAAAGTTTGCTGCAGTTGGCTGAATTTAAACAGCTTATTCAGGACTATTTGAGGATTGGCATCACGGCGCAGTTCTATCACCATGCGCATGCCGTTCCGGTCCGATTCGTCCCGCAGGTCTGTAATACCGTCTATTTTTTTCTCCCGGACCAATTCGGCAATCCTTTCCATTGTCTTGGCTTTATTGACCTGAAAAGGAAGCTCGGTAACCACAATACGTGCCTTGCCGTTCTCCAAGCGTTCAATCTGTGTCAGGGCGCGCGTTTTGATGATGCCCCGCCCTGTCCGGTAAGCGGTGCGGATACCTTCCCGGCCCAGGATGAGGCCGCCGGTGGGAAAGTCGGGGCCTTTAATATATTTCAGCAGTTCTTTATCTTCACAGTCAGGGTTGTCAATGAAAAAAATAAGAGCGTCAATCACCTCACGCAGGTTATGCGGGGGAATATTGGTGGCCATTCCGACGGCAATACCGGCGGAGCCGTTAACCAGCAAATTGGGAAAGCGGGAAGGCAGGACAACCGGTTCTTCCAGGGTATCGTCAAAATTCGGGCGGAAGTCGATCGTTTCTTTTTCGATATCAGCCAACATTTCCTTGGCAATTTGCGCCATCCGCACTTCCGTATAGCGCATGGCTGCAGGAGGATCGCCGTCAACTGAACCGAAATTGCCGTGGCCGTCTACCAGTGGGTAACGGGAGGAAAAATCCTGTGCCAGGCGAACCATGGCATCATAAACTGCACTGTCGCCGTGGGGATGGTACTTGCCAAGCACTTCACCCACAATGCGAGCGGACTTTTTATACGGCTTGTCCGGGGTCATCCCCAGTTCAAACATGGAGTAAAGAATGCGCCTGTGAACAGGTTTTAAGCCGTCCCTCACATCGGGCAGGGCACGGCTGACAATGACACTCATGGCATAATCAAGAAAAGAATGTTTTACTTCTTCATGAATAGGCTGTGGCAGGATGGTGCCGTGGGTTATATCAGTCACCGGGCTTCACCTCCCTTAAATATCCAGATTTCTTACCTGCCGGGCGTAGCGTTCAATAAATTCACGGCGCGGTTCCACTTTGTCACCCATGAGAACGGTAAACATCTCATCGGCACGCAGGGCGTCATCCAGGGTCACCCGCATGAGCGTACGCTTCTCCGGATCCATGGTGGTCTCCCACAGCTGCTCCGGATTCATCTCTCCCAGGCCTTTGTAACGCTGTAAAACAATGCCGTCCCGGCCGATTTCCGCCAGCAGCCTCTCCAATTGCTCATCATTATACAGGTAATATTCTTTTTTATTTTTTCTCAAAAGGTAAAGGGGCGGCTGGGCTATATAGACATAGCCGGCAGTCAGCAGGGGCTGCATGTAGCGGAAGAAAAAAGTAAGCAGCAGGGTCCTGATATGGGAACCGTCTACATCGGCATCCGTCATAATAATAATTTTATGATAACGTGCTTTGGAGAGATCAAGGTCGGCACCTACACCGGTGCCCAGAGCGGTTATAATGGTACGTATTTCTTCATTGGCCAAAATTTTATCGAGACGCGCTTTTTCCACGTTAATAATTTTGCCGCGCAGCGGCAGAACCGCCTGAAAACGCCTGTCTCTGCCCTGCTTAGCCGAACCGCCCGCCGAATCACCCTCCACCAGGAAAAGCTCGCAGATGGCCGGGTCATTGCTGACGCAATCTGCCAGCTTCCCCGGCAAGGTATCCGTCTCCAGGGCATTTTTGCGCCTGGCCAATTCCCGTGCCTTGCGGGCCGCTTCCCGGGCACGAGCGGCACTGAGAGCTTTTTCAACCAGCTTCCGGGCAATGGACGGATTTTCTTCAAAAAAAGTTCCCAGTTCTTCGTAGAGAAAAGAATCAACCAGCCCGCGCATTTCCGTATTGCCAAGTTTTGTCTTGGTCTGTCCCTCAAACTGTGGCTCCAGGAGTTTGACACTGACGACGGCGGTAAGACCTTCGCGAATATCCTCACCGGTGAGATTAGCCTCATTTTCTTTCAGTAGGTTCTGTTTACGGGCATAATCATTAAAAAGGCGGGTCAGAGCCATTTTAAAGCCCATTTCATGTGTCCCGCCTTCCTGGGTCCTGATATTATTGGCAAAGGACAGGATCAGTTCATTATAGCCGGTATGATACTGCAGGGCTATTTCTATTTGGCTTGTTTCTGCCTTTTGCTGTTCAAGGTAGATTACTTTTTTATGCAGCGGCTCCCTGTTTTTGTTCAGATACTCAACAAAAGATTTAACGCCGCCTTCATACTTGTAAACCTCCCTGATTTCTTCCTCGCCGCGCTTGTCCTCGAAGGTGATGCGAATACCTTTATTCAGGAAGGCCAATTCTCGCAGGCGCTGTGACAGGGTATCAAAATCAAATTCCAGGGTTTCAAAAATTTCACTGTCCGGTAAGAAAGTGATTTTCGTGCCTGTTTTACGGGTATTGCCCGTCACTTTCAACTCGGAGACTGTTTTCCCCCGCTCGAAGCGCATGTGATGAATTTTCCCGTCACGGTATACTTCCACTTCCAGCCAGGCAGAAAGGGCATTTACCACGGAAACCCCCACACCGTGCAGACCACCGGATACTTTATAACCTTCTCCGCCAAATTTTCCGCCGGCATGCAGCATGGTCAGCACTACTTCCACAGCAGGCTTCTTCATTGTTGCCTGTTCTCCCACGGGTATGCCGCGCCCATCGTCCACTACAGTCACAATATTACCTTTATCCAGGCAGACATAGATGTTTTTACAGTATCCGGCCAAAGCTTCGTCAATACTGTTGTCAACAACTTCATAAACAAGATGATGCAAACCGCGGGGACCGGTGGAACCAATATACATACCCGGCCGTTTTCTTACCGCTTCCAGGCCTTCCAGGACCTGAATCTGTGATTCGTCATAATTGTTGTGTTGTCCGTTTAAAGCCTCCGACACACTTCTACCTCCCGTTGCTCCATTTACTTATTTGTTGAAATTATTCTCCTGGAAACGCTTTTTCAGTGTTGCGGGGGCGATGGGTGAAAAACTGACCCCCTTAGTTGTCACAATAAATGCTTTAATTTCCTCTTTGCTCAAACCGTTCGACTCATTCAACCGCCTGGCACTCTGCAGGAATTCTTTATTGCACTGCCTGTCATGGATGTCAATAGTAAAGATGCCGACAATATCCTGCGCCGCCACCACACGGGAACCTCCAATGTGTAGAAACACGTTTGTACCCCCTTTTTTATGCTTTTTTAGCTATTCTGCCCCAAATCCTCGCTTTTACAGCGCAGGCAGTAGCTTTCCTGTGCTTTTCGCACCAGCGGCAAGCCGCAGTTTGCACATACGGGGTCTTCCCGTATGGCTTGTTTCTGCTTTTTTTTCATGGTAATAAACAGTTTTTTCATGCTTTCTGCCAGTTCTTCCGGCAGTAAAACTTTTGTAAATGCCGCCTCAATAGCCGCCAGCTCCACCGCCGTCAGCGGTTCTTCAGGCCGGCTTTCTCGTCCGTCTTTCACAGCTTGCGGTCCTTGTGGTCTGACAGTCCCCACCAGAAAACGGATATCTTTCAGCATCCTGGTTCGTTGCAGGCGATTCAGCTTTTTAATAAGCCGTTTTTTTTGTAAAGCAAGGTGTTGTGCCCATACTGAATCGCTGACACGTACCAGGAGCGTTCCCTGCTCCATGGCAAAAGCCTGAGTTTTGGCGGCAATGTAATCGCCCGCCGCCTCGGGCCAAGAATCTATAAGCAACTGTTCCATAATCTTTTTGGATCCGGGCATTTTTTTGAGCGTTTTAACTAAGATGTCAGCGATATGGTTCACCTGGGACCACCTCTCCCCGGGTGATGGTAAAAAGCCTGCCTTGTCGCCGGAAGAGGGCAAAGCGTTCTGCGGCGGTGGCCGTCACCATAGTCTGCACTTTGCCTTCAACGCTTTCCACCAAAAGCTTTCTTCTTTTTCCGTCCAGCTCGGAAAAGACGTCATCCAAGAGAAGCAGCGGGAATTCTCCGCTTTCGCTCCTGATAAATTCAATTTCCGCCAGTTTTAGAGCCAAAACCAGCGTCCGCTGCTGCCCCTGGGAAGCATAAAGATGTGCCGATTTTCCATTAATCAGAAACTGAATATCATCGCGGTGCGGCCCCACCAGCGTCTGCCCCAGACGAGCTTCCTGCCGTTCCTGCTCCCGGAGAGCGGCAAGGATACCGCTTTTTATTTCAGCTTCACCCGCTTCCCTTTGCAGAGGAATGGTGGCCCGGTAGAGCAGCATAAGTGTTTCCTCTCCCCCGGTCAGACGACGATGAGTCAGGCGGGACAAAAGGCTTAACCTGCGCAATGCAAACAGGCGACGCTGCATTATCCGGGCCCCCAGCGCGGCAAATTGTTCATTCCAGCTTTCCAGTTCGGGCGACTCCTTTACCTCGCCCTGCCGCAGTCGCAGCAGCCGGTTGCGCTGCCGAAGCACCCTGGAAAAGCGCTTTAATTCAGTTTCATAAAGGGGATAAATTTTACTGATTTGTTCGTCAAAAAATTTTCTTCGCTGCTGCGGCGAACCCTTGACAATGGCCAAATCTTCCGGGGTAAAAAGGACGGGATAAAGTCGCCCCAGATACTCGGTCCGTGAAAGCTGCAGGCCGTTGCTGCCGTAAAGCTTCTCTTTCGGACTTTGCCGGTAAAGCAGGTGCAGTTGTTCCGCTCCCCTTTTATGGACGATGCGGACGATAATCTCAAAGCCATCCTGCCCCCACCGGACCAGTTCCCCGTCACTTCTGGTACGGAAGGAACGGCCGGTAGCGGCATAAAACAATGCTTCCAGCAGGTTTCTTTTACCCTGGGCATTCTCTCCCACAAAAAAATTCAGCCATTTATCCAGCGACAGTTCCAGCCAGCCAAAATTGCGGAAATTATGTAATTGCACAGATTCGATATGCAAGGCGTTCTCCTCTGCTCACAAGGACTACTTTTTAATGGGCAGGACAAGATAAAGATAGTCGGGATAAAGGGAATCTTTCATGACCAGCGGCAAGGAAGGCGAAGTAAATTCCAGCGTAACTTCCTCTCCTTCCGCCACGCGCAGCATGTCCAACAGAAAACGTACATTTAAGGCGATTTCCACCCCTTCACCCTGCAGTGAGAGCGGCAGCTTCTCTTGGATTTTGCCGTATTTCGAAGCCGCCCTAATTACTATCAAATCGTTTCCCAAAGAAAGGTAAACTACATTGTTTGTCCCTTCCGCAAGCAGGGAAGCTCGCTCCAGGGCCTGCAGCAGGGCGGAAGTGGAAAGCACGGCACGGCCGCCCTATTTTTGAGGGATAACTCTTTCAATATCGGGATACTTTTCATCGATCAGGCGGGAAGCAAAGCGGATATTTTCATTTGCCAGTGTAAAAAGATTGGCATAAACTGTCGCCTGCAACACCGTATCTTCTGTGAAAATGCGGGCGGCTTCCTGCAACGTTTTGGCCGGTACCAAAAAAGAGCCTTCCCCGCTGCTTTTTTGCACTACACAGTGTGTGACAGCCAGGCGGAAGGTATCGGATGCGGCCAGGGTAAGTTTATTGCCTGCCAAAGAAAAAAACACGCCGGTAAAAGTAGGCTTGCCTTCATCCTGGGAAGTGGCAAAAAGTGTTTGCCGCAGTGCTCTACGCAATTCTTCCGACGCAAGTGAAAAGCTGCAGACCGGCACAGAGGCGGATTGCTGAGGTTCCATGGCAGGATAATCCGCCGCACTGAAACCGTAAAGCTCAAATTCCGACTGCCCGCTAATAATTTCTGTCAGTAAATTATCGCCCCGGGTTTGCAGTTGGATGTTTTCCTGCGGCAGGCGGCGGACAATTTCAGAAATTTTACCGGGCAGTACTACTTGGCCGCTTTCCCCGTGCGGCACTTGACAGACGGTACTGATGGCCATTTCCAGATTGGTGGCAGTTAGCATCAATCTTTGTTTGTTGCAGGAGAAAAGTATGCCTTCTAGGACGGGAATGGGACTTCTTTGCTGGACTGCCCTGGAAACAATCTGGAGTTGTTCAGCCAACACTTTTTGCGGGAGAGAGATGTTCAACCTGATCACCCCTGATCAATATGGTAAAAATGCAGAGAGAAATATTGCTCATATCCAACTGCCAATAGTAAGAATGAAAAAACAGCAGTATTTGTAATAGTTACTGTGGATAATGTGTATAAGGGGGAAACGGCGGGGAGGTGAGTATTTTTCCTGCTGGGGACAACCTGTGGGAAAAAGGAATTTTTTGTCCACACCCGGCACATATCCACAGCCGGTGAAAAATTATCCCCCGTTTATCAGTAGTATATATACCGGTTATCCACAGCTTATCAACAATTGTTAATTTTTTCAATAAGCTGTTCTATATGGGCACGCAGCTGCTGGTCCGAATTCAGCTCGGCAGAGATTTTTTTGTGGGCATGCATAACTGTGGTGTGGTCACGCCCGCCAAATTCTTCCCCTATCTTCGGCAATGATGCGTCTGTCAGCTCCCGGCAGAGATACATGGCAATCTGCCGCGGTAATGCTACATTTTTTGTTCTTTTTTTTGCTTTCAAATCTTCCGTTTTCAAGGCAAAATAAGAAGCTGTTTCCCTGAGAATAATATCAATGGTAATAAGTTTATGTTTGGCAGTTTTGGATAAAATACCTTCCAGGGCCTCCTCGGCCAGGGTAATGTCAATCTTCCTGCTTGTCAGTGAGGAATAGGCAATAACGCGGATAAAAGCGCCTTCCAATTCGCGGATATTGGTATCAATATTGTTAGCAATATAATGAATCACATCATTGCTAATATTAATTCTTTCTGCGGTTGCCTTTTTGCGCAGGATGGCTATTCTTGTTTCCAGGTCGGGCGGCTGAATGTCTGTAATCAGGCCCCATTCAAAGCGTGAGCGCAGGCGGTCTTCCAGGGTGGGAATTTCTTTGGGCGGGCGGTCGCTGGAAATGATAATCTGTTTATTACTTTCGTGCAGTTCATTAAAAGTATGGAAAAACTCTTCCTGTGTCTGTTCTTTATTTGCTAAAAACTGGATATCATCAATCAGGAGGACGTCAATGGTCCGGTATTTGTTGCGAAATTCTACGGTTTTATTGTCGCGTATGGCATTAATAAATTCGTTGGTAAATTTCTCCGAAGTAATATAAAGAACGCGGTAGGAGGGGGAAATTTCCAGCACATGGTGCCCGATGGCATGCATCAGGTGGGTTTTGCCCAGCCCTACTCCACCATAGATAAAAAGAGGATTGTACGCACGTGCCGGTGCTTCGGAAACCGCCAGTGCCGCAGCATGGGCAAAACGGTTGCTGTTGCCGATAACAAATGTATCAAAAGTATATTTGGGGTTTAGCCAGGATGACGGCATAACCGGTGTTTGTCCGACCTGCCTGTGAGGCAGGGGGATCACTTCCGCTTCGCTGCTTAAGAAACTGCTTGTATCTGTAAAGTGAGGCGTGGTAAAGGGGACCTGCTGCACAGTATTGTCTGTTACCTCCTGCAGACTGCTTTCAATGATGTCCGTATACCTGGCTTGGAGCCAGTCTTTGGTGAAGTCATTGGGGGCGCTGATCACCAAAGTTTGGTTATGCAGAGAAACAGGCTTGGTTGTTTTTAGCCAGGTTTCGAAACTTGGCTTGCTGATCTTTTTTTCTATTTCCGCCAAAGTTGCCTGCCAGATTTCCAGCAGATCCTGTTCCATTGCTGAACCTCCTATATGAAAAAAATATTCACAGGCTAAAAGGCTTAAGATCATGTTTTTGCGGAGTTATCCACAAATGGCATACTTTATCCACATAACCTGTGGATAAAAGAGAAAAATAGCCTTTTGTAAGGCTTTTTATTGCAGCAAACATTGAGTTATCCACATCTGAAGCAAAGAGAATGTTCACAGGCAGGATGTGTATAATCATTTGCCTTTTGTCAGTCGCTGGGAAAATGATCGTTTGATACCAACATTATCTTAACAAAAGTTAAGACCTGCCGCAAGTGTGTTTGCTATCTCTGCCAAAGGCTTTGCAGCAACGGGAGGTGCCGGTGGTTAGTGTAAAGTTACTGTAGGGGCTTTTGGAGGAATCGACCTTCAAAAAATAGAAGAAAGACTTCACCGTCCTTGCCCGGACGAGTAACTAAAAAATAGCTACTAAGAGGTGAAGTCTTATGGAAATAGTTCAGCACATATTCAACACATTCCTTTCTATCACAGAAAAAGTTTTAGATGCTTGTGAAAATGGAGTAGATTATTACAGCTTTCAGCGTGATTTACAGGAAGA
>JAAYLG010000215.1 GCA_012522075.1 Bacillota bacterium
CTGCAGGATGGCAGCCAGGGGCGCAGGCAGAGCGACATTCTTTAAAACAAGTTTTCAGTTCGCCGGCAGACAGTTCCGCCAGCTGCTGCAGGATGGCAAGATCATGCCGCATCGCCTGTACAAGCACATCACCGGCCGCTTCCGCCTCTTGCGCACACGCCCGGCTGAAAGCAGTTTCCGTAAAAAGCAGGCTTTCCAGCAGGCAGTCACCTAATGCGGCCTGCCTGTTTCTTTGCAGCAAAGCCGTATAAAAACTGCCGTAACAGTCAATCCAACTTTCAGGTGAAAAAGTCTCTCCCCCAGGCTGCCGCAAAAGCCCGGCAAACTTTGCCAATAACGGGTCGTCAAACAAGGGACGCAGCACGGTGAGGGCGGAGAGGGCAAAGCGGGCGGAAACAACTTTCTCTGTCATATTGCTTACTCCTTCGATAGTGTATTAAGGCCGCAGCCGCCAAAACAACCGGTAAAAGCGGCGGCCGGGTCTGTTCTCCGGACAAGGCTTTTATGTCTACTTTGTTAGGTGGCAGGTATCATTCAATTTAACCAGGTGCCACGCAGAAGCATAATAGTCCAAGATGGTTACGGAAGCGGTGTAGATCTGCATCCTGCCTGCCGCAGCGGGCGGCATCTGCATGGCCAGCGTAACCGCCGTCCTGATAATGCCGCCATGGGTCACCGCCACCGCCACTTCCTCCGCTGCCAGCTCTTCGCTTATCCTTTCCAGGAAACGGGCAACACGCTCCGCTAGGGCAGCTGCCGGTTCCCCGTCCGGCGGAGGAGTGTGGACGGGGTCAAGGCACCATTTTTCAAAAAGCTCCCGGTCCGCAGGTTCCATGTCCGCATAGCGCAACCCTTCCCAGCGGCCGAAGGACATCTCCCGCAGGTCCTGGCTGATTTCCACCGGCAGTCCATAGCGTTCCACAAGGGGAGCGGCAAATTCCCTGGCCCGCAAGAGCGGCGAGGCAAAAATCCGGTCAGGCTTGTCCGGCAGCCATGCCGCCAGCTGCCGCGCCTGCCGGCGTCCCAATGCACTTAAATGCACGTCACTTGTTCCTTGCAGCCGGAATTCCTTATTCCACTCCGTTTCCCCGTGTCTGACCAAAATCAGCCTCATTTTCTTCCTCCCGGGTTACTGAAAAAACTTTGGGAATATAAATCTTTTCTGGCTGCCCACCGGGGAAAAAGCGCATGACCGGCACGGCAATCACCATTCAGACAAACAGCAGGGGAGCCAAAAGGAGGGCAGCCAGTTCATGCAACTCGCAGGCAGCTCCCAGGATATCACCGGTCACACCGCCAAAGTTCAGGTTAAAAAAAGAACGCAGCAGCAAAAAAAAGACAGCCAAAAAGGCAGCCGGCAGGAAAACCCGTACACCGGCGGCGGCAACCCCGATCAAGAGGGCAAGCACTACTGCCAAAACTGCCCGGCCGGTGCCGGTCTGCTCCAGAAAAACTTTTCCCAGACCTGCTTCATCGCGGGCATAGCTGCAAGTCCCCATTAGCACCACCATGGCTGTACGCCCGAAAACGGGAGCCAAAAGAAGCAGTACGCCGGCAGCCGGGCGCTCCGCCAGTCCGGCCACGGTTGCCACTTTCAGCAGCAGAGACAGAACGGCCGCCTGGACGCCAAAAGCTCCCGCACGGCTGTCTTTCATGACGGCGAGCCGCCTCTCCCGGTCACCGCGCACGCCCAGGCCGTCAAAAGTATCAATCAGGCCGTCAAGGTGCAAGCCCGCAGAAAGCAGTTCCCACAGCACCACCGTCAGGACGGCGGCGGCAAGCACCGGCCAGAGGCGCTGTGCCGCCGTGTAAAAGCCGTAGAGCACAAAGCCCAGGATTGCGCCCACCAGCGGGTAATAGACGGTGGAAGTGGCCAGATCCTCAGCCGTTACTTCCCCGTCACTGCCAAAAGGCCAGACTGTTAGAAAACGCAGGGCAAGAAAAAAACGTTTCATGTGCGCCCGTCCTTCCCTGGCGGCTTAATGCGGAGGGGGTACCCGGCCACAGCCAACCAGACGGAGTCGGCCGCCCGTGCCACTAATTGGTTCGCCCGTCCGGCCAGATCCCGGAAAATCCGCCCCATAGGTGTATCGGGCACCACTCCCCAGCCCACTTCGTTGGTCACCACAATGGTACGGTAAGGTTTTGTGCGGACCGCGGCACAGAAAGCTGTCAGTTCCTTTTGGACCTGTTCTTCAAGCCGATCTATTTCCGCCTCCGTCATTCCTTCCCGATATTCCGCGAGCAACTTATTGGTCAGCCACAGTGTCAGGCAATCCAGGATAACAGTGGCGGTTTCCTTTGGAACACGCTCCAATGCGGTACCGAGCTGCAGCGTTTCTTCCACGGTGGACCAGCTTTCCGGCCGGCGCGCCCTGTGACTGGCCACGCGGTGTTCCATTTCTTCATCAAGCACCGCCGCCGTGGCAATATAGCAGGCAGGGCCGTCACCGGCCAGGGCCAGTTGCTCCGCCAGGCGGCTTTTGCCGCTGCGGGCCCCGCCTGTAATCAGGATTAGTCTTCCTGTCTCGTTTTCTATCACGGGAGTGTGCCTCCTTCTGTCAGGAAATTCGCTGCGATTCTCTTTTTATCCTGCCATTTTTGTCGAGAGCCGGGGAAGCTACTTTCCACATAGCATTTTTTTCAAAAAACCGGTATCAATATATTTTGTCAAAAGTGCGACCAGTTGCCGGTAATATTTTTCCCTCCAGGTACGGCCGGGGAAAGCACTGTCCGCTTTTGACAGAGTGTGCACATAAGGGAAAACACCCAGGACAGGTTTGCCCGTAATTTCAGTGAGCAGCGATAGGCCCGGCTGTAAAAATTTCATATTGCCGCGGAAACGGTTAATCACAAGACCGCGGACAAGGTCCCTCTCCTGCGCCGGAAGCAGCTCCAGCGTCCCAGCCACGGAGGCAAAAACACCGCCCCTGTCAATGTCGGCCACCAGCACAACAGGAGCATTGACAGTAGACGCCAGGCCCAGATCGACAAAACCGGCACCGAAGCGATAAGCATCCGTGGGATTGCCATAGCCGCACGCTACAATTACATCATATTTTGCTTGCAGTTGCTCCAGTGCCGACAGCATAACCGCGAAAGCCGCCTCTGTCAGGGCGGCATCATTCCCGGCCGGAAAAATTGCCACTGCCGGCTGCAGGCGGATGGGGTCGCCGCGGAATTTATTCAGGATAAAACCCGCCACACGCGCCCTGTCTTTTTCCGGCAGCAGCTTTACCGTGCCGGCGCAGGCCGCCAGCGCCCCACCCCGCTCCATGTCACCGACCAGCAGGACAGGCGCCTCCGCCAGGGCGGCCGTTTTCATATTGGCTACATCCCGCTCCACCAGGTTTAGCTCCGCCGGGCTGCCCGCCCCTTCCAGCACCAGGATTTCATATTCCCTTAGCAAAAGTGCAAGCGACTCACCAATTACCTGCAGCATATAGGCAGTTTCGTCCAGCGTATTTTGGGCATAACCCCGCTCCGCAAATACACGCCCGCGGACAATGATCTCTGACTTCCCGGGGGAGCTGGGCTTGATGAGGATGGGGTTCATATGGACAGTGGCTTCAATCCTGCAGGCTTCCGCCTGTTCTCCCTGGGCACGGCCGATTTCACCACCGTCGGCAGTCACATAAGAGTTAAGGGCCATATTCCAGCCTTTGAACGGTGCCACGCTGTAGCCGTGGCGGGCAAAAATACGGCAGAGCGCAGCGGCCAGCGTACTTTTTCCTACATGGGAAGCTGTCCCCTGGACCATGATGGCAGCCGCCCGCCGCCTGCCTGTTTTTATTATTTGCATGATTTCCTCCTAATTTAGGAAGCCTGCCATCATCCAGGGCAAAAGAATCCCCCGCCGGGAAAAGTAAAACTCTGCAGCAGATGGAAATTTTACTTGTCTGCAGGCGGTTCCGCTTCAGCAGGCAGGTTAAGCGGACCGCCGAAAATTTCCTTTAAAGCCCTGTAGAGACCGACTTTTTCCCTGATGACAATACCCTTGGCCTTGACCGCATTCAGGAGCTTTGCGCCTTCACCGCCGGTGAAGTCACGCTCCACTTCCCCCCGCTCTTCCAGGATAAAAACCGGCTTTCCCGCTTCCGCCGCCGCCAGGGCGGCCTCCACATTCAGGAGGTTCCCGTGGCCCAGGGGGATTTCCGCCAGCACCACCGCCCCGGCCTGCTCAAGCATTGCCAGGTGCTCCTTGTGGCGCTCCTCTGAGATACCGGAAAAAGGCGCTTCCGCAACGACAGGCACCGCCAGCGCCCTGGCCGCTTCCCAGTCACTGTCCCCCACATTCAGGACTCCCGTCGTTACCGTATACCCGGCTTCCACCAGGTCGCGCAGCAACTCGCCGCCGCTCCCGCCGCCGGCAATAATATGGACGGGCGGTGCCACCTTTCGCTGCCGGCGGCGCGATCCCGGGAGCAGGGAGACCTGGGGCGTGCCAAACACGGGATGGGGCGTCACCAGGACACGGATTCCGTAGACCTCCTCCAGATTTTCTGGCGTCAGAACACGGGAAGGGTGGCCGCTGGCATGGATGCGGCCGTTGTGCACCAGCACCAGTTTCTGGCAGTAATAGGCGGCCAGGTTTAAATCATGCAGCACGGCCACTACCGTCAGCCCCTCCGAGAGGCTGAGGTGTTTGAGCAGGTCAAGTATCTCCTGCTGGTAGCCAATGTCCAGGTGTGCCGTAGGCTCATCCAAAAGAAGCACTTTCGGCTGCTGGGCCAGGGCCCTGGCAATCATCACGCGCTGCCTTTCACCGCCGCTTAATTCCGTAATCAGGCGTTCGCGCAAATGGCTGCAGCCGGTCACGGCCAGGGCATGGTGCACAATTTCATAGTCGGCAAGAGATTCTGACTGGAAACGGCCAAGGTAGGGTGCGCGCCCCATCAGCACCACGTCTTCCACCGTAAATTGGTAAGAAGCCATGGTATCCTGCGCCACCACCGCCATGTTGCGTGCCAGGTCTTTGCGGTTAAAGGCGGCAAGCGGCTGCCCCCCAAGCAAAATACAGCCTCCCTGCGGCAGAAGCAGCCGGGAAAGCAGTTTCAGCAAGGTCGTTTTGCCGCCGCCGTTGGGTCCGATAATACCGAGGAAACTGCCTTGCGGGACATAAAAAGTGGTTCCCCTGAGTACGGCATGTTCCCCGTAGGCAAAGGTCACATCCTGTATTTTCAGGTCCATCACAGCCTTATTTCTCTTTTCTTCTTCCGCAAAAGGTAAATAAAGAAAGGTGCGCCGACAAAAGCTGTTATAATGCCTACCGGTATCTCCTGCGGCGCCAGAACTGTCCGCGCCACCACATCGGCCCACACCAGAAAAGAAGCCCCCACCAGTGCCGAAGCCGGCAGCAGGATTCTGTGGTCCGGGCCGGTAACTATTCTCACCGCATGGGGGATTATCAGCCCCACAAAGCCGATCATCCCGCTGACGGACACGGCCGCCGCCGTTACCAGGGAAGACGTGACAAGCAGGATTTTTTTTGTTTTTTCCACGTTAACACCAAGGCTCATGGCCGCTTCCTCTCCCATTAAAAGCACATTCAGGTCCCGGGCATACGAAATTAAGATCAGAAAGCCGGCTGCCAGGTAAGGCAGCACAAACCAGATTTCCGGCCAGGAACGCATCAGCAGGCCGCCGGATAGCCAAAAGAAGATCCCCTGCATGTTTTCCCCTGCCAGGACCATTAAAAGGGAGATAACGGCGGAAAGAAAACTGGACACGACAACACCGGCCAGAAGCAGTGTCTCCACCGGCACCTGGCCGCCGATTTTGGCCAGATTGTAAACAAAAAAGAGGGCGGCAAAAGCGCCGGCAAAGGCAAAGAGCGGCACCATCTGGGGGAAGGACAGGCCAAAAAACTGCCGCAGGAAAATTGCCAGTGCAGCACCGGTGGCCGCACCGCTGGAAACACCAATGGTAAAGGGGTCGGCCAGGGGATTGCGCAACAGTCCCTGGAAACTGACGCCCGCGAGTGCCAGCGACGCTCCCACCAGCACCCCCAAAAACACACGGGGCAGGCGCAGCTGCCAGATGATGGAGACGGTGTTGGCGGCAATGCCTTCAAGGTCCAAAAGCCCCGTTAGTTTGGCCGCAATAATGCGCAGTGTCACCCCGGGGGGAATGGCCACTGCCCCAATGGCGGTGGCCATAATTATACTGGCCGCCAGAACTGCCAGCAGCACCGGGACGGTCAAGAAACGTTGCCTACTTTTCATGGCCGGAAAAGATGCCATACAGTTCTTCCAGCCCCTGCACAAACCGCGGGCCCGGCCTGGAGACCGGGTCGGAAGACACATCGTACACCCGGCCGTTTTTCACGGCGGAAAGATTCTGCCAGCCTGCCTTCGCCATGACCTGGTCCCGCATAGGGTAAGTGCAGATGAAAATGTCCGGGTCAAGGGTCAGCAGAACTTCCTCGGATAGCTGGAAGTAGCCGCTGCCCTCGGCGGCCGCCACGTTGATGCCGCCTGCCGCCGTGATCATCTCCGACAGGTACTCTCCTTCTCCCACAGTGTACAGGGCTTCGGGATCAAGCAGAATAAAAACACTTGGCCTCTCCGCTTCCGGAATGGCCGCCGCTTTTGCTTCCAGCGCCGCCCTCTCAGCAGAGAGTTTTGCCGCCAGCGCTTCACCTTCCGCCTTACAGTCTAAAAGGGTGGCCACAGTGATGATGGCCTGTTCGATTTCATCCAGCGTCTGCGGATCCACCACTACATAAGGAATATTGTTGTCATCAAGAAAGGAGAGCGCCTGTTGGAGCGTTTCGCTGCGCCCAGTCAGTACCAAATCCGGCCCCAGGGACAGAATTAACTCTATGTTTAGATCATATAGATTCCCGATTTTTTCAATTTCCAGGGCTTCCTCAGGGTAATTGCAGAAAGTAGTAACGCCCACCAGCCTGTCGCCCGCGCCCACGGTAAAAACTATTTCTGTCAGGCTGGGCAGGAGGGAAACGATCCGTTCAGGCTTTTTCCCAAGGGTCACAGTTCGCTCCATGTCGTCTGTAATCTGGAGCGGGTATGTTACGTTCTGATTAAACTCACTTTCCGTGTTGTTGTTTCCCGCGCTGTTGTTATCGCCGTTGTTCTCTGCACTCCGGTCGCGGCTGCAGCCGGCAAACACTGCCACAAGTAAAATACAAACCATTAGCCAGACAATTCTTTTTCTCATTTTTTTCCTCCCTTTGCTGCAAAATAAAAATCCCGGCACTCACGGCCGGGAATGGCACAAAAAAACTACGTTTCCCTTGACCCGAGGGCACGACTTGGCAGGAGAACAGGCAGGTATCCTGGCTCCCGGTCATCATTTTACGGCGCCTTCCCAGGATTTGCACCCCAGTGGCTTCTCGCCGCAAAACTCACGGATACAGTGGCGGGACCGCTCAGGCCTTGCACCTGATTCCCTTTATCCTGTTTCCCTTTATTTTAGATTTGTCCCCATTCTACCAGAAACTCCCCTCCTTTGCAAGAGGGTGCGGGTTGGCATGCCCCGCTTTTTTGTAGGACTACAATAGATCTTGGACACTAGGCTTTAAAAAAAAGAATGCAAGATGAGGACAATTCGGTTATTGTTAAGTTACGACAACAAAACAGTACCGAAAGGAGTGCCTCATCCTGCATGAA
>JAAYLG010000216.1 GCA_012522075.1 Bacillota bacterium
ACTTCCGCTCGTTTCACTCGCTGGGTTAGGCCGAGGTTCGAATCCTGCCCGGGGAGCCAAATAAAGCCCAGCACGTTTAGTGTTGGGCTTTTATGGTTATTGATGTTGAAACGTCTTTGAACAGTACAGTTAACCGGTGGGTTGCGGCGTGATGGGTTGGGCCGGGCGGACGGTTGGGGACGAGGGAAAATGGCGGAAAATTTCTGCCGGGTTTTGTATTTGGTATGGAAGGGATTGCTGTCGTGAAAGAGAATAGCGTTATGAGTGCAGGTAATTAACATATTGCAGGGAGTTCTGAAGCGGCCTTGCCGGAGGGTAGGGAATGCTTGATTTCTGTGGTGCATGGGAGGTGTGTTGAGATGAGTAAGAAAGTAGTCTCCCTGTTTCTGGTTTTGTTTGTTCTGCTCCTGTTGACAGGCTGTATTCCCGGTGACGGCAAATAGACGGAGGGAAGACCGGCAGGGTTCCTGTCCGGTATTTGGCACGGTTGGATTGCACCGCTCTCTTTAATTTTAAGTTTATTCAACAGGAATCTAAGAATCTATGAAGTTGTGAACACCGGCTGGTGGTATGACCTGGGCTTTTATCTGGCGGTAATCAGCGGTTTTGGCGGATTATCGCTGACGCGCAAGAAAAGAAAATGAAAAAAATAACAGAGCCCGGCGGGCTTTTTCTTGCGGCAGCGATAGTGTAATATATAATGTAAAAACATAGATTGGGTGAGGCAATGACAGGAAAAATAAGACTTGGGATAGTAGGCTACGGTAATCTGGGTAAAGGGGCGGAACTGGCAATTGCCAAAAATCCGGATATGGAGCTGGTTGCTGTTTTTACCAGAAGGGAACCGGCAGCCGTAAAAATCAATACAGAGAACGCCAGGGTACTTCCTGTCAGCCGGGCGGAAGAAATGGCTGCAGAAATAGATGTGATGGTTTTATGCGGCGGTTCGGCAACAGATTTACCGGAGCAGGGGCCAATGCTGGCCGGCAAGTTTAACACTGTGGACAGCTTTGATACACATGCAAAGATTCCCGAGTATTATGCCCGCATGGATGCGGCTGCCTCGGCGGCACACAAAGTAAGTATAATCAGTATTGGCTGGGACCCGGGGCTTTTTTCCCTGAACAGAATGCTCGCCGAAGCATTTTTGCCGGCAGGACGGCAATATACTTTTTGGGGCCGCGGGGTGAGCCAGGGGCATTCTGATGCCATCAGGAGGATACCCGGGGTAAAATACGGCATCCAGTATACCATTCCTGTGGCAGAAGCCCTGGAGCGGGTGCGTAGCGGGGAAAACCCAGTTCTTACTGTCAGGGACAGGCACATCAGGGACTGTTATGTGGTTGCCGAACCTGGTACGGACAAAGAAGAAATTGCGCGGACAATACGGTCCATGCCCCATTACTTTGCAGAGTATGAAACGCGGGTTACCTTTGTGACGGAAGAAGAATTCAAGCGTGTCCATACAGCCACGCCGCACGGCGGCTGTGTTATCCATAGCGGGAATACTGGCGCCTGCGGTGAACATAAGCAGCTGTTTGAGTTTTCCCTTAAACTGGACAGCAACCCTGAATTTACGGCCGGTGTGCTGGTGGCCTATGCCCGTGCCGCCTGCCGCCTGTATCGTGAGGGGCAGTATGGTGCCAAAACTATTTTTGATGTTCCACCTGCTTTTGTTTCACCCTGGCCGGCGGACAAACTGCGCCGGGAACTGCTGTAGCGGCTTTGCAGCGGTCGGGTATTACAGAAAAAATTAATATCCGGGGGGAAGTGCCGTGGTGCGGATTATAGCTGCGCCGGATTCTTTTAAGGGCAGCCTGACGGCTGCCACAGCAGCGGAGTGCATGGCAAGGGGGGTAAAAAACGTACTTCCCGACGCAGAAGTGTTGCAGGTGCCGCTCTCCGACGGCGGTGAAGGCTTGGTGGACGCACTGCTGGCCGCTGCGGGAGGAACTGTGCTGACAAAAAAGGTGCAGGGTCCGTTGGGAGAACCTGTGGAAGCGCGTTTCGGCCTGCTAAAGAACGGTGTGGCAGTTATTGAAATGGCGGCAGCTTCCGGCTTGCTGCTGCTGCCGGAGGGAAAAAGCAATCCCCTGCTGACAACAACATATGGTACGGGAGAATTAATCAGGGCTGCACTGGATCTGCAATGCAGGCGCATTTTGCTGGGTGTGGGCGGCAGCGCTACAAATGACGGCGGTGCCGGGATGGCACAGGCATTGGGCTATTCTCTGCTGGATCAGGCGGGGCGGGAACTGCCCCCTGGGGGGCAATTTCTGGCAAATCTTGACAGGATTGATACAGGCGGGGCGGACCGCCGTTTACGGGAGACGGAATTTATTGTTGCCTGTGATGTAACCAACCCATTGACGGGCGAAAACGGGGCCTCCCGTGTTTATGGACCGCAGAAAGGGGCCACGCCGGCAATGGCAGCCGTTCTTGACGCGGCTTTACGGCATTTTGCGGCAATAATCAGGCGCGATTTGGGGATTGATGTGGAAAATGTTCCCGGTGCCGGTGCTGCCGGGGGCCTGGGAGCGGGCCTTATGGCTTTTGCCGATGCAAAGCTGGTCCCCGGAATAGAACTGGTACTGGATGCGGTAAATTTTAACGGCTTGCTGGACGGTGCCGACCTGGTGCTTACCGGAGAAGGGAGCCTGGATGCACAGTCATTCTCCGGGAAGGTTCCTGTGGGTGTGGCGGCGCAAGCGTCCCGCCGGGGGGTGCCGGTGCTTGCTTTTGCCGGAACGGTAAATGCCGGGAGGCGGCACTTGCAGCAGGTTGGGATTACCGCGGCTTTTTCCGTTATGGACAGGCCGCTGTCCCTGGTGGAGGCAATGCAGGGTGCTGCATCCCTGCTGGAAAAGACGGTAACGGAAGTTATTTCTCTCTGGGCACATTGCCAGGGATAATAGTTGCCTGGTTAAGCAACAAGCCCCTGCAAAGGCATGCAGAGGCTTATTGTGCCGGTTTATGTTTTGGCTGCTGTTGCTTCCTCATACTCCCGGTTCAGTTCCGTTAGTATTTTCCTGACGGGCTGGATTTTTTTTGCCTGGTAAAAATGTTCTCCGGAAAAGACAAGGCCGTTTTCAATGTCGCCGTCGACGGCTTTTTGCAGTGCATCCAGGATACAAAAGCTATGGGTGCAGTTTTTCAGGCAGTGATTACATTTTGGCACGGGAATTGTTTCCCCGGCGGCAAGCTTTTCTGTAAGCCGGTTGCGGAGTGCGCGTCCGGGCATGCCCACAGGGCTGTCAATAATAACTGAATCTTCCGGCTTGCTGTCCAGGACAAGCTGCTTAAAATTAGGATGGGCTTCACATTCTTCACTCAGGACAAAACGTGTGGCCATTTGTACTCCCTGGGCACCGGCGTCAAGCGCCCTGGCAAGCTGGCGGCCGTTCATAATGCCACCGGCAGCAATTACCGGGATTTTAACGGCAGCTACAACCTCCTGCAGAATGCTTAATAGGGAGCGCTGGGTACCAAGATGGCCACCGGCTTCCTTGCCTTCCACAATAACAGCGGCGGCGCCAAGCTTTTCTGCCAGTTGCGCCACGCGCGCCGAAGATGCCATGGATAAAACTGGAACTTTCATTTCCCTGCTCCAGGCGAAAATGTCACGCGAGAAACCGGCCCCGGAAACAATAAAATCAACTTTTTCTTTCATGGCTGCTTTGACAAGCTGGGCAAACTGTGAGGCGGCAAAAAGGATATTGACACCGATGTGGCCGGCAGTAAGCCTGCGGGCTTTGCGGATCTCCTCCTGCAGTGCCTGGACAGAAAGGCCTGTGCCGGCAATCACGCCCAGGCCGCCTTCACTTGCTACCGCGGCGGCCAGCCTGGCGGTGGAAACTCGGACAGCCATTCCTCCCTGGATAATGGGTAAGCGGGCTTTCATCCCGGCAATGTTTAGTTGAGGCAGCAATAATCTCACATTCCTCTCACAGAGATAGGTATACGCATTCCATTATATATAATCACGACAGTGCCTGCAAGGATAAACTGTGTTGCGACTGTTACGGGTTAATTGCAAGTTTTATTGCCACCCATATTTTGGCACCTCTGATAATATTGCCATCTCATTAGCAG
>JAAYLG010000217.1 GCA_012522075.1 Bacillota bacterium
GAAAACACCCGTGCAGGGTGTTTTTTCCTTGTCACTGAAAAAGATAAAAAATTCTTTATCTTTTTACGGTCCGAGGAAAAGGAATATCTCTCCAGATGTCGAATAATTTTAGCTGGTAGAAAAAATCATTATCGACAGATTCAGGAGGAGATAACGGGATGCTAAAAGTTTTTGTTGCGGATGACAACAGAGAATTTAGCGATCTGCTGGTGGAATACCTGGAGCAGCAGCCGGACATTGAAATTGTCGGGAAGGCGTACAATGGTAAAGAAACACTTGAGCTAATTGCGGAAAACCCCCCTGATATCCTTTTGCTGGATATTATTATGCCCCACCTGGACGGCCTTGGTGTCCTGGAACAACTTAACAAAATGAGTAACAAGCCAAAAGTAATTATGCTGACCGCTTTTGGACAGGAGGATATCACACGTAAAGCTGTTGAACTGGGGGCGTCCTATTACATTCTCAAACCTTTTAACATGGATGTTTTGGTGGAAAGAATCCGGTTGCTGGGAGCCAGTGAAAGAACGGCACCTACTGTTTCTACACTGTCACGCCCGTTTAAGAAATCCAATCTGGAGGCAGATGTCACCAATATTATCCATGAAATCGGCATCCCTGCCCATATTAAAGGTTACCATTACCTGCGTGAAGCAATTATGATGGTAGTGGAGGAAGTGGATATACTGGGGTCTGTCACCAAAGTGCTTTATCCTCGTATTGCTGAAAAATTCGATACCACCAGCTCCCGGGTAGAAAGGGCAATCCGTCATGCTATTGAGGTGGCCTGGTCACGCAACAATATAGAAACCATTAGGAAATTTTTCGGCTATACCGTCAATACGGAGCGCGGCAAACCGACAAACTCTGAATTTATTGCCCTGGTTGCCGATCGCCTGCGCCTGTACGGCAAAGTTGCACATTAGTTTGTCTGTATCATCTTTCTTGCTTGTCGCATATGCCGCCTGCCGGAGAAGATTTCTCCGGCAGGCGGTTTTTTTATGTCAAGATGTTTAATTTATGGCGTGATAAACATACTAGAAAGAAAAGGACAGGATGGAAAGCTGATGCGGCTGCCGTTTGCATGCATAACGGAAATAAACGGGCCGGCCCGCTTGGGGCGGCGGACCAAATTGCTGGCGGAACGCCTGGAACCGGGCGATATTGCCATCATTGACCACCGTGACCTGGACGAACTGGCGGCCCGCTCCCTGGCGGACCGCAAGGTAAGGGCGGTTATTAACGCGGCTGCTTCCATCTCCGGAAAGTACCCGAACAATGGTCCCCATGTTTTATGGCAGGCCGGAATTCCCCACCTGGATCTTGTGGGGGACGGGCTTTTCACCGCCGTTCGTGAGGGCGACCGGATTACCGTGCGGGGGAATGAAATCTGGCGCAAGGGTGAACTGCTGGCCACAGGCAGGGTGGTGGACGGGGAAGTGATCGCTGAACAAATGCGACTGGCGGAAAAAAACCTGGACAGCCTGCTTGGAGCTTTTGTGCAGAACACGCTGGATTACGCGCTGCGGGAGAAGGAGTTAATCCTGGGCGGCCTGAAGGTTCCCCGTTTAAATACGCCCTTTGCCGGTCGTCATGCGCTGGTGGTCGTGCGCGGCAAATCTTACAGGGAAGACTTGCAAGCAATCAAACACTACCTGGATGAAGTCAAACCCGTGCTGGTAGCTGTGGACGGCGGAGCCGACGTGCTCCTGGAATATGGATATATACCCGACCTGCTGGTGGGTGACATGGACAGTGTCAGTGACGCCGCTTTATGCAAGGCCAAGGAGAGAGTTGTCCATGCCTATCCGGACGGGCGTGCTCCCGGGATGGAAAGAATTCGCCGGCTGGGGCTTGACGCGAAGGTAATGCGGGCGCCCGGTACCAGTGAGGATATTGCCCTGCTCCTTGCCTATGAATGCGGCGCCCGGCTGATTGCGGCGGTGGGGACACATTCCAATATGATTGATTTTTTGGAAAAAGGCCGCAAAGGTATGGCCAGTACTTTCCTGGTACGGCTGAAAGTGGGGAACAGATTAGTTGACGCGCGAGGAGTGAGCCAGCTGTATCGTCATCGTGTTTCCGGACGTTCCCTGCTTTTGCTGACACTGGCTGCAGTCATTCCCGTATTGGCCATGGCCTGCACCAGCCCCGTCGTCCGGCACCTTTTTCGTCTTTTGGCCCTGCGTTTACGTCTGTCTTTATAAGGAGGTTCCCATGCTGCGCCTGCGTGATCATATTGCCTCCCTGGTTGCCGTTTTTCTTGCCCTGGGTCTGGGGATTTTAATCGGTACCGGTTTCAGCGAGGATATGCTTGTCACACAGCAGCGCCTGCTCATTGACCGCTTGACGCTGGAATTCAGCGACCTGCGGGAGGAGCAGCGCCGGCTGGAGGCACAAATCCAGGAACAGAAGCGTGACCTGTATTTATGGGAGCAGTACCAGAAAGCCCTTTATGACATGTATATCCCCGGCAGCCTGGCAGGGCGGAAACCTGCCCTGATCTGCCATGCGGCGGAGTTGCCGGAGGAGATACCAAAACTGCTTGCAGATGCGGGAGCGGAGCCGGTGGCTTTGCTGCGGGTGCCGGAAAAGGGGGGAGGAGAGCAGTGTGCCGCGGGTTTGGGTCAAGCGGTTGGCAGCCTGCTTGTCGCCGGTGATACGGAAAAGCAGGTGGAAGTGCTGCAGGAACTTCAGCAGGACGGACGGCTTGAAGCGGAATTGATCCAGCCGGGACGGGCGGATTCTCTGCTGCTTTTTCTTGGTGAGACAGAGCGTGTAGACACAGTTTTTGTCCGTGAATTGGCGGCCGCGGCTAAAAGCCTTGGCATCCCGCTGGTCGGACTGGAAAACAGCAAGGTAAAAAAGTCAGCCTTGGCAGAACTGAAGGCTGCCGGCATGTCCACCATTGACAATGCGGACACAGTCTTCGGCCAGTTTTCCCTCTTGGCCGTTCTGCAGGGGGTGCCGGGCCACTACGGGGTAAAAGCCGGTGCCGACGCTTTTCTTCCCGCCGTCAGGGAGGTGCCTTAATGCAAGTTTCAGCTGTTATCCCGGCTTTTAACGAGGAAGAAACAATTGCCGCCACCGTTTTGGCACTGCAGTCAGTCAGTGCCGTCAACGAGATTGTGGTGGTGGATGACGGTTCTTGGGACATGACGTCAAAAAAGGCCAGGGAGGCCGGGGCAGCTGTTGTCAGCCTGCCGCGCAATACGGGCAAGGCCGGGGCTTTGGCTGCGGGAGTAAAGCAGGCACGGGGGGAAATTCTTTGTTTTGTTGATGCGGACCTGGGACCGTCGGCGGCCGAGTTTGCTTGCTTAATCCCCCCCGTGGTTACAGGACAGGCCGATATGGTTATTGCCGCTTTCTCGCCGGCTTCCCACCGGGGCGGTTTCGGCCTGGTGAAAAATCTTGCCCGGGCGGCGATCCGCCTGGGCGGCGGTTTTCACAGTACTTGCCCCCTTTCCGGCCAGCGCGTCCTGCGGCGTGAAGTCTGGGAGAAGGCGGGGTACGGCCTGCGCGGTTTTGGTGTGGAAGTGGGGCTGACAATCTCAAGCCTGCGGCATGGCTTTCGCGTCTGCGAAATTCCCGTGGCGATGACACACCGGGAAACGGGGAGAGACCTGGCAGGTTTTGTACATCGTGCCCGCCAGTTTGTGGATGTGGCAAGAACGTGCGGTTACCTGTGGCTGAAACAGAGGGAGCGAAGCTAATGACCCAGTTTTTTTATCTAGTCATCAGCCTGTTCTCGGCAATGCTTTTCTCGCCCTTGTGGGCGGAGCTGGCATGTTTTGCCGGCCACCTTGCGCCCAACTACTGCGGGAGGGCGATCCCGCACAGCATGGGGGCGATTTTTATGCCGGTCTTTCTGTCGGCGGCAGCCTGGGCTTATGTTACGGACCTGCTGGTACCTACCGTCATGTGGCGGACCCTGCTTGTCGTCTTTGCTTTCGGCCTTCTCGGCCTGGTGGATGATATTTGGGGTGACAGGCGGTCAAAAGGTTTTACCGGTCATTTTTCCCGGCTGCTGCGGGAAGGCATTATTACCACCGGGCTGATCAAAGCTGTGGCCGGCTATCTTGCCTGCCTGGCCGCAGTATACGGGCTGCCCGTTTTTTTCCCGCTGCTTTTCTTGCGGGCGGCGCTTATAGCCTTGTCCGCCAATCTGTTAAACATGCTGGATTTGCGGCCGGGCCGCTCCCTGAAAGCTTTTTTTCTGCTGGCCCTGCTGCTGGTGACGCTTGTGCCCGAGGAAGCGGGGATGCTTTTACTCTTTCCCTTTTTGCTGGCGGCTTTTGTCCTTTTTCCTCGCGACCTGGCCGCCCGCGGTATGCTGGGTGATACGGGCGCCAATGTGCTGGGTGCAGTCCTTGGCCTTTTTGTAGTGCTCTTTGGCAGTAATCTGCTTCAGCTGGTCTCCGTGGCGCTGCTTGCCGGGGTGCACATGCTGACAGAAAAGGTGTCGCTGTCCGCCGTGATTGACAGGCAGCCGCTTCTGCGCTTTCTGGATCACCTGGGGCGCACCAAACAGTATGAATAAAGAGGCGGGAGGAAAGATGCATATCTCGGCGAAAGATAAAAAGGAGGCAAAGCATGTATAGCGCCCGTACGGCGGAAGTCCTGGCTGTCCGGCAACAGACCGGGAATTGCGAGGAACTGTTTGTCCGCCTGCGGGACGGGCAACAAGCCAATGCGCTGAACTATCCTCCCCTTACCGGTCCGGCCGCCAAGGGAGACATTGTTGTGCTTAACACTACGGCGGTGGAACTGGGGTTGGGCAGCGGCGGCTACCATTTCGTGGTGCTGAACTTGTTCCGCCCGGAACGGAACAGTACCGGTGCCGGGCATATTATGAAGCTGCGGTATACACCGCAACAGGTAAAAGTCCTGGCGGTGGAAGAAGAAGCTTCCCCTTACCATGAAATCATGAAAGAAGCCGTCAGCCTGGACGGTATGCCCGTCATTGCAGCTGAGCTGCACAGCATGCTGGCGCCAATAGCCTTAGCCTTGCAGGATTTGAGGCCGGGCATCCGCCTTGTTTATGTGATGACAGACGGCGGTGCGCTGCCTGCCTTTTTCAGCCGGGCTGTTGCCGCTTTGAAGGCGCGGGGGTTGCTCTCCGGGGTTGTCACCTGCGGCCATGCTTTTGGCGGAGACCTGGAGGCGGTTACTGTCTACAGCGGTCTGCTGGCGGCAAAGCATGTCCTGCAGGCGGACGCCGCTATTGTCTGTATGGGACCGGGTGTGGCCGGGACGGGGACGCCTTTTGGCTTCTCCGGCCTGGAGGCGGGCGACAACTTGAATAGAATCCATTCCCTGCAGGGGCGGCCCATTGCCTTGCCACGCCTCAGTTTTGCCGATCCCCGCCGGCGTCACCGCGGCCTTTCCCACCACACGCTGCGGGTGCTGACGGGTGTGGCGCTGGTGACAGTGGATGTCCCCCTGCCGGTACTGGCGGGGGAGGAGGCCGAGCATCTTGCCCGCCAGATTGAGACCTGCGGTCTGGCCCAAAAGCACCGTCTTTACTACTATAACAACCTTTCCCTTGATTGCCTCGGGCAGGATTACGCCTTGTGCCGTACCATGGGACGTACGCCGGCGACAGATCCGATTTTTTTCCTGGCGGCGATAGCCACTGCCGTGCATACGGCGAAGATACTGAACGGCACTGTCACTGCAGGCGCTGCCGGATAAAGGCGCCCAGTGTCTGGTCCGGCGGCAGTGTGCGCAAAAAATAGCGCAACTCCGCAACTGTACCGATAAAAATAAAGCGGTCTGATAAACTGATCGTCTGCATTTTCAATCCCCCTTGCAAACTATCCCTGATGCAGGTTATGGGAGAGGGGGAAAAAATATGCCCGGGAGGTGCAAGATGCGGGAAAGAACCATCGCGCGGGAAATTAAATATGCGGGCAAAATTATTACTGTCCGTGTGGACAAAGTGGAGTTGCCGGACGGGAGAACAGCCAGCCGGGAAGTGGTGGAGCATCCGGGGGCGGCGGCGGTCCTGGCGGTGAATAAAGCCAAAGAAGCTTATTTTGTGCGCCAGTTCCGCAAGGCTGTGGAAAAAGAACTGCTGGAAATCCCCGCCGGAAAGCTGGAGGCGGGGGAAGAGCCGCACATCTGTGCAGCCAGGGAGCTGGCGGAAGAAGTAGGTATGGCCGCGGGTGACTTGCGTCTTTTGGCGACGTTTTACAGTTCCCCCGGTTTTACTGCGGAAAAGCTTTATGTCTATTTGGCCACGGGGCTGCATCCCGTCTCCCCGTCCGCCGAGGAGGATGAATTCCTCGAGCCGGTGCGCCTGCCCCTTGCGGAAGCGGTGCGCATGGCGCGCACGGGTGAAATTGTAGATGCCAAGACTTTAATTGCCCTGCTTTTGGCTGCAGACCTGGGTCTTGCCACATAGCACGGTCATATTTGCCGGTGCTGCGGCATAAACTGTCCCATGACGGACAAGTCAGGAGGGACAGTAATGCGTCAGGGGCGCAGGACAGTTTCCGCTGCAAGGCATTTGCAGGAGAACTATCTTATTTATCTGGCCGTGTTCCTGGCACTGACGGCGGGAATTGCCACAGGGGCGCTCTCTGTGCGCCGGTTGAGCGAAGACCAGGTCAGTGAACTGAACGAGGTTTTTACCAATTTTGTGGATTACCTGTCCGGAGAGTATGCTTTGAATCTTACAGTTATCCTGCAGCGTTCCTTGCTGCAAAACGGGATGCTGGTACTGCTTTTCTGGCTGTGCGGCATTTTTTTCTTCGGTTTTTTGTTTTCTTTGGGACTGGTGTTTTACCGCGGTTTTAGCCTTGGTTTTACTGTAGGTTTTCTGGCCGGTCAAAAAGCGCTGCAGGGGATTATTTTTGCCACGGCAGCCGTCCTGCCGCAGAACCTGCTTTATATCCCGGCCGTTGTTCTGATTGGTGTTCTCTCGGTGGCCGTTTCTCTGCGCTTGTTGCGCCGGCGCCTCCGTCGGCACCCGGCGCCGGCCGGGAACGACCTGCTGCAGTATACGCTGGCTGTCCTTTTGTTGTCAGCTTTTTTTGCCGCCGGCAGCCTGGTGGAAACCATGATCACCCCGGCACTGATGCGGGCTGTAGTCACCGTTTTCTGAAAAGAAAAGCAGCGGCGGCGTTTTTTTAGTTCTCACAAGGGGAAGCTGACATATTGTTTATTAAGAGAAGGGTTGCCGGCCCGGGAGGTTCAGTGATGCTTTTACTTGTAACACGGCGGTTCTGTCGCCTGTTTTTTACCCTTGTGCTTTTGCTTTTTATGCTGCCCCTGGTGTCTTTTTACATCAGCCGGGCTTTTCGTCCGGAATTTACCAGCCTTTACCTGCCGCAAGCGCAGGCAACTGTCGCCCGAGCAGGTGGTAGTGAAGCCGGGTCGCCGGCTTATGGCTTGCGGACAAGAATCGCGTGTTATATACATGATTTTTACCAAAATGGGTTATGATTTTTTCGAAAGAAAAGGAATTTGTCCAAATTGTGCAGAATATTTCCGAATATAGGAAACAGGGGGATATCCTGGCCGGTAGAAAACCGGAGTTTGTTGTCAAAGGAGCAGTATTATGGAAAGAACATTGCGGGAGTTTATAGCTTATTTGTCTGTTGAGAAAGGCCTGGCTGCCAATACACTGGATGCATACAGGCGAGATATAAAGAATTTTACCGAATTTTTAAAAAAAAGCGGCCTGACCAGTTTTGAAGAAACCACACGCCGTCATATCGTTACTTACCTGCATAATTTGCAAAAAAACGGCAGGGCGACTTCCACGCTTTCTCGCAACCTGGCATCAATCCGTTCTTTCTACAATTACCTGTTTGCGGAAAGACGCATTGGCGAAAATCCTGCCGCCGACCTGGAATCACCCAAGCTGGAAAAAAGACTGCCCCGTGTTCTTTCCACCCAGGAAGTGGACTTGTTGCTGGAGCAGCCGGACTGCAGGAAGATCGGCGGTATGCGGGATAAAGCCATGTTGGAGATGATTTATGCCACCGGCATTCGTGTTTCCGAACTGATGTCACTGAATGTGCCCGATGTCAACCTGGAAGCAGGCTTTGTCCGCTGTGTCGGCAAAGGTTCCAAAGAACGCCTGATTCCCCTGGGGTCAGTGGCCATCCGCTATCTTAACCAGTACCTGCTTTATAGCCGGCCCAAACTTGTCCGGGAGGAGGGGGAACGCGCCCTCTTTGTCAACCAGCACGGTAAGCGACTGACACGACAGGGCTTTTGGAAAATACTGAAAAAGTACGCTCACATGGCGGGTATTGCCAAAGATATTACACCGCATACCATCAGGCATTCTTTTGCCACCCACCTTTTGGAAAACGGGGCGGACCTGCGTTCCGTGCAGGAGATGCTTGGCCACGCCGATATTTCCACCACGCAGATTTATACTCAGGTAACAAGGCGCAAACTGCGGGATGTGTATGAAAAAGCGCATCCTCGTGCCTAGGCGGGGAAGAAAATGAAAATTAAACGCATTATCATGATTGTCCTTGACAGTTTAGGCGTGGGGGAATTGCCCGACGCCTCTCTTTATGGTGATACGGGCAGCAATACGCTTGCCCATACAGCCGCCGCCGCCGGAGGGCTCTCGCTGCCTGTCCTGGGGTCGTTCGGCCTCGGCTGCCTGACGGCGGTGGCCGGCGTTCCCTGTGTTGCCAGCCCCGCAGCCGCTTACGGTAAAATGGCCGAAAAATCCAAGGGCAAAGACACCACCACAGGCCACTGGGAGATAACGGGCATTATTATGCAACAGGCTTTTCCCGTTTTTCCCGACGGCTTTCCGGAGGAAATTATCAAGCCTTTTACAAAGGCCATCGGCCGGCCGGTCCTGGGAAATACCAGGGCTTCAGGCACGGAAATTATCAAAGAGCTGGGGGAGGAACATCTCCGTACCGGCTACCCCATAATTTATACTTCCGCTGACAGTGTTTTTCAGATTGCCGCCCATGAAGAAGTGGTGCCCCCGGCCACTTTATATAAATGGTGTGAAACGGCCCGGGAGCTGCTGCAGGGCGATTACGCGGTGGGCAGGGTCATTGCCCGCCCCTTTGCAGGAAAGGCGGGCAGTTTTTTCCGTACGTCCAACCGCCGTGATTATTCCCTGCCGCCGCCAAAGCCCACGGTCCTGGACCGCTTGGTTGCAGCCGGTTATGAAGTGCTGGGTATCGGTAAAATCACGGACATTTTTGCCGGGCGCGGCATCACCAGTTCTGTCCACACCAAAAATAACGATGAAGGCATGCAGGCCGTGCTGGAAGGAATGGATAGCTTGTACAGCGGCCTGATTTTTGCCAACCTGGTGGATTTTGATATGATCTACGGCCACCGCAATGATGCCGCAGGGTATGCCAAAGCCCTGGAGAGAGTGGACGGCCAGCTGGCGGCGGTTGTGGATAAAATGGGCGCAGAGGACCTGCTGATTGTGCTGGCGGACCACGGCTGTGACCCGCTCCACCCCCATACCGACCATACCCGGGAATATGTACCGCTTTTAGTCTACGGCCGGCAGGTAAGGCCGGGGTCGCTGGGAATTCGCAGCACTTTTGCCGACGTAGGACAGACAGTGGCGGAACTTTTTGGCGTGGAGCGCTTGGAACACGGTGAATCATTTGCCGGAAAGCTGGGATGGAAAAATGCGCATGACTGAGATTTTGGCGAAGAAAAAAAACGGGCAACCGCTTACACAGGCGGAAATCAACTATTGGATTGACGGTTGCATGTCCGGGGAAATCCCCGACTACCAGACGGCGGCACTGCTGATGGCCATTTATTTCCGCGGCATGAACAATGAGGAAACGGTGGCCCTCACGTCCGCTCTGGCACGGTCGGGAGAGCAGCTTGACTTTTCCGGGCTTGCTTTTGTGGCGGACAAGCATTCCACCGGCGGGGTAGGCGATAAAACTACGCTTGTCCTGCTGCCTCTTTTAGGCGCGGCCGGGGTACGCATGGCTAAAATGTCAGGCAGGGGGCTTGGCCATACCGGCGGTACCATCGACAAGCTTTCCTGCATCCCCGGATTCCGGACAGACTTGCCGCGGGATGTTTTTTCCCGGCAGGTGGGGAAGCTGGGCATCGCCCTGACCGGGCAGACGCCGGAACTGGCGCCCGCGGACGGCAAACTGTATGCACTGCGTGATGTCACCGCAACTGTGGACAGCCTCCCGCTGATCGCCTCTTCTGTGATGAGCAAAAAAATTGCCGCCGGTGCCCAAAGTATTGTTCTTGATGTGAAAACAGGCAGCGGGGCTTTTTTCCAGAGCAAGGAAAGAGCTCTGGAACTGGCCCGCCTGATGGTTATGATCGGCAACAGCATGGGGCGCCGGACAGCAGCACTTTTGACTTCTATGGAGCAGCCCCTGGGCTATGCGGTGGGAAACCATATTGAAGTGCTGGAAGCGATTGCCGCCCTGAAAGGGGAGGGGCCTGCTGATCTGAGGGAGCTTTGCCTTGCCCTGGGAACGGAAATAATGCTTTTGGCCGGGAAAGAAACGGACCCGGAACAAGCCAGGGAACGTCTCGAGGCGCTGCTTGCCGGAGGTGAGGCGCTGGCCATGTTCCGCCATTTTGTGGCCGCCCAGGGAGGCGACCCGGAAGTAACGGCACGGCCTGAACTGCTTGGTGTTCCCGCCGCCGGCCGCGCCGTCTTTGCGCCGGAGAGCGGCTACATCAACCGTCTTGACGCCCGCCGGGTGGGAGAGGCGGCGGTGATGCTCGGTGCGGGGCGGGAGAAAAAGGAAGACCCTGTGGACCTGACAGCCGGCATCAAATTTTATAAAAAAGTTGGTGATTTTGCAGAGGCAGGGGAGCATCTTGCCGATGTCTTCTGCAGCGACCCGCAAAAACTTAGGCAGGCGGCTGAACACGTACAGTCTGCATTTGCCTTCAACCAGGAAAAGCCGCCTGAAAGGCCGCCCATTTTGGGGCGCATTACCTGAGAATTTTACAGGAGCTACCGGCCACCGGCCGGTATATTATTTTGCTTACGCCAAAAACTAGGAGCAGGGAAATTTATGCTGGGAGGAATGCCAATGCGCACTAAACTCTTGGTTATGCTTCTGGTTGCGCTGCTTGTCCTGCAGGCGGCCGGACCGGTCTATGCCACAGAATTTAATTTTACCTCCGTTTCACAGCTTTTAATGGATGTGGGCAGCAAAAGAATACTTTATGAAAACAACGCCCGGGAAAAGCTTTACCCGGCCAGTGTGACGAAAATTATGACCATGCTCTTGGCTATGGAGGCGCTGGAAGCCGGAAAAGTGTCACTGACGGACATGATTCCCGTCAGTGAAGAAGCGGCGGCACACGGCGGTTCCCAGATTTTTCTCTCTCCGGGCGACCGCGTTTCCTTTGAAGATTTAATGATCGGTATTGTGGTGGGCTCCGCCAATGACGGTGCCTGGGCCATGGCCGAATACTTGGCCGGTTCAGCCGAGGCTTTTGTGGAACAGATGAATGCCAAAGCCAAAGAACTGGGGATGTACGACACTCATTTTGTCAACCCCCACGGTTTGCATGATGAAAACCACTATACCACCGCGTATGATATTGCCCTGATGTCCCTTGAGCTGTTGAAATACCCCCAGGTGCTGACCTGGGCAAGTATCTGGATGGATGAGGAATTCCTCAAAGGCAAGATCAAAAAGGAAGAAGGAGTTTATTTAAGCAATTCCAACAATCTTGTCCGCTTTTATGAAGGGGCGGACGGGCTGAAAACGGGTTATACCACTGAAGCCGGCAACTGCATTTCCGCTACGGCCAAACGCGGCAATACAAGGCTTTTGGCTGTCATTATGAAGGCGCCGGGACGGCCCGCCCTTTTTGCCGAGGCACGGGAACTTTTAAACTGGGGTTTTGCCAATTATGAGAGTGTGCCCATCGTGAAAAAAGGAGAAGTGCTGGCCACGGTGCCGGTGGACAAAGGGACGGAAACACAGGTGAAAATTCTGGCCGGTGACGACCTGGCACTATTGGTGGAAAAGGGAACAGGGACCGATTTCGTACAGGAACTGCAGCTGGCGGAGCGCCTGCCTGCTCCCCTGGAGACCACAGAAGCGGTGGGCAGTCTTGTTGTCAAGTCACAGGAGGGTGAAGAACTGGGACGGGTTGAGCTGGTGCCTGCCTGTGAGATAAAAAGGGCAAGTCTTTTAGTTATCTATAAACGTTTTCTCCGGCAGTGGCTGCAGCTGGGTAAGCGGGTAATTTGAGAGAGCAATAAAGGCTGTAGTGCAGGCCTTTCCCCGCAGTTTGCCTAAAAGGGGCAGGCCTGCCGCCAAAAAGAGGCACAAAAGTTTTACGGCCGGAAACGCTTGACAACCTTTGCCGGGCAAGACTACTGATGCGGCTCCGGCAGGGGTGCGCGTTCTCCGGTTATTTTTATTCCCGGCGGGGTAAGCCTTTTTACGTTACTGGCAGGAGTTGCCACACTCACGGCGAATATTTTTTTTAGAAATATTCGACAAAGGGGAGGAGCCTGTGGAAGTTGCTTTGCTGCGTGCCGGCAGCACCTTGATTGTCCGGATGAAAGGCGATCTGGACCATCATGCCGCGGACAAGCTGCGAGCCGGCATTGATGACAAACTGAAGCGGGGCGGAATACAGGCCGTCCTGTTTGATTTCGGCGGCGTAAATTTTATGGACAGTTCCGGGGTGGGGATGCTGCTTGGACGCTATAAAATTATGACGGAAAAAGGCGGCAAGGTCCTGGCCTGCAGTCTGAACCCCAGAATCATGCGTATTTTTACCATGGCAGGCTTGCAGAAAAAAATCCCTGTTTTCAGCAGCCGGGAAGACGCCCTTGCCGGCGCAGAGGGGGGTTGTAGATGTCAAACCACATGAAACTGGAGATACCGAGCAAATCTCAAAATGAAGCCTTTGCCCGTATTGTGGTAGCGGCCTTTGCCGCCCAGGCCGACCCGACTATCGATGAAATTTCAGATGTTAAAACTGCCGTCTCCGAGGCGGTAACAAATGCTGTGATACACGGCTATGAAAACGGACCCGGTACCATTGTGGTCAGCGCCACCCTCGAAGGAAACCGCCTGGAAGTAACGATAACAGACTACGGTGTAGGCATTGCCGACCTGGAGCAGGCCATGACGCCGCTTTACACTTCCAAACCGGAGCTGGACCGCTCCGGGCTGGGTTTTACCATTATGCAGAATTTTATGGACGAAGTCCGGGTAGAGTCTGAGCCGGGGAAGGGAACCACCGTCAAGATGGTAAAATTTTTCAGCCGGACGGGCGCCGCGGCGGAGGCGTAAACACGCCGATGGAAGATGTGATTGGCAGGCATCTGCCCCTTGTCCGCAGCATGGTGAAACGTTACCGCGGTGAATATGCCGAGGAGGATGATTTATTTCAGGTTGGCTGTATCGGCCTCTTGAAAGCATTGCGTGGATTTGACCCAGGGCGGGGGACGTCATTTGCTACTTATGCGGTGCCTGTTATTGCCGGAGAAATAAAAATGTATTTGCGGGGGCAGGGCAGCGTCAAATACAGCCGGGCTGTGAAACAGCAGGCCTCACGGGTAAAGCGTGTCCGGGAAGAGCTGGATCAGCGCCTGGGCAGGCAGCCCAGCTTGGCCGAACTGTCGGCTACCTGCGGTCTGGAACAGGAAGAGCTGCTCATGGCACTGGAAGCATCCCGCACGCCCGTCTCACTGGATGAGGAGCAGGCGGGCAGAAATGTGGCGGCTGTAGAACCGTCCGCAACGGAAGAAGTCATCGACCGCCTGGCGCTGCAGGAAGCGCTGCAGTATCTCACGGAGCGGGAGCGACGGATTGTGATTTATCGCTACTTTCGCCAAAAAACTCAACAGGAAGTGGCGGATATCCTGGGCTTTTCCCAGGTGCACATCTCCCGCTTGGAAAGAAAAGTGCTGCAAAAACTTAAATCACAACTTTTGGAGGCGGACTAGAACACATAATAAAATTTTGCCCTGCAGGGAACAGTATTCCTGCAGGGTGTTTTTTTATGTAAACGTTTATCTTGCGTATCTTCCGGGCAAAATAGTGATAAAACAGGAGGTGACAGCATGACTGTAGTAAAGGTTGTGGAACTGGTCGGCGAGTCCAAAATCGGCTGGGAAGATGCGGTAAAAAAAGCTGTGGCGGATGCAGCCAAAACAATTGACAATATTACCGGCGTACATGTGGAGAACCTGACGGCCAATGTCCAGGATGGGGATATTGTGGAGTATAAAGCAAATGTAAAAGTTGCCTTTGGCGTTTTGGACCGTTAGAACGGTAAGGATGGAACATTTATAAAAGTTGCGCCCTCCCGGCAGTGGAGGGTTTTTTACAGGGATGTGTTGCGTCATGAAGCGTTCTTTTCCGGGACCTCCTGAACATATCAGCCCCCGGCTGCAGGATAATCTTGACTATTTAACGGAAAAGCTGGGGCTTGGCAAAAGCATTGACATGCTGCAGAAAAGCATGGTTCTCGGCGGGAAGAAAGCGGCGCTGGTCTATGTTGACGGCCTGACAAACGGCGAAGTCGTGGCAATTATCCTGCAGACCCTGTCTGAACTAAAGCGGGAGGACCTGTGCCCCGACCCGCTACAGCGGCTGCTGACACAAAAGATACCTTATATGGAAATTGAAGCGGAGCAAAGCATGCAGCAGGCTGTCGATGAACTTCTTTCCGGGCAGATGCTCTTCTTTGTGGACGGGGAGCAGGCCGTTATTCTCATGGATACACGCACTTATCCCGCCCGCAACCCGGAAGAACCGGAGACGGAAAGGCTGACAAGGGGCTCCCGCGACGGTTTTGTGGAAACCATGATGTTTAACGTGGCACTGACGCGCAGGCGTGTACGTGATCCCGGCCTGCGCGTAGAAGGGTTCCGCCTGGGACGCCGTTCCCAAACCGATGTGGCCCTGGCTTATATTGAGGGAATTACCTCCCAAAAGCTGGTGGAAGATATTAAAGGGCGCCTGGAAGCGATTGATGTGGACGGCCTGCCCATGGCGGAAAAGTCGGTGGAAGAATTTATTACTGCCAGCCGCTTTAATGTTTTCCCGCTGGTCAGGTATACCGAGCGGCCCGATGTGGCTGCAACCCATCTTTTGGAAGGACATGTCCTCATTTTTGTAGATACATCACCGGCAGTAATGATTGCGCCTGTTACGCTTTTTCATCACCTGCAACATGCTGAAGAGTACCGGCAGAACATCCTTTCCGGGATTTACGTGCGCTGGATTCGATTTTTTGCCGTTTTAATGTCTGTTTTGCTGGCGCCGCTGTATCTTTTGGTATCGCTGGAGCCTTCGCTTTTGCCGCAGGCCCTGCGCTTTATCGGTCCGAAAGAGGTGGGCAATATACCGCTCTTTATCCAATTTATTATTGTCCATTTTGGCATTGACTTAATCAGGCTTGCCGGCATCCATACTCCATCTCCCCTGGCTACGGCACTGAGCCTGATCGCCGCGCTACTGATCGGCCAGATTGCCATTGACGTGGGCATTTTTACCCCGGAAGTGCTTTTATACGGCGGCCTGGTGGCAGTGGGCATGTTTGCCACGCCAAGCTGGGAATTAAGCCAGGCCAACAGGCTTGTCCATCTCTTCATGCTGCTGGTCACAGGTTTGTTCCGGCTTCCCGGTTTTCTGGCCGGTGTAGCCCTTGTCCTGCTTCGTCTTGCCACCAATAAATCGTTTGGGGTGCCGTATCTCTGGCCTCTTTTTCCACCTGACTTTACCGGGCTTTTCAGCGTCCTGATCCGGCAGCCTTTGCCTGTGGAGGGCAGGCGCCCCCGGGTACTGGACCCTCTTGATAAAGACCGGGTGCCGGCGGAGGAAAGAAGCAAGTAAGAGGAGGTGCATTATGGCTGTAACAGTGGGTATCCCCCGCGCTTTACTATATTATCAGTATTATCCCGCCTGGGAGGCTTTTTTTCGGACACTAGGGGCGGAAATTGTTCTTTCGGCGGAGACATCCAAAAGCATTTTGAACCAGGGTGTTCGTTTGGCGGTGGAGGAAGCCTGCCTGCCGGTGAAATTGTTTCTCGGGCATGTGGCGGACCTCCGGGACAAGGGCGTGGACATGCTTTTTATCCCCCGCATAGTGTCGGTAGAGGCAAAAAAATACTTCTGTCCCAAGTTTCTCGGCCTGCCGGAAATTGTCCGCTGCTGCGTATCCGGCCTGCCGGAAATTTTGTCTCCGGAAATCAATATTGCCAAAAAGCCGGTCCGGACCAGGGTTGAAATCTGCAGGCTGGCGGCACGTTTTGACAGGCGGCCGTGGGTTATTGACCGTGCGCTGGCTGCCGCAAATGAGGCACATGCCGCCTATAAAAAATTACTGCAATCCGGCTGTACGCCCCAGGAGGCTCTAGATGGCGGCAGACAGGCCTGCAGGGAAGGGAAAATCCGTGTGGCTGTGCTGGGTCATGTGTATAACGTCAACGACAATTATTTCAATTGCAATTTGCTGGCAAAGCTGCGGGAGATGGAGGTGGAGATTGTTACGGTGGAAATGCTGCCTGCGGAGGCGTTTGCCTGTGGCGGCAAGTGGCTGGAAAAAGAAAGTTTCTGGAGTTTTGGGCATGAACTGCTGGGAGCAGGCTGCTTTCTCCTGCAGGAAAAAAGCGTCCAGGGCCTGATCCTGGTAGCTGCTTTTGGCTGCGGGCCGGATTCACTGATTTGCGAGCTGCTCGCACGTTATTATAAACGGTCTTCCTCCATTCCCGTCCTACTTTTGACCTTGGACGAACATTCGGGAGAAGCGGGCCTGGTGACGCGCCTGGAAGCTTTTATTGACATGCTCCGCCGGAGGGAGGCGGTATGAGAAAAGTTACTTATCCGCACCTTGGCACTTTTTCCCTGGCGTTTGAAGGCTTGCTGGCCGGCCTGGGACTGGACGTTGTCCCGCCGCCGCCCATTACTAAAAAAACAATTGACTTGGGTGTCCTCCATGCGCCCGAATTTGCCTGTTTCCCGTTGAAAATCTGCCTGGGCAATTTTATCGAGGCCTTGGAAGCAGGTGCCGACACGATTGTCATGGCCGGTGGAACCGGCCCCTGCCGTTTTGGTTTTTACGGGGTGGTGCAGCGGGAGATACTCCTTGATTTGGGCTATAACTTTGAAATGCTGGTGTTGGAGCCGCCCCAGGGGCAAATTAAGCCGGTACTTGACAAAGCCAAGGCTCTCTGCGGCAAATGCAGCATTGGGCAGGCCTTGCGAGCGCTGCATACTTTCTGGCGCAAAACAAAGGCTCTTGACTGCCTCCATGCACAAAGCCTCGTGGTCAGGGCGCGGGAGGCTAGACAAGGGACGACCAGCAAAGCTTATGCACAAGGGCTGTCTCTGCTGAAAGCGGCGCGGACACCCGGGGAGGTGCAGAAAAGCCTGCGGGAGGCGCTGGCATTGCTGGCAGAAGTTCCGCAGGATCATAAAAAGGATATACTTAAGATTGGTCTGGTGGGAGAGGTTTATATGCTGCTGGAACCGTATGCCAACCTGCAGGTGGAAGAAATCCTGGGGGAGATGGGGGTGGAAGTAAAACGGGCCGTCTATCTATCCGACTGGATAAAAGAACATGTCTTTTTAAGTTCTCTTTACCTGCCGGGCGGGCGGTCGGTAAAAAAAGCAGCCGCCCCTTATCTTGAGCATTTTGTCGGCGGGCACGGGCGGGAATCGCTGGGAGAGACTGTCCGTTTTGCCCGGGAGGGGTTTGACGGCGTCATCCATATCCTGCCCTTTACCTGCACGCCGGAAATCGTAGCCCAAAGTATTCTGCCGGAAGTGAGCCGCAGGGAAGGGATTCCTTACCTTTCCATCCCCCTGGATGAACAGTCGGGAGAGGCCGGTTTCATTACCCGCTTGGAAGCTTTTGTAGACCTGCTGCATCAACGGCGCAGGCGCAAGGATAAAAGCATCTCTTGAAATAAAGTGACATTGTTGGCAAAATTCTTACAAAAAACAGGAAAGTGCCGAACGCTTATTGAATTATTTCCATAAATTTAAGTGTTGGAGGTTTTTGGGGTGGGAGAAAGCGAGAGGACTTTGCTCGACAGTTTTATTGATGTTGCACCGCACTTGAGAGAGTTGGTTATGGATGATGTGGCAGTGCTGGTGGTAGACACGGAAAAAGTTCGCTTTTGCTGCACCGGGAAAAGAATCGGCGAGATGATGGAACCTGGTACCAAGATCGTACCCGGCAGCGTGGCTGCGGCTGTTATTGCTTCCGGCAAGAAAGTGGTGCGCCAGGTGGGACCGGAAGTGTTTGGCTTTCCGTATATTGGCATCGGTTACCCTGTGTATGATGCCGACGGGAAGCTTTTAGGCTCTGTCTCGGTCATCTCCAGCCTGGAGCGGCAGGATGCCCTTTTTTCCATGGCCAACCAGTTGACGTCCGCCACGGAACAAACGAGTGCCACGACGGAAGAACTGGCGGCTCAGTCTGCCACCCTGGCATCCATCGGACAACAATTGAGTGAGTTGGACAAGCAATTGGAATCAAGCGTCAAGGAAACCAACGGGCTTTTGAACATGATTCGCAATGTGACTTCACAGACCAGGCTGCTCGGGCTCAACGCCTCCATTGAAGCGGCGCGGGCGGGAGCGGCCGGGAAAGGTTTTGCTGTGGTGGCCGGTGAAATACAACGCCTGGCGGAAAGCAGCTCGCGTTTTTTGGCGGAAATCGAAGAAATCCTCGGGGCACTGAACAAAGCCAAAGAAAACCTGGGAGCGGAAATAGCAAGTATTGCCGAGATTTCGGCAGTCCAGGCCGAGGCCGCCAAGCAGTTGTCTGCTTCCGCCCGTGAGATGTCGGCCATGGCACGGAAGCTTTTGCAGTATGCGGAAAATCTGATGCAATAATCAAAACCGAAAAACCGGAAGGTTTGCCGCCTTCCGGTTTTTCCGGCTGCCGCTTATTCCTGTCTGCAATCATCTGTGGTATAATGGGAAAAGATTGAAAACGAGGGGACAGTTATGCAGGTGATTACTACACACCATAATGCGGATTTTGACGCCCTGGCATCCCTGGTGGCGGCCGGGAAACTTTACCCGCAGGCAACGGCTGTCATCCCCGCAAGTCTGAGCCCCAATGTAAGGGAATTTGTGGCGCTTTACAAAGATCTGCTGCAATTAATAACGCCCCAGGAAGTCGATCTCTCTTCCCTCACACGGTTGATTGTGACAGACACAAGGCAGCGCAGCCGTCTGCCGCATTTTCACCCTGTTCTGGACAAGGTCCCGGAAATACACCTTTTTGACCATCACCCCGCCGGTGATGACGACCTGCCGGCCACCTTTCTGCTGGCCGAAAATGTAGGGGCCACTACTACCTTACTTGTGGAAAAACTGCTGGAGGGCAACATTAATATTACCCCTTTTGAAGCCACTCTCTTTATCCTCGGTATTTTTGAGGATACCGGTTGCCTTACTTATTCCCGGACAACCCTGCGTGATGTGCAAGCAACCTGCCGTCTTTGGCAGAAAGGCGTAAATTTGCAGGTGCTCCAGACCTTCCTGCATCAGCCCCTTACCGGTGCGCAGCGTGACCTGTTGGACAGGCTGCTGGCAGCTACAGAATACCGGGAAATTCGGGGGGTGCGCGTGGGTTTGGCCATTGTTGCCAATGGAGAATATGTGGGCGGATTGGCCGACCTTACCCAAAAACTGCTGGAAATTGAAGATGTGGACCTTTTTTTCACCGTGGCGTCCATGGCCGGCCGCGTCTATGTAACGGGACGCAGCCGTGTGCGGCAGGTTGATCTGATGAAAGTTGTGTCGGAACTGGGAGGCAGGGGACACCGCAGTGCAGTTTCCGCCACTGTCCTCGCTGAAACTGCGGAGAGCGTGAAAGAAAAACTGTTGCTTTTGCTCTACCGCGTCATTCCACAGGCCAAAACGGTTAGGGCAGTAATGTCCTCGCCTGTGCGCACAGTAGCCGAGGATACGACCGTGGCCGAGGCACAAAAACTCATGCTGCGCTACGGCCACAGCGGTTTCCCTGTGCTGGCTGAAAACCGCCTGACAGGGATTATTTCACGCCGTGACCTGGACAAAGCACTGCACCATAACCTGGGGCATGCTCCGGTTAAAGCTTTTATGAGCAGGAACCCTGTTACTGTATCTCCCGATACTTCCATTAGGGAGGTGCGGAGGCTGATGACGACCCGTGATATCGGACGGTTGCCGGTGCTGGAGAACGGCAACCTGACAGGAATCGTAACCAGGACGGATGTGCTGCGCCTCCTGGAAAACGAAGAGGAAAGCGCCCCGGAGAGCAACACGGAACTGCCGCAGGCGGGAGATGACTTGACGCCCCTCCTGAAAACTCGTCTGCCGCAAAAAGCCATGGGCAAGCTGCTTATAATCGGCCAGGCGGCGGACAGGGAAAAAGTGAAGGTTTATGCTGTGGGCGGGTTTGTCCGCGATCTGCTGTTGGGGCTTCCTGTGCACGACCTGGACCTGGTGGTGGAACCGCAGGCTATTCCCTTTGCAGAAAAGCTGCAGCGCCTGCTGGGCGGACGGCTGGTGACCCATGAACAGTTTGGCACCGCCGCCCTGACTTTAGGTGACGGCAGCGTAATTGACCTTGCTACCGCCCGGCAGGAGTTTTACGCTCGCCCTGCTGCCCTGCCGGAAGTAGAGTTCGCCGGCTTAAAAAATGACTTGTTCCGGCGTGATTTCACCATAAATACACTGGCATTCAGCCTTAATGCGCCCCGTTTCGGGTACCTGTTTGATTTTTTCGGCGGAATTGCCGATCTTTTCCACGGCATGATCCGCGTGCTGTACAATTTAAGTTTTGTTGAAGACCCGCTGCGGATTCTCAGAGCAGTACGTTTTGAGCAGCGTTTCGGCTTTCGCCTGGAGGAAAGTACCCACTCCCTTTTTCAAAGTGCCGTCCGGGCCGGGGTAGTGACGAAAGTAAGCAAGGAGCGGCTATTGACTGAACTTAAGCTGCTTGCTGCCGAAGAGAAGGCGGCACAAATGCTGGTGCGCCTTTTCGAACTGGGCGTGGGGGCACAGCTTTTTCCCGGCGTACCTTACGGTGAAAAATTGCGTGCCAGACTGTTTGCTGTGGGCGAGATTATTGCCTGGGCTCGTAAAACTTGGCCTGATACAGAATTTTCCAGGGGAGCTCTTTTTTTGGCGGCCATCCTTTTGGATCTGCCGTTTCAGGAGGCGCGGCATCTTTTGCGCCGCCTGCGCCCGCCCAAAGGTTTGCGGCAGCGTGTGTTGCCGGCGCTCAAGGAGGCACCGGTTCTCGCGGAGCGCCTGATGCAGGCGGAAAAACTTTTGCCCAGTGAACTGAACAGGCTGCTTTCCGGACTGCCTGTAGAAGCGCTGCTCTTGTTTTTGGCGGAGCGGAAAAACGGCCGTGTCTGGCAGCACGTCACTACCTACTGGGAAAAAATCAGACTCGTAAAGTGCGAGATTACGGGCCATGACCTGGAGGCACTCGGTTATCCACCCGGGCCTGCTTTTCACAAGGTACTGTCGGCTGTCCGGGACGCCCGCCTGGACGGGCGGGTTTCCTCCCGGGAGGAAGAGCTTGAACTGGCCCGCAGCCTGCTGGCGGAGCAAATGGAGGAAAGGGAGGAGCCGACAGATGCCCCTGACAAATCTGCTGGACCGCTTTACAGTTAGTAGCCTGCTCATCCGCCTCCCGGCACTTTTGATTGCTCTCACCCTGCATGAATTGGGACACGGCCTGGCAGCCTACAAACTGGGGGATCCCACGGCAAAACAGCAGGGCAGGCTGACACTGAACCCGCTTAAACACCTTGACCCTCTCGGCTTGCTTGCCCTCTGGCTGGCAGGTTTCGGCTGGGCGAAACCGGTGCCGGTTAACCCCGCCAATTTCCGCGGCAATCGCCGGCGCGGCCTATGCCTGGTGGGCCTGGCCGGGCCTCTCACCAATTTTCTTTTGGCTTTTTTGGCCGCATTGCTCTTGGCACTGCTGCTGCTTTTGCAGAGCGGCTACGCACTGCGCCTGATGCAGCTGATCGTGCTCTACAATGTAATGCTGGGTGTCTTTAATCTTCTTCCTGTGCCGCCGCTGGACGGTTCCCGGGTGCTGCAGTATTTTTTGCCCGCCAAGGCGGCTTTTGCCTTGGACAGGCTTGAACCATACGGGCCGGTTGTCTTGCTGGTACTGATTGCAACCCGATCCCTGAACCGGGTTCTACTGCCACTTGTGAATACGGCCTTAAATATGATAATATCAATTGTCGTCTTGATGACCGGCGTCAGCTGAAAGGAGTATTGCCATGGAGCAACAAAAAACTGTTTTTAGCGGCATGCGTCCCACCGCGCGGCTCCAGCTTGGCAACCTGTTGGGAGCACTTGATAAC
>JAAYLG010000218.1 GCA_012522075.1 Bacillota bacterium
CCGCACCAGCTTTCCGGCGGCATGCAGCAGCGCGTGCTGCTGGCCGCCGCCATTGCCTGCCGTCCGCCGCTTCTTTTGGCGGATGAGCCGACGACCGCCCTTGACGTAACCGTCCAGGCACAAATCCTGAAGCTTTTGCGCGACTATGTGGACAGGGAAAAGGCTGCCCTTGTCCTGATTTCCCATGACCTGGGCGTGATTGCCCAGCTGGCGGACAGGGTCCTGGTAATGTGCGCCGGAACCCTCGTGGAGACGGGCAGCGTGACCGACATTATGTCTAAACCGCTGCATCCTTATACACAAATGCTTCTGGCTTCGCTGCCCCGCCTCGACAAACCGCTGAACATCCCGGCACTGCCGGAGGAGGTGGGGCGGGATTTGGGAGGCTGCGTCTTTGCCGGCCGCTGCCCGCGCCTTGTGCCAGACTGCCTGAAAAAGGACCCGCCGCTCGTCACAGCCGGTCCCGGCAGAGCGGTCAAATGCCTGCTTCCCTTTTAATGTTAACAAAGGGCCTCCTGCGGCCTGAGATACTCCCCTTTGCGCGGACACCTGGAATCCAGGAATGCTTTAAGGGGCTTTTCTCCGGGAAACAAGCGGTTCAGGCCGCTTTTTTTGTTTTAAGAAAACTAACCGATTTACGGTGCAAAGCATATGTTATTAACAAATCATTGCAAGTCCGGTGGTAAAAATGTTGAATATGGCTTCCGCCCTGGAACAGGCGGCGGATCGTTATCCTGAAGCGGATGCTGTAATTACCCCGGCTTTCAGGTTCACTTACAGGGACTGGAACCGCCGGGTACACGCCGTGGCCTGCATGCTGCGGCGGCTTGGAGTTAAGGCGGGTGATTATGTTGCCATCTGTAGCGACAATGGCGAAGCACCGCTCACCATGTATTTTGCCGCCCTGCGTGCAGGTGCAGCGGCGGTGCTGCTCAATGCCCGCTGGAAAGAGGAGGGCATCAGGGCTGCCCTGCAGGAAACGCGTGCCAGGGTAGTGCTTTTTGATGCGGCGACGCAGGCTGAAGTAAGAAGGGTGGCTGCAATGCTGAAAGAACCGCCTGTCCTGGTGGCAGCCTGCGATGCGGGTGAAAAGGAGAAAAACCTGTATTCCTTTGCGGAATGGGCGGACGGCGGGGAAAGCGCCTGCCGGAAGCGGTCGTATTATGAGCCGGGGGGAGGGACAATTCTTTATACATCCGGCACCACCGGCAGGCCTAAAGGGGCCTGCCGCAGCCCTGCCGCCGACTGCACCGGGACGCTGGGCATTATCCTGGCGCATGGCTGGGAGTGTTTTGAACGTGTTCTGGCCGTCATGCCTCTTTACCACACCATGGGTCTACATACCGCACTCAGCATGGTCCTTTTGAACGGCGCCCTGGTAATGCCGGAGGCAACGGGTACGGGCGCGCTTGTACGCTGCCTGCAGGAGGAAAAAATCACCACGCTTTACCTGGTTCCTACGCTGTACCACGACCTGGTTAAACAACCCGGCCTGCCGGAAGCTGTTCCGACTGTAAGGAAGCTGGCTTATGCCGGTGCGCCCATGTCACCTTCCCTGGTTAAACAGTGCCTGGAGGTTTTTCAGCCTGCCCTTTTTGTGAATCATTACGGTTGTACGGAAATGCTTTGCCTCTCTGTCAACAGGAACGTGCGAGAAAAACCTTTGTCTGCCGGGCGCCCGGGGCTTTTTTCCACCATCCGCATTACGGTGCCGGCACGAGACGGTGGCAGCCACAAAAGTGATTCACTAAGACCGGGCGAAGCGGGTGAGATTATTGCCTGGGCCGCTTCACCGCAGGCTTTTTCCGGTTATTTCAGGCAGCCTGAAGCTACCGCCGCCGCCATCCGGGGGGGCTGGTATTTCACGGGCGACCTGGGCTGCCGGGATGAAGCAGGCGATTTGTACCTGCTGGGGCGTGTCGATGACATGATTATCAGCGGCGGTGAAAATATTTACCCCAATGAGGTGGAAGCGGTTCTCGCGGAACATCCAGCCGTCAGGGATGTGGCAGTGGTGGGCGGGCCGGATGCCCGCCTGGGGGAAATTATTACCGCTTTTATTGTGCCGGATGCCGCTGGCGTAACGG
>JAAYLG010000037.1 GCA_012522075.1 Bacillota bacterium
CGCCGGGCTGAGCGACGGCCTGGACAGGATCGCCGCCATGTTCGGATTGGCCGGGATCCCGCCGGTAGATGCGGAAACGCTTTATTATGCAAGAAGTTATGCTGTTGTCCTGCTGGTTGCTGCCTGCGGCGCCACGCCGCTGCCCGGCAAGACAGCCGCAGCTCTGAAAAAGAGCAGGCGTGGCAGGCTATGTTTACACTTTGCCGAGCCGCTCTTCCTGCTGCTGATATTGCTTGCCGTTACGGCTTATCTGGTGGACGGTTCCTTTAATCCTTTCCTCTTCTTCCGCTTTTAGGGGTGAGTTTAGTGTTGGAAAAAAGTAAAAACCTGGCGGTCATCATGCTGTTTTCCGCCGTGCTTGGTATTTTTTCGCTCAGCCATGTTCTGTCAGCCGACGGTACGGTTTCCTATAGTGAAAGAAGACAGCTTGCCCGGTTCCCCGCCGTGACGCTGCAAAATTTGTTTAGCAGGAGGCTGGCTGATGAATTGGAGGAATATTTCGCCGATCACTTTCCTTACCGCGACAGTTTCAGGGCCTTAAAAGCGGCGGTGCACTTTTGGCTTTTCCACCAGAAAGACAAAGACGGCCTGTATTATGCCGACGGGCATTTGCTGAAACTTGATTACCCGCTCAGGGAACATGCTGTGCTGCGGGCGGCGGATAAATTCAGTGCACTTTATGATACTTATTTGCAGGGAATGCGTGTTTTTTATGCTGTTATCCCGGATAAAAATTATTTTGCCGCGGCGAAAAACGGCTATCCCGCCCTGGATTACCGGCGACTGGAAGCACTGCTTGCAGACAGGCTGCAGGAAATGAAGTATATCAGCCTTTTTGATTGCCTGGAACTGGATGATTATTTCCGGACAGACCTGCACTGGCGCCAGGAGCGCCTACAGGCTGTGGTTGACAGGCTGGCTGCAGAGATGGGTCTCCCCCGGGACCTGGCGTCAGCAGACTATGACAAAGTGGCGCTTTCCCCTTTTTACGGTGCCTATTACGGCCAGTACGGACTGCCGCTGCCTCCGGAGGAACTGGTTTACCTGACAAATAAGGCTATAGAGCAGGCTTCAGTAAAAATTTACGGACAAAACGACCCCGCCCCGGTATATGACCCGGCCAAATTTACAGGGGTTGATCCGTATGATATTTTCCTGGCCGGGCCCGTCCCCCTGGCGGAAATAGAAAATAACCTTTCCATCACGGAGAAAGAACTGATTTTGTTCCGTGATTCCTTTGGCAGCAGCCTGGCGCCGCTGTTACTTGCCGCATACCGCAAGATTACACTGGTTGATTTGCGCTACGTGTCACCTGCCCTGCTGGGGGAATTGCTGGCTTTCGGCACGCAGGATGTGCTTTTCCTTTATAACACCCATATCCTGAATCACGGTGAAATGCTGAAGTAAAAGCATTTACTCCTGCAAGGGAACAAATTCTGTTGCCTGCCGTCTTGTAAAAAGCAAGAAACAATTTATTAAAGGAGGCCACCCATGAAAAAATTAGTTGTTGTTTCCCTGGTATTGATTTGCGTTCTGGCCCTTGGAGGATGCCGCAAGCAGGATAGCCAGGCCGGCAGGTTGGAAGAAAGCCTGGAAGATATCCTGGCTCATATTTATGCAAATGCGGAACTGGACGATTTTTTCCGGGAATATCTGAAAACCGGTGTGGAGACAGTGGAAATTAACAGTGAAAACTGCAGTTATCACCTGGGAACCGAGATTGACTTTGCAGAAGCAATAGCTTCAGTTCCGCTGATGATGCCGTCAGCGTATGAGTTGTGCCTGGTCCGTGCCAAAGAAGGAGCGGATATAGAAGCACTCAAGGAAAGCATCGAAGAAAATGTAGACCCCCAAAAATGGGTGTGCGTGGGGGTGGATCCGGAAAATATCATTGTTGACAATATCGATGATGTCATTATTCTGATTATGAGCGACGAGCAAGGGAAAGCCCTGCACGATGCTTTTCTTGCCCTGGCGGAGTAGAAGTGCAGGCGGCAACCGGATAGCAGATACGGACATAGTGAGGCCGGAAGCAAATGCTTCCGGCCCCACTTCTTTTTGCTGTCCGTTCAGCAGCCGCCGCCATTTTTGCGGTTTTTATCCGCACACTTATTTTTCTTTAGCCTGTCAGCAAAAGGTTCGTCAGCAAATTCAACGCTGTCTGTCACATCGCTGACATAACAGTTGTTGCGTGCTTTCCGCACAATGTCGTCAGCTTTTTTGCGGTTGAATTTCCGGTCTTTTTTGGCCACCTGTGCCAGTCACTCCTTTGCTTTTTTAGGCTGCACCGATAGTTTTTGCAGCATGGCGGTGATTATGACTGGAACATTAAACAAGGAGATATTTATCTTACTTGGATTGCTTTTTTTAACTATTTTTTAACTAATATCGTATAATAATTCGCTTATACTAGGTTCAAGCACAGTTACGGGGAGGAAAAACGACAAGTGGCAAGCGGTGAGCTTATTTTACGTCTTTTTGTTTCTGTTTTGCTGGGCGGACTGGTAGGGCTGGAAAGGGAACGGCACAATCGCCCTGCCGGTTTGCGCACACACATTCTGGTTTGCCTGGGTTCAGCACTGATTATGATAGTTTCCTTCGCAGGATTCAGCGGCACTTTTGGTTTTAGCGGTGATCCGGCACGGATTGCTGCGCAGGTCGTCAGTGGAATCGGCTTTTTGGGAGCAGGAACAATCCTCAGACAAGGCGGCTTTGTCAGGGGGCTGACAACGGCGGCCAGCCTGTGGGTGGTTGCCGCCGTGGGACTTTC
>JAAYLG010000219.1 GCA_012522075.1 Bacillota bacterium
ATTCAGGGTTAGCCGGCGCGGGTTGTTTCAAAGAGAACTTACCCTCGCCTTTCAATACCACAGAGTCTAACATCACGATGCCTGCCAATCCCCGGTGCTCCAAGTACAGGGTATCCCCTTCGGCGGAGGCAATGCTACCCTCCACTTTAAATACTTCTTCCTGCTTACAGGAAACAATCGCGAAGCAAACCACCAACGTCCATGAGAGCGTTAGACACACCCTGATATAACTTCCAATACCCTTCATATAATTTTTTAGTTTAAAATAGTCGATGCCGCATCACAAAGATACATGATATTCTTTTTCAAAACCACACCGGCAGACAATAAGTTGCCCATAGTTATATTTTGGAATATCGACCTATTTTAACCCACATTGCAGCTACGTTGAGTTAATTATCTGATTAACTGGATATCCGTTTTTTCAGGAATCTTTTGGGGGACTACGGATTTTTTTCGAATGAATGGTTTTTGTTCATACCCTAATGCATCGTATATCATTCTTACCTTGGGCTCGGGGGCAGTACATTTACGAATGGATACCCGCCTTTCATCGGTATTGACAAGCGTGGTTGTAACCATCTTCTGGGTATTCATGATCCGGACAATTTCTTTCCATTCATGTCCGATTCCCTGTTGCTTTAACTGGAAACGGATGGTGCTGACCAACTGGTAAGCCAATAACCCCAAGTGCAGGTGAGCCATGGTGGCATCATCCGTCTTATGAAACACGGGGCGCAGGCTCAAGTCGCTCTTCAGGCACCGGAAAGTAGACTCCACCTCCCTTATCGTATTATAAATCGTCCAGATTGTTTCTTCATCAAAGTTGGGCAGTGAAGCGCGAAGAAAATAGATCCCATGCTTTTTCACACCGTCTGTCCCTATTTTGTTCCAGGTAATGGATGTCGCATAAATTCCCTGTTCATCGGATTCAACCTGTATATCGTATAAACGGTTTACCGAACTGTATTTCTCCTTGAGCCTGCCGATACGCTCCCAGACCTTTTCCAGTTTTTTAGTTCCCCCCTTTTTTGTCAATGCCGCGGCTATTTGCTCTAGCCCTTGCTCGTAAGCGGCTGTAAAACGGTTCTCCATGGAAGCTTCCTTGAGGCCTTTCGTGTAACTCTTTACCCGGTAAAAGCTGTCGGTCTCACCCTCTGCTTCCACTTGCGCGATCTCGATAGGTTGATCTGATTTATCCCTTATTTCCACGGGGGGAAAATTGGTGACCCGGTAATTCTTGAGTTTCGAGCGAGACACGCAGATGTAGTGGAATGACTCTGATTTCAACATCTTCAGGTTATCTTCCGTGCTTATGCCGGCATCCATGACCACCACTTGTTTCTTGGCATGATTGCCCCGGTGGGCTTTCAGTTTGTCAAGAATGCCCCGCAGGCTTTCAGGGTCGGAGATGTTGCCCCGGAGAATTTGGGATTCTTTCAGGAATCCCTCCCTGTTAACCACGGCCGCGAGTACGACCTGTTTGGCGTCATTGCGTTTTTCCTTGCTGCGCCCGAACTTGGCCAAACGACTGTCATTCATTCTACCCTCGAAGTACGTATTGGTTAAATCAAAAATCAGAATCCTGTCATCCAGTGAAAAGAGATCATTTGTCCGGGTAGACAGGTGATGCTCCAAACCGTTCTTTTCCCGGTAAAGGCGATGGGCCATGCCATAGAGTTTATCCTTCGTTATGGTCGAAGCGTCCGTTCCCGTGAGTTCACATAACGCGGAGTTCTCTTTTAGCCAGCGGTTGGTTTTATACTCCGAAGCAGGATAAACGGCGCGACTGATAACCTGTGTAATGGCAAGCCCGGCGGATTCTTTATCCCAGCCGGTAGATTCAAAATATTCGGGCAGGAGCAATTGACGGCAAGCTTGCAGGCCGAGCCATTCCGCTCCAACTTCGCGGACATGGCTGTTGGTAGTCCTGTCAACATAGACCTCCTCGATACCGGCAGCCCTCTTGATGGCTTTTTCTGCCGTTTCCGCTTCCCGCAGTCGTCCCACGTAATCCGCGCACAAGGCTTCCACCCGCTCATCGCGGAAAGAGCTGATAACAAACGTTTTTCCCTCGTGATAAACCTGATTGATCCGCTTGCACAGCAGGCCGATCTTATCAGCCGGTAGTTTCGACTCCAAATCCCCGATAGAGAGCAATGTGCGGTTACGGATAAAACGCCCTTCCCGATAGCTCTCGCACAACCGGTAATGGGTGTAATCAACACCGCCTTTTTGCTTTATGCTCGTCTTGAAAAACATCAAGGGCAAAAGTAGTCACTGGAAATGGTTTTTTCAAGACAAAACGGGGGACTACATTCATGTTTTAAAAATAACGAATACTGAAAATCAGGCTACTACGAGAAAATAGACGAGATGAGAACCGGAGAAAGCCCGACTTTAACACAAAAAGAGGCAGTATTTAACTTTTGTTTGATTTTTTGCTGCAATGTGGGTTAAAGAGTGGCACAGGCTGTTGTTAGATTGGATATACCTGCAGCAATGGCTAAGAAGTATACTTTTCTGATACTCGGTGTAAAACTGCTGCATATACCATATATTTCGTAGAATAAAACCAGTAGTTTTCAATAAATTATTCATATATTTGCGACAACGTAATGGCGGTTACGGTAATGGCGGTTACGATAGTTAAATCATAGGAAATGAAAT
>JAAYLG010000220.1 GCA_012522075.1 Bacillota bacterium
ATGGGATTGACTCATGTGCATGGCCTCCTTTATGTTGTGGTTTAGTCACCTTTAACATATCAGAGGTTGTGCCATGAGTCTCTATTTTTTTTGTTATATGCGGCAATTAATTTTACAACTTACCAATTAACCGCAATGGTTAGGAGAGCAGTCTATCCAGTTTTTCCTCGTCAAAACCGATGACGGCTTCCCCGTCCACCACAACGGTGGGAACAATGGCATGCCGGGAAAGGGCAAGCATTTCTTCCCGCGCCTCCCTGTCTTCGTCCACATTATATTCCCTGAAGCTTACCTGCCTGTCAGAAAGAAACTCTTTCACACGCTGGCAGTAAACTCACCCGCTCACCGCATATAACGTCACCCGGTGCACTTTTTCTCCTCCTTGTTTTTTTCTATTGTAGCCGCCAAGGCGGCTTTTTATCTATGCCACCGGGTAGACAATAATATCGTCCTGTTCCAACAAAAGGTTGTCGTCAACGGTGCCCAAGCGCGAAAGATCGGCTGTTTTTGACTCTGTCTTGGGCGTATTTTTTGTACCTGTCGCCGTCCCTGCGGCGCCTGCAGCCGCCAAAGGCGGCTCCAACCCGCGGCGACGTTTAAAGAAGGATACGGCCACCTGCGGGAACATAAGGTAAGACAGCAGATCCTCTTCGCTTTCCACCAGATCCTTCACTTCGTCAGGGATCGTCCCCATCTGGGGCTCCAGCAAATCGGCAGGCCGCACATCAAGGGGCTTCTCATCCCCCAGAAGTTGTTTCTGCAGCTGCTCATCTACAGGAGCGGGCGGCCGGCCGTAAAGACCGCGGACATAATTTTTCACTTCCGTGGAAACCATTTTGTATCTTTCCCCCAGCAGCACATTGAAAACAGCCTGGCTACCCACTATCTGGGAAGTGGGCGTGACCAGCGGAGGATATCCCAAGTCTTTTCGCACCCGCGGCACTTCCGCCAGCACCTGGGGCAGCAGGTGTGAAGCTTTCTGGGAAGCCAGCTGGGAGGCCAGATTGGAAATCATCCCGCCGGGAATCTGGTAAGAAAGAACATTTGTGTCCACGCCCAGTGCTTCATCAGGCGGCCGGTCATAAGTTTTCTTTGCTTCTTTAAAGTAAGCACTTGCCTCGGCCAGCAAATCCAGTGAGAGCCCGGTATCATACGGAGTTCTTGCCAAGGCGGCCACCAGGCTTTCCGTGGGCGGCTGGGATGCGCCCAGCGCCAGGGGTGAACAGGCCGTGTCCACAATATCCACACCCGCTTCAATAGCCTTCAGGTATGTCATGGAAGCCATACCGCTGGTATAATGACAGTGCAGTTGCAAGGGGACACCCAGTTCTTTTAACCTTGTCACCAGTTCATAAGCGTCATAGGGCGAAAGCAGGCCGGCCATATCTTTAATCGCCAGCGAATCGGCGCCCATTTCCACCAGTTCTTTGCCCAGCTTGACAAAGTGGTCATTGTCATGCACCGGTGAACGCGTGTAGGCCAAAGTTGCCTGGGCGTGGGCGCCGGCCTCACGTGTGGCCTGCAGGGCTTTAGCCATATTGCGCACGTCATTTAAGGCATCAAAGATACGGATTATATCTATGCCGTTTTCCACGGATTTCTTGACAAACGCTTCCACCACGTCATCGGGATAATGGCGGTAGCCCAAGAGATTCTGTCCTCGCAAAAGCATCTGCAGTTTTGTGTTGGGCATGGCTTTGCGCAAAGCGCGCAGGCGCTCCCAGGGATCTTCGTCCAAAAAGCGCATACTGCTGTCAAAAGTTGCCCCGCCCCAGACCTCCATGGAATGGAAGCCGATCCTATCCATCAGTGCCGCAACCTCCAGCATATGTTCCGTTTTTAGCCTGGTGGCAAGCAAGGACTGGTGAGCATCACGGAAAGTTGTATCGGTGATTAAAACTTTGCGTGCGGCTGTCATAACATCTCTCCTTTTCTTAAAATACGAAGTTTGTTATAAAATACCCCGTTTGGCCTCCCAAACGGGGTAATTAAAATTTCCACACCATAAGCATATCATTTATCCTGCCAGTGATCAAGTTCATTTTTCCAATATTCTTGCAAGCATAAAATTTTCTAAGCGGCACACTTCCTGCGAGAAATCCCCTTAATGTGTAAGGGGATAAAAGCCTGTTATACTTCGGCGGTCGCCTTCCGGTCTGTTTCCAGGATCTCCAGGCGCAGAACCCTCGCTACTGTTTTATAGACGGCAAATGTAATTACACCGTTGATCCCGGCCTTGAGTAGATTAAAGGGGATAATGATAGGTACCAGCATCCCCATCACCACGCTGCGCGGCACATTCATAAAGATGACTGTAAAGATGAGGTTGAGGGGAATCATGGCCAGTGTCATAGCCAGCGTGCCGCAGCACAGGGAGGCAACAGCACCCTTGCGGGTGGGAAAACGACGGTAAATGTTGCCTGCTGCCAGCACATAAGCGCCGGTAGCAAAAATATGCATCAGCGCGCCGATCCAGCCGGAGCCGGCCGAAACCGTCAGCGCCTGAATGACAGAAACAACAACGGTAAGCAGCAGGCCGCTTACCGGGCCGAATAAAAAGGTCCCAATTAAAATCGGCACATCGGCCATATCATACTCCAGAAAAGGAGCAGCCGGGAAAATCGGAAAACGGACATAATACATGAGCGGCAGGGAAACGGCAGCCAACATGGCCAAAATCACCATTTTTTTCGTGTTCATTTTCATCAATGTTTACCTCCTAAGAAAGAATAATATTTACTGATGCTTTGGCAGCGAAAACGCCCCCGGCAAATGCTCGGGGGCGCTACGAATATCGCGCACAGCTAGAATAGGCTTATGCTAATATCCGCTTCTCCCATCCGGACTATACCGTCGGCGCCGGATTCTAACCGGCTCGGCTGAAAACAGCTCGCGGGCTCGTCGGCTCTGTGGCCGCTTACCGCCGGTAGGGACTTTCACCCCGCCCCGAAGCATCATTTTCATTATAGAGACAGGACTTGGTTTTGTCAAGATCGCTGCCTTACTGCCTGTTTACATAGGTGGTATGCAAGAGTTTGTGCGCCAGATGACTGTTTGGTTCTCCCAGAAATTCCTGATAAAGTCTTTGTACAGACGGGTTTTTGTGCGATTTGCGCCACGGC
>JAAYLG010000221.1 GCA_012522075.1 Bacillota bacterium
ATCGTCCAAGGTTTGCATTTCATAAGACTTTGTCTACAGTCTGAACAGAGGCCGACATTTATGCCGGCCTCTGTTGTTAAGCACGGACAAAAAAGCACTGCCCCACGTGACGGGCGGCTCCCTCTTGGGAAACAATCAGGCACGTATTTCCTGACGCATGAAGGCATAATAAGCGACGGCAAAGCAAATCAGTGTGGCGGCAATGAGACCAACCACATGCGGCCAGATAAGAAGAAGGCTCTGTCCATAGGTAAGAGGTGCGTCAATGGCACCTAAAAGCTGTTCCAGCGTCACCACGCCCAGTGCCCTGACAGACGGGTTCATGAGGGTAACGGTTGCTTCATCATAAAGGTAGTTGGGGCAGAGCCGTCCTAGCAAATGGTTCAAGCGGGCATTTTTCAGGATTTGACTTGCCGAACTGTTATCACTGACCGGGAAGATGGCATCTGCTATCATCCCTACCAGGAAGGTGGCAAACAATGAGAAAAAGAGCCACAGAGCAATGCCTGCCAGGGCCGAAGTTGTGGTCTGGCGAAAGACAATGGAAAAAAGGAGCGAAAGCGCCAGCCAGAAAGAAATATAAACAATACTTAAAAGCAGGAATGTTATAATACGCAAAAACTCACTCAGCGTAGGGGGTACACCGAAAATCAAAATCCCCAGGGCACCCGTCAAAAGCCCCAGTCCAAAAATAACCATGGCCAAGACGGCAACACCGGCAATAAATTTGCCGTTGATCAAAGCGTCGCGGTAAATGGGCTGGGACAACACGTGGCTTAAGGTGCCCCTGTCTCTTTCGCCACTGATGGCATCAAAACCCATAATCAGGCCAATCAGCGGCCCGAGGAAAGAGATAAATGCGGTAAAGGAAAAGGGAAGTTTGGAGCCTGCCACTGTGAACATCTTCAGGAAAGCAAAATTATCGGTCCCCGCTTCGCGGATGGCGGTAGCGGCAATATAGAGAGAAGCCAAACAGGCAATGACTACCAGCACTACCAGGATAATAAACCTCTTACCGCTAAGATGATCGGAAATTTCCTTCTTTACCACTGCCGTCAGGCCCTTGTTGGCCTGCAACAAGTTGTCAATGCCGGGCAGTTTTAGCTGTGGCAGTTGCGGCTTGGCCATTTTTTCCCTCCTCCTTTGTGAAATAACGCCTGTATATTTCGTCAAGCGAGTAACCGCGCAGTGTCATGTGCAGCAGCCTGTAGCCGGCGGCAATAATTTCTTTCGTTAGCTGCGGCCGGATATCTTCACTGCAGAAAAGAAGCAGCCGCGTGCCATTCTGCTGCAGCTCCAGCACGCCTCGCTGGGAGCGGCAGAGGTTAAGCAGCTCTTCATCCAGCGGCTCGGCTTCAACTTCCAGGCTGAAACGTTTGCCCTGCAAAAGCTGCCGACCCAGATCATCCACTGTGCCGCAGGCAATCATTTTGCCTTTGACAAAGATACCCACCTCATCACAGATTTCCTGCACCTGGTGCAGCAAGTGGGAGGATACCAGGATGGTGCGCCCATCCTCCCGGGCAAGTGATTTAATAAGCGCCAGCAGTTCCCGGACCCCTTCCGGGTCGATACCCAGCGTAGGTTCGTCCATAATAATCAGCGGCGGATCCTTGACCAGCAGGTCCGCAATCCCCAGGCGCTGGCGCATACCACGGGAATATTCCCCCACCTTGCGGTCAATCGCATCTGCAAGCCCCACCCGTTCGACCGCCCGGGCAATACGTTCTTTCGCCACATCTTCCGGCAGCCCGTTTAGCTCGGCCGTATAACGCAGATTTTCCCAGCCGGTCATGTCCTGATAAAAGCCGACATTGTCGGGCAAATAACCTGTCCGGGATTTTACTTTCAGCGGCTCGCGCGTCGGATCGCAACCGTCAATTATAGCCTGGCCGGCAGTGGGCTCAGTCAGTCCCAGCAGCATGAGAATTGTCGTGGTTTTTCCGGCACCGTTGGGTCCCAGAAGCCCGAAAATTGTTCCCTGCTTTACCTTCAGGTTAAGGTTGTCCACGGCTACCAGCGTACCGTAATGTTTTGTCAATCCCTTGGTCGTCACCAGATAATTATGTGCAGCTTTGGCCACGGTTACCGCCTCCCGTATTTACGGAAAACCCAGTAAACTCCGTAGCAGACCGCAATAATAATTATGATTGCGATGATACCCCATAGCGTGGACTTTTTGACAGTAATGCGAAATTCAGCAGTTTTGCTGGTCTCTTTGCCCGAAGCACGCATATTAACCATATAATCGCCGGCAATGGCATTGCTGCTGGCAGTAATGGTGGCAACAACCTGCTTTGTTTCGCCGGGTTCAAGCAGGTCAATAGTTTTCTCATCAAAGGTAACGGACCAGTCTTTCGGTGTCGTGGCTGAGAGATTAATGTTGGTAATCGGTGCGCTGCCGGTATTGCTCACTTCCAGAGTAATTTTTTTCTCGCTTCCGGCAACTACATCAGTACTTAAAATTCCTCCTTGTCCAGAGAAAGTCATTCTATAAGTCCCGCTGATAATGACAGTCAGTTCTTCCGTCACCGGTCCGGCAGCACTGGTGGCAACAACGGGAATTTTATATTCTCCCGCTTCTACGCCGGAAGCAGGTGTAATAGTCACATCCAGATTTTTCGTTTCACCGGCTTTAACCGTTATGCTGGCAACTTCCTGATCTTCATAAGACGGTTTAAAAGTTATCTGCCAGCCCGAAGGCAGTTCGGCCCCGAGACTGTAAGTTTGCTCCTCCGCACTGTTATTTGTCAGGCTTAGTTTAAAATTAAAAGTGGCACTGCCCGATCCTTTAAGTTCGGAATACTGGGCTGTAAATTTATCTTCGCCGGCCCGCGCCTTGCTGACATCCACATGGAGATTCAGCGCAGCCAGCTCCCTGTCGCCCGAGAAGGCGGCCACAGTAATGGTATAAACTTGTTCCGTTGCATTCTGCGGGACTTGAACACGCAAATCTGCATCTTCAGAGGAACCTGCGCGGACAAAAACTTCGTGAATTTTCTTGCCGCCGCCTTCCAGGGAAGTTTCCCACCCCGAGGGCGCACGTGTAACTTTTAAGGTAACAATCTGGTTTTGTGAGCTGCTGTTGTACACATCAAGCGGGAAGGTTAAACTTTCCCCGGCCCCCACGGAGATCCCCGGGTATTCTGTCGCGATATAAATCCCTTCGGCGGCTGCTGCAAAAGAAGGCAAAAGCAGCATCGTCAGCACTGCAAGCAGGATAAGCGCCAGTTTGGCCTTTTTTTTGTTTTTTACCATGTAAATCCCTCCCTAAATAAAATCTGTTTTTGTTTTTATTACTTTGTTTTTATAGGCACGGGAATAAACTGTTCAACTTCCCGCGATAACCGAAAGG